>JADDRA010000105.1 GCA_016781105.1 Actinomycetota bacterium | reverse complement strand
GGCCCAGCCCGGGGCCGCCGTGCTCGCCCTGGTCACCCTCACCGTCGCCGCCGTGGCCTCGGCCGCCATGCTCGGCGGTGCCCAGGACCTGACCTTCTTCGACACCTACGCCGCCGACGACGTGGCCGTGTGGCTCAAGCTCGTCCTGCTGGCGGTGGCCGCCGTCACCGTGGCCCTGTCGGTGGAATGGTTCGGGAGCGACGCCCGCCAGGGCGAGTACTACAGCCTGCTGCTGCTTCCACCCTGGGCGCGGTCGTGCTGGCCGGGGCCTCCGACCTCATGGCCGTGATCCTCGGCCTGCTGCTGTCCTCGGCCACCGGCTACGTCCTGGCCGCCTACCACCGGGGCGACCCCCGCTCGGGGGAGGCGGCCATGAAGTACTACCTCCTCGGCGCCCTGACCAACGCCGGGCTGGTGTACGGCGCCGTGCTGCTCTTCGGCCTGGGCGCCACCACCACCCTGGCCGGCCTGGCCGGCGCCCTGCCCGGCGCTGACTCCGTGGCCCTGGTGGCTGGGACCGGCCTGATGGTGCTGGGCCTGGCCTTCAAGCTGGGGGCCGTGCCCGCCCACGCCTGGGTCCCCGACGTGGCCGAGGGAGCCCCCGCCCCGGTGGCCGCCTTCCTCACCGTGGCCCCCAAGCTCGGGGCCCTGGTGGCGCTCGGCCGCCTGGCCCTCACCCTGCCCGAGGCCGACGTGGGCTGGCGGGCTCTGGTGGCCGCCCTAGCCGCCGCCACCATGACGTTGGGCAACCTGGCCGCCCTGGGCCAGGACGACGTGCGCCGCCTGCTCGGGTGGTCGGCCGTGTCGCAGTCGGGCTACGGCCTCATGGCCGTGGCCGCCCTGGGCCGCAGCGACCTGGCCGTCGCCGCCCTGGTCTACTTCCTGGCTGCCTACGCGCTGGCCAACCTGGCCGCCTTCGGAGTCGTCGTCGAGCTGCGGGGCCGCACCGAGCGCAGTGCCTACGCGGGCCTGGCCCGAGCCCGGCCCATCCTCGCCCTGGTGCTGGTGCTCGGCCTGCTGTCCCTGGTGGGCGTGCCCCCCCTCGCCGGCTTCGGCGCCAAGCTGCTGCTCTTCGGGGCCGCCGTCGACGCCGGCTTGGCCTGGCTGGCCGTGGTGGCCGTGGTCAACAGCGTGATCTCGCTGGCCTACTACCTACGGGTCCTGGCCCCGAGCTACTTCGAGCCCCTGGCCGGCCCCGTCCCCGTCCTCGGCCGCTGGGCCGGGCTGGCCACCCTCGTGTGCGGGGCCGGCGTGGTCGCCCTCGGGATCGCCGCCGAGCCCCTGCTCGAGCCCCTCTCGGTGGCCCGGCTCCTCCCCGGCTCTAGGAGGGACTGGGACGACTGTTTCCCGCACCCCCGCCGGTGTGTCACAGTGTGACGAGCCCGTGACCGCAGCGGGACGTGCCGCTGGCGCCGGTTGGGAACCAGACGCAGAGCCGAGGGGGATGGCGCGTGCAGCCAGCGGCAGGGGGCAGGGCGCGAGCGGTGGCGGGCGGGCTGGTGCTCGCCCTGCTCGCCGTGACGGCCCCGTCGCCCGCCGGCGCCGCCGAGCGGGCCGATCCCCGTGCCGAGCGCGAGCGCGTCCGCTCCGAGCAGGCGGCGGTGGCGGGCGAGCTCGACGCCCTCGAGGCCACCAACGAGGAGGTGACCCGGGCGCTGGCCGACCTCGAGGCCAACGTCACCGACCAGCAGGCCCTCCTGCGCGACACCCAACGGACCGCCGAGCTGGCCGCGGCCAGCCTGACCCAGGCCCAGGAGCAGGAGCGCCGGGCTGCCGAGAGGATCGGGGGCTTGGAGGCCATGGTGCGCGAGGTCGCCGTCGAGGAGTACATGCGGCCCAGCACCCCCGACGCCAGCATGGTGCTCAGGTCGGAGTCGATCGCCGACGCCTCCCGGCGCCGGGCCATGCTCGACTTCCGGGCCCAGCGCGACGCCGCCCTGCTCGACGAGCTGCGGGCCGCACGCGAGGACCTGGCCCGCAGCCGCCAGCAGGCCGAGCAGGCGTCGGTCCGAGCCGAACAGGAGCGGACCGAGGTGGCCCAGCGGGTCGAGAAGCTCGAACAGGCCCGCACCCAGCAGGCCGACTTCGCCGCCTCGGTCGAGGCGCGCCTCGACGCCACCCTGGCCGAGGCGGCGTCCCTGGCCTCGCTCGACGCCGAGCTGGCCGAGCAGATCCGAGCCGACGAAGCCCGGGTGGCGGAACAGCTCCGGGCCAGCCGGGCCGCCCAGGCCGCGCAGGCCGAGGCAGCCCAGGCCCGGCGGGGCGACCGGGGAAGCCGGAGCAGCCGGGCGGGGGCCGGCTCGCCCGGGGAGTCGTCCTCACGGGCCGCCGCCCCCGCCCCCAGCCGCTCGGCCCCGACCATCCAGGGCAGTGGATCGATCGTGTCCGTGCGGGGCATCCGGGTGAGCAGCCAGATCGCCGAGTCCCTACAGGCTCTGCTCAGTGCGGCCGACGCCGACGGGATGACCTTCGGCGGGGGCGGCTACCGCGACCCCTCGTCCCAGGTCGCCCTTCGCCGCAGCAACTGCGGCTCCAGCGACTACGCCGCCTACGACATGCCCGCCTCGCAGTGCTCGCCGCCCACCGCCCGACCGGGCTCCTCCATGCACGAGCAGGGCCTGGCCGTCGACTTCACCTACAACGGCTCACTGATCACCTCGCGTGCCAACCCCGGCTTCCGCTGGCTGGCGGCCAACGCCGCCGGCTTCGGCTTCTACAACCTGCCCGCCGAGCCCTGGCACTGGAGCGTCAACGGCCGGTAGTCCCCTGACGACGACCGGCGGCCCCTCCGGCAGTGCCCGGACGGGCTCCCGGGGCGTGGCCTCGGCCGGAGGCTCAGTCGCCCTCGTCGATGATCTCCCCGTCGCCGATCTCGTCCTCGCCCGGATCGTCGCCGCAGCCGGTCGTGGTCACCCCGCCGAGGAGGAGCAGGGCGACCAGCCCGGCAGCCGTACGTCGTCGCATGGTCATGGTGGATCTCCTTGCCGTCGTCGTCGTGGTCGGAGTGTCACCGTAGGTCGATCGGCGGGAGCCGTGCGTCAGCGCCCTCGGCGCAGGTGGCGCCACGCGGTGCGGGCCTCGGGCAGGGCGGCGGGCACCATGGCCACGCTGGACCCCGCGGCGATCAGACACCAGGTGCAGAAGCGGCGGTGCTTGGTCCCCTGCTCCAGGGCCAGGTAGGCGCCGGAGGCGGCGTCGAGCAGCGTCTTGGCCGCCAGGGCCAGGGGCAGCCAGGGGCGGTCCCGGGCCCGGTCCCGACCCCCCATCCCGGCCAGGGCCAGGGTGGCGGCGTAGCTGGCCAGCCCCAGGGCGGCGTCGGGGGTTCCGAGCACCTGGTAGGCCTCCCCCGAGGCGTCAACCCGGTCGGAGTCCAAGCCGGGCAGGGGAGGCTCGGGGAGGTGGCGCAGCAGCCCGAACTGGTAGGCGGCCACCATCCCCATCGAGCCCATGGCCCCGAGGGTCAGCCCGGCGACGCGGCGGCGGGCCCCGAGGGCGGCGCCGGCCCCCCGGCGCAGGTCGTCGCTGAGTGCCTCGGCCCCGGGGGACGAGGACCGGCCGACGCCGCCCGAAGCGCCGCGCACGGTGGCGGCGGGGGGACCGGCGGGCGAGGCGCGGCGGGCCACGTTCCTGCCCTCCCCGTTCCCCTCAGCCCGGCAAACACCGCGACCTTCGCAGCCCGAAGTCGGCCGGGTAGCGTTCCCCGGTGCACCGAGGGGCGGTTCGGATGGCGTGGCTGCTCGTCGCCGGCGTCACCGTCCTGGCCTGCGGCGGCCCCGGCCCCGCGGCGGCCCCCCCGGGTGCTCCCGAGGCGGCCGTGCCCACCCCGCCCGGCCCCGCCGCCCCGGCGGCTCGCCCCGCTGGGTGCACCCCCGCTCCCGTCGAGGAGCGAGCGGCCCAGGTCCTGGTGGTCGGCCTGCCCGGCGCCACCGCCTCGTCGGATCCCATGGTCGAGGAGATTCTCGACGTCGGGGTGGGCGGGGTCCTCATCACCTCGCCCAACGTCGAGTCCAGCGCCCAGATCGGGCAGTTCACCAGCGACCTTCGGGCCCTGGCCCCCCGCCCGCTCGTGATCGTGACCGGCGAGGAGTCGGGCCGGGTCTCGACCTTCCGCGACGTGATCGGCTCCACGCCCCCGGCCCGCACCCTGGCCAGCACCCGCTCGCCCGCCGAGGTGCAGGCCCTGGCCGAGGAGGTCGGCTCCGACCTGGCCGCGCTGGGGATCGACCTCGACCTCGCCCCCGTGGTCGACCTGGACGAGGGGCGCGTCGACGGCATCATCGGCGACCGCTCCTTCTCGGCCGACCCCGAGACGGCGTCGACCTACGGGCTGGCCTGGGCGCGGGGCCTGGCCGCCGCCGGCGTGGCCCCCACCGCCAAGCACTTTCCCGGCCACGGCCGGGTGCTCGACGACACCCACCTGGAGCTTCCCGTGGTGGACGCCTCGATCGACGAGCTGCGCCAGCACGATCTCGTGCCCTTCGCCGAGCTGATCGACGCCGGCGTCCCCGCGGTCATGCTCGACCACATCGCCTACACGAGCCTCGATCCCAGCCTCCCCGCCAGCCTGGCTCCCCGGGCCTACCAGCTCCTGCGGGAGATGGGCTTCGAGGGGGTGGCCATCACCGACTCGGTGGGCATGGGAGCGGTGAACCTGCGGTGGTCGTTCCCCGAGGCGGCCGTCCTGGCCGTGACGGCGGGAGCCGACGCCGTGCTGACCACCGACGGCAGCCAGGCCCGGAGCATGCGCGACGCGCTGGTGGCGGCAGTGCGCTCGGGGCAGCTCCCCGAGGCCCGCCTCGACGAGGCCGCGGCCCGCATGGTGGCCCTGGCCGGGGGCGACCCCGAGGCCTTCGCCTGCCAGGCCGTGTCGCTCCCCCGGCTGGCCGCCCCCGGCGCCTGACTCCCGTTGGGAGCGATCAAGGGCGTGATCCTGGCCGGGGGGACCGGGAGCCGGCTCCACCCCCTGACCCGCATCACCAACAAGCACCTGCTGCCCATCTACGACCGACCCATGGTGACCTACGCGGTGGAGGCCATGGTGGGCGCCGGGGTCAACGAGATCATGGTGGTGACGGGGGGGACCCACGCCGGGGAGTTCTTCCGCCTGCTCGGCAACGGGGAGGAGTACGGCATCGAGCGCCTGCTCTACGCCTACCAGGAGCGACCGGGCGGCATCGCCGAGGCGCTGGGCCTGACCGAGCGCTTCGTGCGGGGCGACAAGGTCCTCGTCATGCTGGCCGACAACATCGTCGAGCGCTCCCTTCGGCCCATGGTCGAGGCCTTCGCCGCCCAGGACCGGGGCGCTCGCATCGTCCTGTCCCCGGTCGCCGACCCGGCCCACCTGCGCCACCTGGGCGTGCCCGAGCTCGACGAGGAGGGCCGGTTGACCCGAATCCTCGAGAAGCCCGAGGACCCTCCCAGCCAGTTCGCGGTGACGGGCCTGTACTTCTACGACGGGGACGTCTTCGACGTCGTCTCCCGCCTCACCCCCTCGGGCCGGGGCGAGCTCGAGATCACCGACGTCAACAACTGGTACGTGGACCAGGGCACCATGGAGCTCGACGTCCTCGAGGGGTTCTGGGGCGACGCCGGGGAGTCGATCGACGCCTACTACCAGGTCAACGACTTCGTGCGGGCCCACGGCGCCAACCACCGGGAGACGTCCCCGCGCTGAGCGGCCTTCCTTTGGCGCCGGCCCTGGTGCCCGCGCCCCCCGGTCCTCAGGTCGACGCGGCCCCCTCGGGTGGCGCGGCGGTGGTCGTGGGCGCCTCGGTCGTCGTAGGTGGAGGTGGAGGCTCGGTGGTGGTCGTCGTGGGCCGGCGGGTCGTGGTCGTCCGCCGAGGCCGCTCCGTCGTGGAGGTGGGCTCGTCGGCCGCGGTCGTGGTGGTGGTCGACGCGGTGGTGGGCACCGGTGTCGTCGTGGTCGTCTCTTCCTCGGGGACGGTGACCACCGGCAGGCTCGTGGTGGGCAGCGGCGCGGGCCTGGTCGTGGAGGTGGAGGCATCCACGATGACATCGCTGATGGGCGCGGGCGGGGCTCCTCCGTACGCGATCGAGGCGATGAGGACGCCGAAGAGCCCGCTGGCTGCAGCCGTCAGGACGTAGTGGAGGCGACGATCCTGGCGCATCACCGGCTCGACGATACCGAGGCGACCGGCGGGGACCGGGATGCCCTCGCTTCGCTCGAACGTGCGTTTGGCTAGCATGCGGACGTGCGCTGGCCGATCACCGATGACGAGCAGCCCGGCGGGGCGGGCGCCGAAGGCGCCCAGGACCCCCTGTTCGACCAGCCCGCGAGCGACGTGGTCGAGCGCCGGGCGGGACGGGGGGCCTTCGCCGGCATGGAGTTCCTCCACGTCCGGGCCCGCACGATCATCAACAGCCTGGGCGCCGCCTCCGGGCTGCCGTTCCGTCACACCGTCAACGCCTACCGGGGCTGCAGCCATGCCTGCAGCTACTGCCTCGCCGGCGAGACGCCCGTCATGCTCGCCGGCGGGGGCACCAGGCCCATCGCCGAGCTCAGGACCGGCGACGCCCTCGTCGGCACCCGGGGGCGAACAGGAGCACGCCGGCTCGTCACCACCGAGGTCCTGGCCCACTGGCGATCGGTCCGGCCCGCCCACCGCGTCACCCTGGCCGACGGGTCGGCGGTCGTCGCCAGCGGTGATCACCGCTTCCTGACCCCTGGAGGCTGGCGGCACGTCACCGCCACCGACGGGAGCGGAGAGCCCCGCCCCCACCTGCGCGCCGGCCAGTGCCTCGTCGGCGTGCGCCACCCGGGGGCAGGCGTCGACGAGGGGGACGAGGCGGCCGATCGGCGCATCCGGTCGATCGAAGCCCTGGGGGTCGACCTGCCCATGTTCGACATCACCACGGGAACCGGCGACTTCGTGGCCAACGGCGTCGTCAGCCACAACTGCTTCGCCCGCCCCTCCCACGAGTGGCTGGAGCTCGACATCGACGAGGGCTTCGAGCGCCAGGTGGTGGTCAAGGTCAACGCGGTCGAGCGCTTGCGGGTCGAGCTGTCCCCCCGGAGATGGGCCGGGGACGCCATCGCCATGGGCACCAACACCGACCCCTACCAGCGCTGCGAGGGGATCTACGGCCTGACCCGAGGCCTGGTCGAGGTGCTGGCCGAGGTGGCCAACCCCTTCTCGATCCTCACCAAGTCGACGCTGGTGCTGCGCGACCTCGAGCTGCTGGTCGAGGCCGGCGGGCGCACCGACGTCAGCGTGAACCTGTCGATCGGCACCCTCGATCCCGAGGTGTGGCAGGCGACCGAGCCCAGCGCCCCCCATCCCCTGCGCCGGGTGGAGGCAGTGGCCCGCCTGCGGGCCGCCGGGGTGCGCTGCGGCGTGCTGGTGGCGCCCGTGCTGCCAGGGCTGTCCGACGGCGCCGCCCAGCTGGACGCGGTGGTGGCGGCGTGCGCCGAGGCAGGGGCGTCGAACATCTCGGGAGGCCAGCTCGTCTACCTGAAGCCGGGCACGCGGGAGGTGTTCCTTCGCCACCTGGCGCGCAGTCACCCCCACCTGGTGGCGCGCTACGAGCAGCTCTACCAGGGCGTGTACGCGCCCCCGGAGCTGCACCGCCAGGTGCACCGGCGCCTGCAGGACGCCATCGACCGCCACCGCGGCCGGCGGGTGTCGATCCGCCGCAACCGGGCCCCTCGGAGCGAGCCGGCGATGCCGGCGCCACCGGTGCCGAGGCGCGCACCGAGCACGCCACCACCGACGCAGCTGGGCCTGCCCCTGTGAGGTTGACTGGCGGCGTGAGCTCCCCACCCCTCGATCCGCTGGCCCGCTTTCGAGAGTGGCTCGACGCCGTGGTGGCCGCCGAGGTGGTGGAGCCGACGACCATGGTCCTGGCCACCGCCGACGCCCACGGCCGCCCCTCGGCTCGAGCGGTGCTGCTGAAGGGGGTCGACGAACGGGGCTTCCGGTTCTTCACCAACCTCCGCAGCGCCAAGGCCACCGATCTGGCCGCCAATCCGGCGTGTGCCCTGGCCTTCGTGTGGCCAGCGCTGGCCCGCCAGGTGCGGGTGGCCGGCCGGGCCGAGCAGCTCTCGGCCGAGGAGTCGGCGGCCTACTTCGCCACCCGGCCCCGGGGCAGCCGGCTGGGGGCGTGGGCCTCGCCCCAGAGCGAGGTGATCGAGAGCCGCCAGGCCCTCGACGACCGCTTGGCCGAGCTGGAGGCTCGCTTCGCCGGCACCGACGACATCCCCCTGCCCCCGTTCTGGGGTGGCTACGTGGTCGTGCCCGAGCGCCTCGAGTTCTGGGAAGGCCGCTCCGACCGCCTGCACGACCGGCACCGCTACCGGCGGTCGGCTCCCGGCCAGCCCTGGCTGGCGGAGCGCCTCGCGCCCTAGCGACAGGAGACGACGACGGCCGCTCCCCCACTCATGCCCGCCGCCTTCTTCGGCCACGGCAACCCGATGAACGCACTCGACCGCAACCGCTACACCGAGGCGTGGCGGGCGTTCGGCGCCTCCGTGCCCCGACCCCGGCGATCCTGGTCGTCTCCGCCCACTGGTACACCAACGCCACGGCCGTCACCGCCATGGCCCGTCCTCGCACCATCCACGACTTCTACGGCTTCCCCGACGAGCTCTTCGCCGTTGACTACCCCGCTCCCGGAGCACACGAGGTGGCCGCCGAGGTCGCCGAGGTGGTCAACCCGACGGGCGTCGGGCTCGACCTCGACAGCTGGGGCCTGGACCACGGCACGTGGTCGGTGCTCGTCCACGCCTTTTCCCCGACGCCGAGGTGCCCGTGGTCCAGCTCTCGATCAACGCCCTCAAGCCCTCCGCCTTCCACGTCGATCTCGGGGCCAGGCTCGCCCCGCTCCGGGCCCGGGGCATCCTGGTCGTGGGCAGTGGCAACGTCGTGCACAACCTGGGCAGGATCGACTGGTCGCGACCGTCGTCGGGCTTCGACTGGACCCGTCGCTTCGACGACGCCGCCCGGGAAATGGCCTCCTCGCCCGAGGAGGTCGAGCGCCTCCAGGGCCACGAGGCCTTCGGCCGAGCCGTGTCCACCCCCGACCACTTCATCCCCCTGCTCTACCTGGCCGGGCTGGCGTCGGCCGGGGGAGCTGGCGCCGAGGTGCTCGTGGAGGCTAGCCGTGGGGTCGCTGTCGATGACCTCCTACACCCTCGGCACCCACTGCGACCTGTGCCCGGGCGAGATGGCCGGCTCCCCCGGAGTTGCCGCGCCTCCCCGGCGACGAGACCAACACCTGAGCTGGCGCCCCCCTCGGGCTCAGGCGCCGAACCATTCCCGGCAGGCGTCGAGGCCTCGCAGCTCGATGTCGTGGCGGCGGCGTCGCTCCCAACGGTCCCGGGTCAGCTTCAACCCGATCTCGCGGGCGGGCCGGCCCTCCCGGTCGTGGAGCCGGTCGCCGTTGTCGACGTAGCCGAGGGCGCGCGACACCCCGAGCGACGCCGGGTTGTCCTCGAACGCCCCGCTGTAGGCCACCTCGGCCCCGAGCCCGGCGAAGCCGAGGTGCAACAGGGCGGCGCGCATCTCGGTGCCGATGCCCCGGCCCTGGAAGCGCCGCCCCAGCCACGAGCCCGTCGACAGCGCCCGGGTCACGGCGAAGTGCTGGCCCTGGAGGGTCTGGACACCGGCGGGCCGGCCCTCCACGAGGACGGCGCCAGTGAACACCCACTGCTCGGGCGACCACGAGGCCCGGTGCCCCCACCAGTGCCGTAGGGCCGAGCGCTCGAGCTCGGGGGACGGGGCTCGGGTCCAGGGGTGCAGGAACGGCATGGCCGCCGCATCGTGGACGCCGTCGGCAGGCAGGGCGGCCAGCTCGAAGAGCAGCTCGTCGTCGGGGTAGCGCACCTCGATGCGAGGGGTGCGCACGGCGAGGTCGAACAGCGGCCAGTGGGGGTGAGCCATGCCCGATCCTCGCGGCCACCCCCGTGCTTCGCCTCCGGGTTTGCGCCCGAGCCCGTCAGCCCGATGCGTCTGCCTCCGAACGCTTCCAGCGCGCCGTGAAGGGATCGGTCCAGGTGACCGTGGCGGGGCGGGCGGCCGCCACCACCCGGTAGCGAGCGAGGGTGGCGTTGCTGGCCGAGCCCCGGCGCTCGCCGTCGATCCAGATGTCGAGGCGCCGGCCGACGGGGATGATGCTGGCCCAGACCTGGGGCGGCGGCTCACCTTCCCGGCTGACCCCCTGGAGGGCCTGGATGCTCCCCGTGTTGATGAGCTGCTGCATCAGGGCGGCCATCTCGGCGTCGCTGGCCTTGCCTGACTGGTAGCGGGCCAGCGAGGCCGCCACCTCGGCCTCGACCACCGGGGACGGCCGTGGTCCCTGTGCGCCTCCTCCTCCTCCTCCGGTGCCGGCCAACGTCAGGCCACCTCGGGCAGCACCTGCTCGGCCACCAGGGCCAGGTGGTCGAGGTCGGCCAGGTCGAGCACCTGGAGGTAGACCCGCTGAGCCCCGGCGTCGCCGTAGCGGCGCAGTGCCTCGACGACCTCGTGGGGCAGCCCGGCCGCCCCGTTGGCCCTCAGCTCGTCGGGCTCCCGCCCGATGGCCGCCGCCCGGCGGGCCAGCTCGGCCTCGTCGGTTCCGCAGCACACCACCAGGGCGACCGACCACAGCATCGAGTCCGGATCCCGCTCGATGACCTCGCACGCCCGGCGCACCCGGTCGCGCTGGGTCACGAAGTCGGTGACCGGGGAGAAGGGCAGGTTGAACTCGGCGGCGAAGCGAGCAGCCAGCGCCGGGGTGCGCGACGGTCCCGAGCCGCCGATGATGATCGGTGGGTGGGGCCGCTGGCGGGGCTTGGGCAGGGCGGGGGAGCCTTCGAGGCCGTAGTGGCGGCCGGGGTAGGAGAAGCATTGCCCCTCCCCCGTCGACCACAGCCCGGTGACGACGGCGAGCTGCTCGGCCAGGCGGTCGAAGCGCTCGGCCACCGGCGGGAAGGGGATGCCGTAGGCCTGGTGCTCCTCCTCGTACCACCCCGCCCCCAGGCCCAGCTCGACGCGTCCCCCGCTCATGTCGTCAACCTGGGCCACGGCGATGGCGAGCGGGCCGGGATGGCGGAAGGTAGCCGCGCTCATGAGCGTGCCCAGGCGCACCCGCTCGGTCTCCCGGGCCAGGGCGGCGAGGGTGATCCAGGCGTCGGTGGGGCCGGGCTCGCCGGCCACCTTGCCCATCTTCAGGTAGTGGTCCGAGCGGAAGAACCCGTCGAACCCCAGCGCCTCGCTGGCCCGGGCCACGGCCAGGAGGTCACCGTAGGAGGCACCCTGCTGGGGCTCGGTGAAGATGCGCAGCTCCACGCCCGGCCCCCTCGCCTAGCCCCGGCGATCGCCGGCCGCCACGGCCAGAGCAGCGGGGCGGGCCCGCCGGCGCCGCAGCGCCACACCCCCGGCCGCGCCCAGCACCAGCACGGCCAGCACCAGGCCCAGGCCCGTCCCCCCCTGGGCCAGCCAGGTGGCGGCCGAGGACGACCAGCCGCCGACCACCCCGACGGGGCTGACGGCCGGGGAGTTGGCCGGGTCCATGGCGTAGACGCCGTAGTACAGCAGGTAGGCGCCCACCACCACGAGCAGCGCGCCGGCCATGCGATCGGCGTAGCGCAGGGCCTGGCGCAGCCGGCGCACCATCGACTCCCGGGCCAGGGCCAGGGCCACCGAGACGGCCAGCAGCACCAGGCTCATCCCCAGCCCGTAGGCCACGAAGGCCAGCAGGCCCGACAGCGGGTCGGTCCGCTCCACCGTGCCCGCCACCACGGTGAGGAAGATGGGCAGCGTGCACGACAGCGACGCCACCGCGTAGGACACGCCGAAGAGCACCATGGAGCCGAACCGCCGGCTGTCGCCTCCCCGCTCGAGGCGAGGCAGGGCCAGCTCGAGGCGCCGACCCCGCAGCAGGCCGAGCCCGAGGGCCACCAGGGCGGCGCCGATCACGAGGGTGAGCCAGGGCATGGCCCGGTAGATCCAGGTCATCCCCACGTTGACCGGCACGCCCAGGACCGAGAAGGTGGCCAGGAAGCCGAGCGACACCGCTGCGGCGGCCACCAGGGCCCGGGGCACCCGTCCGCTGGCGTCGGCCTCGGCGTCGTCGGCGCCCATGAAGTACGACAGGTAGGCCGCCAGCATGGGGAAGCCGCAGGGGTTGACCGTGGCCACCAGCCCGGCGGTGAAGGCATAGGCCAAGGGCGCGTCGATCATCGCCCGACCGGGGTCACGAGCCCACCAGCTCGTCGACCCGCTGGCGCAGCTCGTCGGCGGAGAGCTGCCCGGGCGCGGCGTCGAGCACCCGACCGTCGGGGGCCACGAAGAACGTCGAGGGCATGGCCACCACGCCGAGGGCGGAGGCGAGGTCACCGGCCGGGTCGCGGGCGATGTCGTAGGTGACTCCGGTCGTCTCGACCAGGGCCTGCGCCGCTCCCACCTGGTCGCGCAGGTTGACCCCCACGAAGGCAACCTGGTCGCCCCGTTCCTGGTGCACGGCCTCGAACTCCGGCATCTCGGCCACGCAGGGCGTGCACCACGAGGCGAAGAAGTTGACGACGAGGGGTCGTCCCCGGTAGTCGGCGAAGGAGCCCAGACCCCCGTCGAGGCGGGAGAAGGTGGAGGCGGGCAGGACGTCGCCGGTGACGTCCTCGCCGACGAGGCCCGCATCGGGGTCCTGGTCCTCGGCCGACAGCTCGAGCGTGACCTCGGGCTCGGGCCGAGCGGCCTCGTCGCCTGCGAGCGCGCCGAACAGGGCCACGGTGGCCATGGCGGCGGCCAGGGCGGCGACCGCGGCCACGGATCCGAGGAGCAACGGGTGGAGCCGGCGGCGCCGGGGCGGCGCGCGCCGTCCGGGCGCCTCGCCCACCTCGCCCGCCTCGGGCTGCTCGTCCGCCTCGGGCTCCTCGTTGGTGGAGGTCGTGTCGATGGGGCGAGGATATCCCCGCCCTCCAGGCCCGGCCCCTCGCGGACGGGCCCGGGACGTCCTAGGCGGAGCGGATCTCGGGAACCACGACCACGTCGACGCCGTCGATCACCATGACCTCGGCCGGCCGGTGCTTGGGGGGGCGGCCCCGCCGGCGCTTGTGGGCCAGCACCCGGCCGTTGGCGATCAGCTCCCCGCCCCACACCCCGCACGGCTCCTGGCGCTCGAGCGCGCCCTGCAGGCAGGGCCGGCGCACCGGGCACGCCGAGCACAGGTGCTTGGCCCGGGCGATGTCGTGAAGGTCCTCGGAGAAGAAGAGGTCGACCATGGTGGTGGTGCCGTCGTTGCAGGCCGCCGACGACCGGACGTCGGCGGATGACTCCTCGTCGATCGGCACGTGGGTTGCCATTGGGGTTCCTTCCGGGTCGTGGCGGAGGGCGCCGAAAAATCAGAAAGGCCGTCGGGGTGTCCCGACGGCCTGGTGACCTCGACGCTTGGGTGTCGCTTACGTCGAAGGCTCCTGGGACCGGCGGGGGCCGGAGGCGGGAATGCCGTTGCGTCGCCCTGCGGGGATCGGCTCCGCCAGGGAGACGAATCCGTGGAGGGGCCACCCGGCACCGGGCATGTCCGGGGTGGCGAGGTCGGTACCGGTGCAGGTGGGCACGAACAGGTCGAGCCGGGGACGGCGGCTGGCGCCGTCCTGGCAGGACGGTGCGACGACCGCACGCGGCGCGAGGTAGGCGGGCACCTGGCTGATCCCGGCTACGGCTCGCTGCTGCGTCATCGCACCTCCCCAGCGCGCTCGGCCCCGGCGCGCCCGGGACACGGGGGAATCCGACCACGCCGATGGGTGCCCGTCAACCCATTTTCCGTTTCTCCCCGCATGCCTCACCGCGCGCCGTCGGCTCGTCCCGGGGTGGGCCTCAACCGGTGGTCGAGCCCGGCGGGCGAGCCCGCTCCGGTGCCAGGAGGTAGTCGGTGAGGCCGACGACGTTGCCCCACGGATCGGCGACCTCCACGACCCAGCCTGTGCGGAGCTGCCTGACGGGCTCGACAGGGAGGACCCCGCGGTCGCTCAACCCCTCCGCTGCCGCCCGGGCGTCGGGCACCTCGAACCACACCCGGGGCGAACGACGGGGCGGCGAGGGCGCGAGGGTCGGGTCGTGGCGCAGGAGCAACCCCGGGTCCTCGTCGCCGAGGCGGTAGCCGACGATGCCCGCCTGGGGGGGAAGGCGAACTTCTCGGTCAGCCCCAAGGCCCGGCCGTAGAAGGCCCGAGCCTGGTCCAAGTCCGACCGCGAGCAGGACGTTGTCGATCCCGAGCACCTTTACCGGCTCGTCCCTTCCGCGTGGGCGCGCCGGGCGGCACGAACGCCGACATCGAGCTCAGCGCAGCGCACGCCACGGATAGCGCCCTCGAGGGCCAAGAGGCTGTGTGCGCAGTCGAACAGTCCGGCCGCCCGCAGCTGCTCCCAGACCGGTACGGCTCCCCGAACAGCCAGCGTCTCCAGGTCGTGCACCCCGACCTGGGCCAGGGCGTGGCGCAGCGAACAGCACCCACCAAACCCTCTTCCGCCCCCTGTTGTCGGGCCTTTGTCTCGCGATTGGAGCATCCCTGGGCTAGCCATCGGCAGATGGGTTGCCGAGCTCGAGCGGAAGTTCTCCCTGTTACGTCACGAGGGGGTGGCAGCCGTCCTACGTCTGTCATCGTCGCGCGCGCGATCACGACACCTCGCCGGCAAGACGGGTACCACGCCCTCGCCCTTGCTCGTGGGGACGAGCTCGCACAGCAACCGTGGCCAGCGCCGCCCCCGCGCACACCACGCCGCTGACCACCACCAGGCCCGCCACCCCCAGGGATCGGGCCAGTCCCCCTCCAAGGAGCGCCCCGAAGGGGATGCCCGCCCAGACCCGGGCGTGGAAGGCGACCAGGTGGGACCCCTCCACCACCTGGCCGGCGGCGGTGTGGAGCAGGGCCCGCCCGAGGACGGCGGCGACCATGGAGCTGGCCGTGCCCACCCCCAGGGCCAGGGCCGCCACCAGGGGCCGGGCCGGGTCGGCCACCAGCCCGGCGGCGGCGTAGCCGGCCCCGGCCACGGCCAGGGCCAGGGCCAGCCCGGCCCGAGCGCCGAGGACCTGGCCGACGGTCGGCGCCGCCAGCGTGCCCAGCGCGGCCGCCGCCGCCAGCCC
>JADDRA010000021.1 GCA_016781105.1 Actinomycetota bacterium | reverse complement strand
CCATCTCCAGGGTCAGCTCGTCGTGGTTGCGCAGGAAGATGCCCCACTGGCACCCCTCGGGGATGGCCGGCGTCTGGGCCAGGATCTCGGTGATCGGGTAGCGCTGCTCGCGACGCAGGGCCATGAACATGCGGGGCATGAGCGGGAAGTGGAAGCACATGTGGCACTCGTCGTCGGAGCCGAAGTAGTCGACCACGTCGGCCGGCCACTGGTTGGCCTCGGCCAGCAGCACCCGGCCCGGGTACATCGAGTCGACCTCCTTGCGCACCCGGCGCAGGTACTCGTGCGTCTCGGGCAGGTTCTCCCCGTTGGTGCCGTCGCGCTCGAAGAGGTAGGGCACGGCGTCGAGGCGGAAGCCGTCGAGGCCGATGTCGAGCCAGTAGCGCACGACATCGAGCATGGCCTCGCCCACCTCGGGGTTGTCGTAGTTGAGGTCGGGCTGGTGGTGGAAGAAGCGGTGCCAGTAGTACTGGCCCCGCTGGGCGTCGTAGGTCCAGTTCGAGGGCTCGGTGTCGACGAAGATGATGCGGGCCTCGGGCCAGCGCTGGTCGTCGTCGTTCCACACGTACCAGTCGGCCCTCGGGTTGGTGCGGTCGGAGCGGGACTCGGCGAACCAGGGGTGGGCGTCGCTGGTGTGGTTCATGACCAGGTCGGAGATGACCCGGATGCCCCGGCGGTGGGCCTCCTCCACGAAGGCCACGGCGTCGCCCAGGTCACCGTACTCGGGGTGGAGGGTGAAGAAGTCGCTGATGTCGTAGCCGCCGTCGCGCATGGGGGACTGGTAGTAGGGCAGGAGCCAGATGCAGTCGACGCCCAGCCACTGCAGGTAGTCGAGCTTCTCGATCAGGCCCCGGAGGTCACCGATGCCGTCGTCGTTGCCGTCGTTGAAGCCCTGGAGCACGACCTCGTAGAACACCGCCGTCTGATACCAGCGCTCGTCGGAGGTGAGGCCTGCGCTTCCCGAGGGGACACCGCTGAAGCCCGGGTCGGGGAGGGTCATGCCGGGCGGGCCGCCCGCAGGTGCAGGACGTGGCCGGGCTGCTCGGCCGGGTCCAGGCGGACGTAGGGGTGGGGGCCGTACCAGGTGTAGGTGGCGCCGGTGAGCTCGTCGTGGGCCTCGTAGGCCTCGTCGCCGGGCAGGCCCAGGGCGCCCAGGTCGAGGGAGAGCGTGTCCTCCTGCCAGTGGTCGGGATCGAGGTTGACCACGCACAGCACCAGGTCGTCGCCCTCGTCGCTGGCGCGGGAGTACACGAGCAGGGCGTCCTTGGAGCTGTGGTGGAAGCGGGTGTTGCGCAGGGTGGCCAGCGCCGGGTGGGCCCGGCGCGCCTGGTTGACCCGGCGGACGAAAGGTGTGAGCGGTCCGGCCTCGTCGTCCCACCCCCGGGGCCGCAGCTCGTACTTCTCGGAGTTGCGGTACTCCTCATTGGCGTCGCTCTGGGGCTCGTTCTCGCACCACTCGTAGCCCCGGTAGATGCCGTAGCTGGGCGAGAGCGTGGCCGCCAGCAACAGGCGCAGGCGGAAAGCCGCCGGGCTGCCGTTGCGCAGCGGCCCGGAGAGGATGTCGGGGGTGTTGGGCCAGAAGTTGGGCCGCATGTAGTCGGCCGTGGGGCCGGTGCTCAGCTCCGTGACGTACGCGGTGAGCTCGGCCTTGGTCGTGCGCCAGGTGAAGTAGGTGTAGCTCTGGGTGAAGCCAACCTCGGCCAGCTTGGCCATGACCTTGGGCCGGGTGAAGGCCTCGGCCAGGAAGAGCACGTCAGGATGGGCCCGCTGGATGTCGGGGATCGCCCAGGCCCAGAAGGCCATGGGCTTGGTGTGGGGGTTGTCGACCCGGAAGGTGCGCACCCCGTGGCCGATCCAGAAGGTGAGGATGTCGCGGGACGCCTCCCACAGCGCCACCCGGTCGGCCTCGTCCTCGGGCCAGAAGTTGATGGGGTAGATGTCCTGGTACCTCTTGGGCGGGTTCTCTGCGTACCTGATGGTCCCGTCGGGCCGGTGGTGGAACCACTCGGGGTGCTCGCCCACCCAGGGGTGGTCGGGGGCGCACTGGAGGGCGTAGTCAAGGGCGATCTCCATGCCCTGGTCCCGGGCCTCGGCCACCATGGCGTCGAAGTCGTCGAAGGTGCCCAGCTCGGGGTGCAGCGCCGTGTGCCCGCCCTCGGCGGCGCCGATGGCCCAGGGGCTGCCCACGTCGTCGGGCCCGGCGGCGAGGGTGTTGTCCCGGCCCTTGCGGTGCTGGCGGCCGATGGGGTGCACGGGGGGGAGGTAGACGATGTCGAAGCCCATGTCGGCCACGGCCGCCAGGCGCTTGGCCACCCCGCTGAAGCCCCCTTCGGAGCGGGGGAACAGCTCGTACCAGGCACCGGCCCGACCCCGGGGCCGGTCGACCCAGACGGGAAGGGGGTCGGCCGCGCTGACGCCGCCGGGTAGGGGGACCCCCGCCACGGCCGCGGCCACGGCATCGTCCAGCCCGGCGTTGAGGCGGACCTCGACGCTGCACGCCGATCGGCGCAGGGCGGCAGCGGCGTCGGCCACCATGGCCCGGCGCAGCTCGGGCACCAGGGGGGTGAGCTCGTCCAGGAGGCGGGCGCCCTCCTCCAGCTCGAGCTCGACGTCCTGGCCCGCTCCGGCCTTGACGCTGACGTCGTGGCGCCAGGTGGCGAAGCGGTCGCGCCAGGCCTCGACCACGACCTCGTGGCGCCCGGGCCCGTCGAAGCGCACGATGGTCTCCCAGCGGTCGTTGCCCAGGTGCACCATGGGCGCCTCGCCGCCCCAGCGCCGGGCGCCCCGGCGCCGGGTGCGCACCCGGGCCGCCAGCACGTCATGGCCGTCGGCGAAGATGTCGCCCGACACCGTCACCGCCTCACCCTCGACCGCCTTGGCGGGGAACGAGCGAGAGGGGGTCCGGGGCCGGAGATCGTCGATCACGATTCGTCCCAGCACCCCTACAGGCCTACCAGCCCCTGCGTGGCGGCGAAACGTGGGGGCCTGGCCTCGGGGCAGGCGGGCACGGCCCCCGACTACGGTCCCCGGTGATGAAGGCCCTGCGCAGCTTCACCGTCCGACCCCGCCTGCCCGAGGCGCTGGCCGGCCTGGAGGACCTGGCCATGAACCTGCGCTGGGCCTGGGACGAGCGCACACGCGAGCTGTTCCGCTGGGTCGATCCCGACGCCTGGGAGTCGGGCCACCACGACCCCGTGCGCTTGCTGGCCGCGGTCAGCCGTGCCCGCCTCGACCAGCTCCAGGCCGATCCCGGCTTCCGCAGCTTCCTGGGTGAGGTCCACGACGCCCTCCGCCGCTACTGCGAGCGCCCCCGCTGGTTCCAGGGCCGGGCCGGGTCCCCTCTGCGAGCGGTGGCCTACTTCTCACCCGAGTTCGGCCTGGCCGAAGCCCTGCCCCAGTACTCCGGAGGGCTCGGCGTCCTCGCCGGCGACCACCTCAAGGCGGCCAGCGATCTCGGGGTGCCCCTCGTGGCCGTGGGCCTGTTCTACCGCCACGGCTACTTCCGCCAGTCGCTCAACAGCGACGGCTGGCAGCTCGAGCGCTACCCCAGCCTCGACCCCTTCGCCATGGCCGTGCGCCCGGTGGAGGGCGTGCGGGTCGAGGTCGACCTGGCCGGCCGGCCGCTGCTGGCCCGGGTGTGGCGGGCCGACGTTGGCCGGGTGCGCCTCTACCTGCTCGACGCCGACATCGAGGAGAACGATGCCGAGGGCCGGGGCGTGACCGACCGGCTCTACGGAGGCGACACCGAGCACCGGCTGCGCCAGGAGATCCTCCTCGGCGTGGGCGGGGTGCGGGCGCTGGACGCGGTGGGCGAGCCCCCCCAGGTCTTCCACACCAACGAGGGCCACGCCGGGTTCCTCGGGCTCGAGCGGATCCGCCAGAGCATCGCCCTCGAGGGGCTGTCCTTCGCCGAGGCCCTGGAGGCGACGCGCGCGGCCAGCATCTTCACCACCCACACGCCCGTGCCCGCCGGCATCGACCGCTTCCCCCGCCCGCTGATGGCCCGGTACTTCGAGGGGTGGGCCCAGGAGTGCGGTGTGGACTTCGACCACCTCATGGCCCTCGGCCACCAGGACGGTGAGCCGCCCGACGCCCCCTTCAACATGGCGGTGATGGGCCTGCGCCTGGCCGGTCGCTCCAACGCGGTGTCGGCCCTGCACGGCGCGGTGAGCCGCTCGATGTTCGCCCCACTGTGGCCCGGCGTGCCGGTCGACGAGGTGCCCATCGGCTCGATCACCAACGGCGTACACGCCCGCACCTGGGTCTCCTCGGAGATGGACGACCTGCTCGGGCGCCACGTGCTGCCGGCGTGGAACGAGGCCGGGGCCGAGCGCTGGGCCCGGGTCCGGCGGGTGGGCGACGAGGAGCTGTGGCGGGTGCGCGACCAGGGGCGCGAGCGCCTGGTGTCCTTCGTGCGAGCGCACCTGCGGTCCTCGCTGAGCGCCCGGGGCCTGAGCTCGTCCGACACCGCCTGGTGCGACGAGGTCCTCGACCCCAAGGCGCTCACCGTGTGCTTCGCCCGCCGCTTCGCCACCTACAAGCGGGCCACCCTGCTGCTCAGCCAGCCCGAACGCCTGGTCGCCCTGCTGCGCTCCCCCGAGCGCCCGGTGCAGTTCGTCTTCGCCGGCAAGGCCCATCCCGCCGACGACCTGGGCAAGGAGATGATCCGCCAGATCGTGTCGTTCTCCTCGCTGCCCGACGTGCGCCACCACCTTGTCTTCGTCCCCGACTACGACATCGCCGTGGCCCGCACCCTCTACCAGGGGGCCGACGTCTGGCTGAACAACCCCCGCCGTCCCCTGGAGGCCTGCGGCACCAGCGGGGAGAAGGCGGCGCTGAACGGCTCGCTCAACTGCAGCGTGCTCGACGGGTGGTGGGACGAGATGTTCGACGGGGAGAACGGCTGGGCCATCTCCTCGGCCGAGGCCATCGACGACCTGGCCAAGCGCGACCAGGTCGAGGCCGAGAGCCTCTTCGCCCTTCTCGAGGACCAGATCATGCCCTTGTTCTATGAGCGCACCCAGGGACCCGTGCCCCGCCGGTGGACGGCCCGGATCAAGTCCTCGCTCGCCTCCCTTGGCCCCCGGGTGACGGCCGACCGCATGGTGCGCGACTACGTCGAGCAGCTCTACGAGCCCACCGCGGCCCGGGCCGACGCGCTGGCGGCCGACGGGTGCGCCCGGGCCCGGGCGCTGGCCGGCTGGAAGCAACGGGTGCGGGGCACCTGGAAGGGCGTGCACATCGACAGCCTCGACGGCGACGACGCCGCGCCCGACCTCGGCGGGGAGCGGGAGGTGGAGCTCGTCGTGGCCCTGGGCGACCTGGCCCCCGCCGACGTCGAGGTCCAGGTGCTCCACGGACCGGTGGGCCACAACGACGAGCTCGGCGACGTCAGCGTGGTCACCATGGCCCCGGCGGGCTCGGCCGACGACGGGCACCTGCGCTACCGGGCGCGCATCACCTGCGACCGTCCCGGCCGCTACGGGCTCACGGCCAGGATCGTGCCCGCCCATCCCGACCTGGTCACCCCCGTCGAGCTCGGCCTCGTCGCCTGGGGGTAGGTGCCGAGAGGCGCCTGTTCGCGAGTGGGACCGGCGCTCAGCCGCTCGGCGTAGCGCCCGCCGGGCCGCCCGGCGTAGCGCCCGGCGGGGGACGGAGCTCGGCCACCGAGGGCAGCGACGCGAGGGCGTCGGCGAAGGCGGAGGCCACCCGGCGGTGGCCCTCGGAGCTGGGGTGGAAGCCGTCGGCGGCGACCAGGTCCTCGATCCCGCCGCTCGCGGCCCCGTCCGGCCCGAGGTCGACGACGATCGCTCCCTCGGCCTCGGCGACCCGGGCGATGGCGGCGTCGTAGGCGGCCACCCGCTGGTCGATCACCTCGGCCGAGGGCAGGCGGACCGGCAGCTGGCAGCCGGTCCCACCGGGCAGACACGCCCGCACCACGGGCAGGTCCACCACCGGAGGTGTGCTGGCCACGAGCACATCGGTGGCTCCGCCGCGGCGCAGGGCGCGCACGAGCGTGCCCAGGTCGCGCTCGTACTGCTCGACGGGCACCTGACGCACCAGGTCGTTGACGTTGAGCCACACGGTGGCCAGCCGGGGCTGCTCGGCCAGCGCGGGCGCCAGCTCGAGCTCCAGGGCCTGGCGGACGGTCGCCCCGCTCACGCCCAGGTTGACCAGGGTGGCCGAGCGGGCCAGGGCCGTGCGGTGCAGGACGCTGGGCCACGCCTCGGTGAGGGGGTCGTCGGCCCCGATCCCGACCGTCTCGCTGGCGCCCAGGGCCACGTAGGTGAACGGCGGGGGCAGCGCCTCGGCCTCGATGGTGTCTGCCGGCCCGCCGGCGCACGCGGCCGCCAGCAGCGCCAGGGTGGCGAGGACGAGCGGGCGCCACTCGCCCCCCCGCACTTCGGTCATCCCTCCCCCATGGCGTCGCGGGCCGGCAACCGGGCGGCGCGCACCGCGGGCACGGTGCCGGCCAGCAGGGCGAGCACGGCCGAGCCGAGGATGCCCCCGCCGAGCACCGCCGGCGGGAGGGCGACCGTCACGCCGGCCAGGCCCTGGGCGCTCAGGTAGTCGTTCACCACCGCGCCCACGCCCCGGGCGATGGCCCAACCGAGCACGGTGCCGGCCAGGCCGCCGCCGAGGCCGAGGGCCACCGCCTCGAACAGGAAGACCCGACGGACGTCCCGGTCGCGGGCCCCGATCGCCTTGAGCACGCCGATCTCGCGCCGGCGCTCGCGCACCGCGGCCAGCAGCGCGTTGGCGATCCCGAGGGCGGCGATCACCAGGGCGATGACCCCGATGCTGGCCAGCACCAGCTCGACCACGTGCAGGTAGCGCAGCACGGAGGCGATGAGGTTCTCGGGCGCCTCGTTGGGCAGGCCGAGCGCGCTGAGTTGCTGGCGGGCCTCGTCAACCTGGTTCAGCCCCTGGGCCACCACGAACAGCCCCTCGTAAGGACCGCCCTCCCCGCCGCCGCCGGTGAGGGGGTCCTCGCCCGCCGGCCCAGCTCCGCCGGCGGCCCACGCCCGGGCGTCGAGCACGACGGGCAGGGGGGCGAGCACGCCGCCGGCCGCCGCCTCCTGGGCCACCGCGCCCACCACGAGGGCACGGGTCCAGCGGGCGGCGAGCGAATCCCGCCGCCCACCGGCCCCTTCCCGCACGGCGCCGAGCACCACCTCGGTGCCGACCACGCCAGCCTCCTCGCCCTGGGCCACCCCCCGGCGTTCCAGCCAGCGCTGGTCGACCGCCACCTCCGTCGTCGTCCCCGGCTCCGGGAGCCGGCCGGCGAGGACGGTGATGGGTAGGTTGTCGGCTTGGGCGATGTCGACGCCGACGATCCCCTCGACGTCGGCGCCGGGGCGCACGGCGGGCGCCGCTCCCGCCCCGTCCCCGCCCTCATCGACATCCGCCACCACCACGCCGTCGGTGGCCACCAGCAGGCGGGTGGTGGCGATGGGGACCACGGCGGCCACGTCGGGCAGGGCACGCACGCGCCGCAGCACGCCGTCGTCGACGGCCGCGTCGACCCGCACACCCGCCAGCGGTCCGCCCCGGGACAACTGGTCGAGGACCCGGGAGCGACCGGTCTCGGTGATCATCAGCAGCGCCGTCAACAGGGCGGCGGCCAGAGCGACGGCGACGAGGGTGAGCACGGCGCGACCCCGCCGGCGCAGGAGGCCGCGAGCGGCGAAGAGGACGGCATCGGCCCAGCTCACGGCCCCGACAACCGCCCCTCGTCCAGGTGCAGGCGGGCCGGGGCCCGCTCGGCCACGCTGCGGTCGTGGGTGACGACAACAAGCGTGCAGCCCCGCTCGGCCGGGAGCTGCTCGAGCAGGTCGAGCACCCGGGTGGCGGCCCGCTCGTCGAGGTTGCCCGTCGGCTCGTCGGCGAGGACGAGGCGAGACCGGTTGGCCAGCGCCCGGGCGATGGCCACCCGCTGACGCTCGCCGCCGCTGAGCGCGCCCGGACGGTGGCCGGCGCGATCGGCCAGGCCGACGGCGGCGAGGAGCTCCGCGGCACGGGCCCGCCGGGCGCGGGCCCGGGTCCCGGCCAGGGTGAGGGCCACCTCCACGTTCTCGCTGGCCGTGAGCGTCTCGAGCAGACCGAAGTGCTGGAAGACGAAGCCGACCGTGCGTCGCCGGTAGGAGGCCAGCTCGTCGCCGTCGAGGCCGTCCAGGTCGTGGCCGCCCACGTGCACGTGCCCGGACTGGGGAGGCTCGAGCCCACCCAGGATCGACAGGAGCGTGCTCTTGCCCGCCCCCGACGCCCCGGTCAGGGCGACGTGGCCACCCGGCGGGATCGAGAAGCCGACCCCGTCGAGGACGGTGAGGCGGCCCTCGGGCCGCTCGTAGCGGTGCGAGAGCTCGCGCACCTCCACCCCGGCGCCGGCGCCGTCCCCACCCGACGACGAGGGCGAGCTCACCGGGAGGAGTCTCGCGGGCTGGCCGCCGCCGCGGTTCGCGCCCGGCCCAGGGGCCGCGGCGACGGGACCGACGCGGCAGGCCAGGATGGCGGTGATGACTCGTGTTCGAGCCGAGCCGCCGCCGCTCCTCGCCGTCGTGGTCGCCGCCCTCCTCGCCCTGGCCGCCTGCGAGGGCGCCGGCCCCGGCCCCCAGCTCGCACCCGCCCGTCCGCCGACCATCGAGCAGTTGGTGGGCGGCGACCGGCCGCTCACCATCGCCCACGCCGGGGGCGATGCGGCCCATCCCCACTCGACCCCCTTCGCCTATGCCGAGTCGGTGCGCGAGGGGGCCGACGTGCTCGAGGTCGACGTGCAGCTGACGGGCGACGGCGTGCTCGTCGTCCACCACGACGAGACGGTCGACCGGACCACCGGGGGCACCGGCCCGGTGGTGGCCCGGACCCTGGCCGAGCTGCAGGCGCTCGACGCCGCCCACTGGTGGTCGGCGTGCTGGCCCTGCCGCACCCGGCCCGCCAGCGAGTACCCCTACCGGGGGATCCGCACCGGCCAGCGACCGGCTCCGGCTGGCTACGCCCCCGACGACTTCGCCATCCCCACCTTCCGCCAGATCGCCTCCCGCTTCCCCGGCCTGCCCCTCGACGTCGAGATCAAGGGCGGGACCCACGTCGACCCCGTCGAGGTGGCCCGGGTCCTCGCCGCCGAGCTGCGCGCGCTCGACCGGGCCGAGTCGAGCCTCGTGGTGTCCTTCGACTCGGCCGTGGTGCAGGCGTTCCACGAGGTGGCGCCCGAGGTGGCGGTGTCGCCGGGGATGCAGGAGCTGGCGGCCTGGTTGGTCGAGGGCCGGCCGCTGGCCGAGCACTACCGCGTCATCCAGGTCCCCCCCACCTGGGGCGGCGTCCCGGTGCTCGACGCCGGGGTGGTGGAGCGGGCCCACGCCGAGGGCCTCGACGTGTGGGTGTGGGCCACGAACGCCGACCAGGAGGAGGCCGGCACCTACCGGGAGTGGCTGGACCTCGGGGTCGACGGCGTCATCGCCGGGCGCCCCGGCGAGATGGCGGCCCTTCGCTGAACCAACGGCGCGCTTGCCGGCGACGCCGGCGGACGGCCGACCTCAGACGGCGATGACCTCGGTGACGCCCTCGACCCGGTCGCGCAGGATGCGCTCGATGCCGGCCTTCATGGTGACCGTCGAGGCCGGGCAGGTGCCGCAGGCGCCCACCAGCTCGACGGTGACGACCCCGGTCTGCTCGTCGACCTCCTTGACCACGATGTCGCCGCCGTCGGCCTGCAGGGCGGGGCGGATGACGTCGATGGTGGCCAGGAGCTGTTCTCGCACCCCTCCGAGTGTGTCGACCGCCCGCCCCGCCCACAACCACGGCCGCCCGTCCCCCTGGGGGCCTCAGGTCTCGGGGGGCGCCCCGGAGCCTGCTGGGAACACCGCCGAGGCCGTGAGCACGAGGAGGACGCCCCGTGCCCTCACCCGGGACTCCACGACCACCGAGAACGAGACCTCCGTGGCAGCGCGCCCTGGCGGCAGTCGCCTTCATGGTCCCGACGGCCCTGATCGGGATGGTCCTCGCCGTGCTGATCGGAATCTGGATCGTCGGAGGGTTGGGCAACGACGTCCTCCCCTGGGGGCCGAACCAGCCGCCCGGATGGCTCGACGTCACGACGGGCTGGGGCCTTCAAGGCACCGTGCTGGCGATCACTCTGGTGGTCGGCTGGAGGATCTGTAGGCACTGAGCGTGACGACGCGCTCGCCCGGGTTCCTCCGGCAAGGGCGTCGACGCGCCGATCGTGGTCGCCGTCATCACCGCCGTGGGTGTGGTCCTGGCGGCGTTGGAGAGCGTGCTCGGCCAGCGCAGCGGAGCCCGGCTGGAGGCCATGGAGCGGCGGATCAAGGACGGCCTCTACCGGCTCCCCGGGCGCATGGGCCGCCTCTACTCGGGCAGCAGCCGCCGCTCCTGGAGGCGGTCTCGGCCTGCTCCTCGGGACGTAGGATCCAGGTGATGGGAAGCGACGTGTCGGCGGTGCTCGTGGCCCACCAGGGCGGGTGGGACGAGGCCGTCTTCGTCGCCCTGCCCATGGTCGTGCTCGTCCTGTTGCTGGGGCTGGCCCGGCGCCGGGCCGAGCGGGAGGCCGCAGCCGAGGCCGAGGCCGCCACCCGGGCCGAGGCCGAGGCCCGGACCGAGGGGCCGGCCCACGAGGTCGGCGCCCGAGCTCCCAGCTCCGAGGCGAGCACCGAGTAGCGCTGGTGGCCCGGGTCCTCACTCGGGTCGTCGGCTCGCCCGAGCAGGTCGCCCCGTGGCTGGCTCCCCGCGACGATCTCGTCGGCGAGCAGGAGGCGGCCGGCGACGCGTTGGCGGGCATCTCCTTCTCCGCCCGCCACGGCCCGTTCCGGGAGTACCGGCGCGTCGTGGAGGTCGAGCGCCGGGACAACGGGCTGGCGGCGGTCACCTCCACGACCTGCTTCCGCCTGGCCATCCCCTACTTCTCCTGGCTCTTCGTCCTCCCCGTGCGCGCCGTCCTGGCCCGCCCCGACCGGGGGCACCGCCAACCGTGGTGGGCACCTCCGGAGCGTCTCGACGCCCGGGCCGCCCACGTGCTCGGGGTGCTGGGCATGGCGTCGGTGATCGCCGGCTACCTCGGCACCCTGCTCACCCAGACCGTCACCTTCGCCGCCGAGGAGCTCGGGGTCGAGGGCACCCGGGCCCAGGGCTACACGCTGGCTGCCGTGCGGGTGGGAGTCCTGGCCGCCATCGCCCTGGTGGCCGCCGCCGACCGGCGTGGGCGCCGGCCCGTGCTGGTGGCCTGTGCCCTGGGCGGGTGCGTGGCCGCCGCGGCCGGGGCCCTCGCCCCCTCCCTGGCCTGGTTGGGCGCGAGCCAGCTCGTGTCCCGGGCCTTCGCCAGCGCCCTGGCGGTGCTCATCACCATCGTGGCCGTCGAGGAGATGCCTCCCGGGTCGCGGGCGTACGCGGTGAGCGTGCTCGGCATGGCCGGCGGGTTGGGCGCGGGCATGTGCGTGCTGGCCCTGCCCCTCGCCGATCTGGGCCCTCGGGGGTGGCGGCTGCTCTACCTGGTGCCCCTGGCCGCGCTCCCCCTCGTCCGCAGCGTGGCCGGCCTCCTGGCCGAGAGCCGGCGCTTCGTCGCCCCGCACGACGAGGTCGCCCTCGCCGGACACGGTCAGCGCCTCGCCCTGCTGGCCACCTCGGCCTTCCTCCTGGCCCTGTTCACCGCTCCCGCGTCACAGCTGCAGAACGAGTTCCTCCGTGACGAGCGGGCCTTCTCGGCCAGCCGGATCGCCCTGTTCACCGTCCTCACCGTCACCCCGGCGAGCCTCGGCGTCGTGGCCGGCGGCCGGCTGGCGGACGTGCGGGGTCGGCGCCTCGTGGGCGCGGTCGGCCTGGCCGGAGGGGTGGGCGCCAGCGTCGCCATGTTCGCCAGCAGCGGCTGGCCGCTGTGGGCGTGGTCGGTGCTCGGGTCGGTCGTCGGGGGCGCCGTGTTGCCCGCCCTCGGCGTCTACGGCCCCGAGCTGTTCCCCACCTCCCTGCGGGGCCGGGCCAACGGCCTGGTGGCCCTGTTCGGCGTGGCCGGAAGCGCCCTCGGGCTCATCACCGCCGGCGCCCTGGCCGAGCGCTTCGCCAGCCTTGCACCGGCGCTCGCCATCCTCGCCCTCGGTCCGGCTGCGCTCGTGGTACTGGTGCTGGTGGCGTATCCGGAGACGGCCCGCCGGGAGCTCGAGGAGCTCAACCCCGAGGACCGGTGCCGGCCGGTCACAGCCCTCGAACCCACGTCGCCACCACCCGGGCCACCTCCTCGTCGGCGCCCTTGAGCTCGTGGCGCCCGCCGTCGATCCACACGTGGGTCACCCGTCCGGGGATGGCGGCGGTGGCGGCCTCCAGCTCGGCCGGCGTGGCGAAGGGATCGGCGGTGCCGGAGACGAACAGGCAGGGCACCCTCAGTGCGCCCAGGTGGGCGACCCGGAGCCGCTCGGGCCGGCCCGGGGGATGCAGGGGATAGGCCACGAGCACGAGGCCGGCGGCGGCCAGCCCCTCGGCCACGGCCATGGAGCAGATGCGCCCGCCCATCGACCGCCCGCCCAGGACCAGGCGTCCCGACTCCACCTCGGCGGCGCGGGCCAGGGCGGCGGCGTCCTCCACCACCGACGCCACCAGGACGGGGGCACGGTCGGGGGCCCGCCGCCCCGCCTTGCGATAGGGGAAGTCGACCCGCCACACCGGCAGGGGGGTGATGGCGGCCTCGATGGCCACCAGCGCCGGGTGGGAACGACCACTGCCCGCACCCGGCGTCAACAGCACCGCACCCGCCGCCGGTTCCCCCCGAGGTGGCCCGGGCGCCATCCCAGCGGCTCAGCCGGTGGGTACGGTCCCGGCGAGCAGGATCCGGCGGGCCTCGCTCAGCTCGGAGATGCGCTGGGCCGCACCCTCGCTCGCCGCCCCGTGGTCGGGGTGGGCGGAGCGCACCAGGGCCCGGAACCGCTGCTGCACGTCGACCCGCTCGGGGGTCACCTCCGACCCGAAGCCGAGCACGTCCAGCGCCCAGCGGTGGGGGTGGGTGAACGCCCCGCTGGTCCAGGCCCGGGCCCGCCCCTCACCCGAGAGGTGGGCCACCAGCGACGGGCCCACCGGCCCCCGCCAGCGGGTGGCCCGGCGCACCACCTCGAGCACGGAATTGCGGTGGGCCTCGTCGACGGCGCCGGCGGCGTAGACGGCACCGAGGATCTGGGCCGCCGGACTGCCGTTGTCCTCGAGGTCGAAGTGGACGGCGTCCCCGCGGTCGACCAGGCGGTGGCGGCTGCGGGCCAGCCCGATGCGGTCGACCTGGAAGCGGTGGCGGAGCTGGGGCTGGGGGATGCGCCGGCCGGCCTGGAGGTCGTTCACCAGGCGGATGACCTCGCCGGCGAGCTCGGGGTCGAGCACCTCGATCGACGCGGCCACGATCCCCCCCAGCAACAACCCGCCGAAACCGGGAGGCGGGTCGGTGGGGAGCAGGCGCTCGCCCAGGGCCACCCGGCGGGTTGGTGCGATGGGCCGGCTGTGCCAGATCTCGAGCTCGGCCAGCAGCACCGGCGACCACCCTAGAGGACGCGTCCACGCGGGACCCGGGCACCCTTGGCACCCACCGGGAGCCGGGCGCGCGCTTCATACCAGCGGGTGCACGGCCCGGCGCAGGCGGTTGGCCAGCTCGACGACCTCGTCCTCCTCGGCACCCTCGCGCAGGCCTCGGGCCAGGTCCTCGGTCAGGCGCGCCAGCTCGGACCAGAGGCCCGGGTCGAGGCCGTAGGGGACGGGCGCCTCCCGGGTCGCCCGGGCTGCCTCGAGCAGCTCGCCGGCGGCCTGGGCGCTCCTCGGCGTCCCGCAGAGCACGTCGGCGGCGACGTACAGCGCCGAGAGCACTCCGGCCCCCCCGTCGTCGCCGTCGTCGTCGACCGCCAGGGCGTCGGGGTGGTCGAGCTCGTCGATGAGCTCCTCCACCAGCTCGGCGTCGGCCTCGGTGACGACGAGCAGGCCCGAGCGCAGGGACGGGCTCGGCGGATCCGGCTGGCCCGGGACCGTCCTCGACCCCCGGTCGAGGACCGGCTCCCAGCGGTACGCCACCCCCTCGCCGGCGAGCAGCTCCTCGAGGGTGTCGCGCCGGACCTCGTCCCAGTCGTGCAGCTCGTAGACGACCTCGTCGGGCCCGGGCTCGTCCGGCCCGGGCTCGTTCGCGCCCGGCTGGTCGGACCGGCTCCGACGGGGGGTCACGGGGTGCGCCGGCGCAGGACGTGGCGGCGCAGGAACGACTCGCTGCGACCCAGCTCGTCGATCACGGTCTCGGGCCGACCCCACCCGTGACCCTCGCCCTCGTAGACGTGGAGCTCCACCTCGCCGCCCGCCGCCCGCACCCGCTCGGCGACCGCCTGGCTCTGGGCCAGGGGCACCACCTCGTCGGCGCTGCCGTGGAGGATGAGCAGGGGGCAGGTGATGGCGTCGGCCCGGCGGACCGGCGACCGGTCGCGGTAGGCGTCGGCGGTGCCCGGGAGAGGTCCCACCAGGGAGTGCAGGTAGTGGGCCTCGAAGCGGTGGGTGGTCTCGTCCAGCTCGAGCAGGTCGGCCACACCGTAGAGGTCCACTCCCGCCGCGCACAGCTCGGGACGGGTCGCCAGCAGGTTGAGCACGGTGAAGCCACCGGCCGACGCGCCCATGGCCACCAGGCGGCGGGGATCGCCCCAGCCCGAGGTCACCGCCGCCTCCAGGCCGGCGGCCACGTCGGCCACGTCGAGCTCGCCCCAGCGCCCGGCCAGGGCCTGGGTGAAGTCGCGCCCGTGGCCCGTGGACCCCCGGTGGTCGGGCACCAGGACGGCCCAGCCCCGGTCGAGCCAGTAGGCGATCCGGGGGTTGAAGGCGACTTCCATCTGGGCCGTGGGCCCGCCGTGGACCCAGGCGATGAGCGGTGGCGGGTCACCCAGCACGGGCGGGGCGGGGCGGTAGAGCCGGCCGGGGACCGCGGCACCGTCGTCGCCGGCCCAGGCCACCGGCTCGGGCTCGACCAGCCCGGCGGCATCGAAC
>JADDRA010000008.1:23783-43093 GCA_016781105.1 Actinomycetota bacterium | reverse complement strand
GCCGTCCCGATCCGGTCGAGTCGTCGCGGCGCCTGGGCCGGGCCGTCCTCGCGGGCACCGCCATCGTGGTCGTCAGCGCCCCGGCTGGATTGGCGGTGGCCGCCGTCGTGTGGGCCCTTCCCGGCCTGGCCGAGCGCCGGCGGTGCCGGCAGCGGCAAGCGGAGCTCCTGCGCCACCTCCCCGAGGTCTGCGACCTCCTCGTGCTCGCCGTGGGCGCCGGGCTGACGGTGCCGCTGGCGGTCGCTGCCGTGGCCCGGCGGGCCCCAGGGCCGCTCGGCCCCGCCCTGGCCTGGGCCGTCGGGGACGCCAACCTCGGCCGGCGCCTGGCCGACGCCCTCGACGAGGTCCCCGCCCAGGTGGGCGACGAGGCCCGACCTCTGATCGGCGCCCTGGTGGCCTCCGAGCGCTACGGCGCACCCCTGCTCGACGGGCTCGTCCGCCTGAGCAACGAGCTTCGCCACGACCGGCGGAGGCGAGCCGAGGAAGCAGCGAGGCGCGTCCCGGTCAAGCTGCTCTTCCCCCTGGTCTTCTGCACGCTCCCTGCCTTCGCGCTGCTCACGGTGGCGCCACTGCTCGCCGGCGCCCTGCGGGCGCTGCGCCTCTGACGCTTCTGCAGCACCCAAAGAAGGAGGAGCCCATGCTCCCGATCGCCGTCCATCTCACCACCATCCGCCTGCACCTCGCCGTCCTCGAGGTGCGCGAGCGCATCCTGGCCCGCCTCAGCTCCCTGGGCGATGAGCGTGGGCAGACCTCGGCCGAGTACGCCCTGGTCCTGCTGGGCGCGGCCGCCGTCGCCCTGCTCATCGCCCTGTGGGCCAAGAACACCGACAAGGTCGGCGGGCTGCTCGACACCGTGTTCGACAAGATCACCGGCATGGAGTCGTGACGCCGGGCACCTCCGGCCCTCACGGAGGCAGAGGGGGCGACCAGGGCCAGGCCGCGGTGGAGCTGGCCCTGGTCCTGCCCCTCGTGGCCGTGCTGGCCCTGTTGCTCGTCCAGGTCACCCTGGTGGTGCGCGACCAGGTGCTCGTCATCCACGCCGCCCGGGAGGCAGCCCGGGCGGCGGCGGTGAGCCCCGAGCCCGATGCCGCTGGCCAGGCGGCCCGAGCCGGTGCCTCGCTCGCCCCTTCCCGCCTCGAGATCGACGTCTCGGGACGGGCCGAGCCCGGCAGCCGGGTCCACGTGCAGCTTCGCTACCGCTCGCCCACCGAGGTGCCCCTGGTGGGCCCCATGGTCGGCGACGTGCAGCTCTGGGGGTCGGCCACCATGCGGGTGGAGCGGTAGGTCTCACCGAACCTCGAGGGACGGACGCGCTCGCACGGCTCGTGGCCCAGCTCACCCAGCGTCGGCGTCACATTCCCCCTCGTGGCGCGTCCAACGGTCACCGGAGCGAGCAGTACCGGCATCGTGGCAGGAGGCCCTTCAGGATCAGGCGCTTCCTGCCGATGAAGAGCAGTGGTCGCGCTCGGGCCCCGCCCGGGCATCACTAGCCTGGAGAAACCCATGAACCTGGTCCCCCCCTCCACCTCCGAGCCCGCTCGAGGCGTCCCGTGCTAGGCCAGCAGGACCGCCGGCCCGATCCCATGGCCCGGGCCGCCACCGGGTTGCGAGGACGCCCCGGGGCCCGCCGGGCGCTGGCCGGACTGGCCGGGGTCATGTTGCTGGCGGCGGTGGGCGTCCTCGGGTACCCGCTCTACACGAACCTCTACCAGGACCGCGTCCAGGGAGGCCTGGAGAGCCAGCTCAGCAGCCCGGAGCTCGAGCAGGCCTACCGCGCCGGCAACGTCGGCGAGGGCGACAGCCTCACCCGCCTCATGATCCCGTCGATCGGCGTCGACGTGGTCGTGGTCGAGGGCACCAGCGCCAGCGCCCTGCGGGCCGGAGCCGGGCACTACCCGGAATCGCCCCTGCCCTGCGAGATGGGCAACGTGGCCATCGCCGGCCACCGCACCACCTACGGCCGGCCCTTCCACAACCTCGACCTGCTCAAGCCGGGAGACAAGATCATCCTCGAGACTCCGGTCGGCACCTGCACCTACTCGATCAACAAGGACCCGTTCGTGGTGGCGCCCAACAACTTCTCGGTGCTCGAGCGCACCCCGAACGGCAGCCTCACGCTCACCACCTGCCACCCGAAGAACTCCGCCGCCCAGCGCCTGATCGTGCAAGCCGACCTCGAGGGACCGGCCGCCTCGGCATGACCTTCGCTCGCCGGCTCCTGGCCGTCGCCGCGGCGACCTGCGCGCTGTCGCTGGTCGCCGTGGCCCCGCCGTCGTCGGCCCAGACCGGGCCGCGGCTCACCATCACCCGACCGGAGGGCGAGTCGGTCTTCCGGGAGGCGGAACCGCGTGACGACCTGGCGGTGCTCGTGGTCGAGGGCACCATCACGGCCGATCACCCGATCGCTCAGGTCGACTTCACCTTCGATCCCGCTATCGACAGTGATTCGGGCGGGGGCTGCGAGGGAGAGCTCCTCACTTCGCCCGGGGAGGCCTTCACCATCGACCAAGACATGATGGGCGGGAGCTTCAAGTACGAGCTCACCTCACCCTGCAACCGCAGCTACACGCTGAGGGCGAGGATCATCTATGAGGAGCCGGTGCCGCCGCTGGAGGGGTTCGCTCCCCCTCCTTCCGACGTCGAGGACGGCTTCTCGGTCGCCATCCCGCCCACCCGGGTGCGAGGGCTGTCGGCCACGTACGACGCGGCGAGCCGGGAGGTTCGCCTCACCTGGGCGCGCAATCCCGAGCCCGATGTGATCGGCTACTACGTCGAGCGCAGCCCCGGCGGCGGGGACGACAGGTTCAGCCGGATCGGTGGTGAGGTCCCGGTGACCGAGCTCAGCTTCACGGACCGTGACGTCAGGGAGGAGCAGCGCTACCGGGTCGTGGCCGTGCGCAGCGGACCCACCGGCAACGTCCTCCTCAGTGACCCGTCGCTCCCGCAGACTTCGGGGCCAGCCCCGTCGCGGGCCGTGCCCAACGTGCCGGCAGCCCCGAGGAGCCCCGAGCGGGCCTCGAGCGGCGGCACCCGGCCGAGTGGCTCCTCCGGCGCCAGCTCGCGACCGTCATCGCCTGCGAGGAACCAGGACAACGTGTTCGAGGAGAGCCTCCCGTTCGACCCCAGCCGGACCACGACGATCCCGCCTCAGGAGCTGGCGTCACCGGGTGACGACGCGGCAGTGCTGACCGAGGTCGACGGTGCCTCCGATGAGGACGGGCGACGGGCCACCTTCGTCCCCGTGGCCGGAGGGCTCGCCCTCATCGTGGGCGCCATGCACCTGTTCCTGCTGTCCCGACAGGCGGGTGAGGCCGAGATCCCGATCGTCCCCAGGTAGGCCGGCCCTCCGATCGGCGCGCTACCGGCCACCAGCCCGGTAGCGTGACGGCTGACGCCTACGCGGAAGGAACGAGGAATGGATCTTGGGCTCGACCTGTCGGAGCGTGACGGCTACTCGGTCCTCGTCGTGTCGGGTGAGGTCGATGTCGCCACCGTCCCCAGGATGCGCGAACAGCTCCACGGTCTGGTGGCTCAAGGTGACAACCACATCGTGGTCGACCTCGACGGCGTCGACTTCCTCGACTCCACCGGGCTCGGCGTCCTGGTGGGCGCCCTCAAGCGGGTCCGTTCCAGCGGTGGCGACCTCCAGCTCATCTGCAACCAGCCCCGCATCCGCAAGGTCTTCGAGGTCACGGGCCTCACCAAGGTGTTCGCCATCCACGACAGCGTCGACCAGGCGGTCGCCGGAGCAGCCAGCTGATCCCCGGCGACGGGAGCTCGGCCATGGGTGAGCAGCCAGAACCCGAAGGCGGCGGCCTGGCCACCCTGCCCAAGCCCGACGAGCTCCTCGCCCTGCACTCGGTCACCGCCGAGATGTTCGCCATGCTGCGGGAGTGGTTCGACGTCCCCACGCAGGTGACCCTCGATCTGGCCGAGGTCGACTCGGCGGTGGCCGAGCTGGGCGATCCGCAGCTGGTGGCCGCCATGGCCATGCGCAAGCTCCAGGCGCTCCACCTGCTGGCCACCCCGGGCGTGCGGACCACCACCGACGTGGTGGTGAGCATCGTCCAGGACCTCCAGCGGGCCCTCCTGCAAGCCCCCTCCATGCGCCTCAAGGTGGCGGCGAGCACGGCCGACTGGGACGCCGAGCTGGCGAACCTGGCCGACGACGAGGGCACGCCGACCGCGGCCCCCCGGGCCAGCGACGCCGCCGACCCCGAGGTCGACCACTTCCGGGTGCTGCACGCCCTGCTGGTGGCCGCCGTGGAGGCGGTGGTCCAGACCTCCGAGGGCCGGATCTGCTACTTCGTGTAGCAGACCCGGCCCGAGCCGGACCGATGGGCCGCAGCTAGGCCCGAGCCTTGATGGGCGCCCGGCGGGCCCGGCGGGGCGGGGCGGGCTCCTCCGCCGCATCCGTCCCCGCCTGGGCCTGCTGCTTGGCTTCCTGCTTGACCTGGCGTGAGGCCGACGTGGCCTTGCCCTTCACCTGGGCGCTGGCACCCTGGGCCTCGTCCTTGACGACGCGGGCCGAGCTCTGGGTCTCCTGCTTCACCTGCTCGACGGCGCCGGTCGCCCGCTCCTTGAGCTGCTGGGCGCTCTCCTCGGCGACCTGCTGCAGCTCCCCGGCGACCTGGCGCCCGGCCTCGGTGGCCTGGCGCTTCAGGGGCTCGAGCTCACTGCGCAGGCGCTCGGCCGCCTCCCGCTCCCGCTCGGTGGGAGGCAACAGGCTGGCGGCGAGGAAGCCGGCCCCGATGGCGAGCAACCCGGCCGCCAAGGGGTTGCGCTCGGTGCGCTCCCGCAGGACCGCCGGCGCGGCACCGGCCTGGTCGCCGGCGCTCGACACCGCCGAGCTGGTCCGACCGGAGAGCTCCTGGGCCTGTCCTCGGATCCTGCTCCCGCTGCCTGCCATGGGGATCTCCCTCCTCGCGGTCGTGCCGCTGATCGACGTGCTCACCTCGTCCCAGCGCCGGCGTACGCCAGCGGTCTTGCGCTGCCAGATCCGCGACGGGCTGACCCGGTCGACGACCTGCTCCTTGATCTCCTCCTTGCGCTGGCCGAGCCGCTGCTCGAACGCTTCGACCGTCTCGAAGAGCTGGCGTCGGCTGCGGTCGATCTCGTTGCGGACCGCGGCTACCTCCGCAGCGCTCGTGCCCATTGGACGTCCTCCTTCAGGGTCTCGACCGTCTGCTGGGGAACCAGGTTGACCTCCGACGCCTGGGCCCGGGCCTTGCTCAGCAGCACCGCGGCCACCACGGCGAAGACGATGCCGACGATGAGGAAGGCCACGCCCGTGGGCAGCACCGCGGCCAGGCCCCACGCGGCGGCGAAGGACAGGAGCTGGAGCGCCATGAACCCGGCCACGCCGGCCACGCTGAAGCCCACCCCGGCCTTGGCCGCCTGGGTCACCTGCTCCTTGGTCTCCAGCTTGGCCAGCTCGACCTCCTTGCGCAGCAGGACGCTGGCCTCCCGGGTCATGTCCGACCACAGCTCCTGGAGCGAGGGCTCCTGCACGGACCCTCGCCCGCGCTGGATGGGGTAGGCCATCACTCACCCCCCGCCGACGGCGGGTTGCGGCGGCGCCCCCGCCCGCTGGCCACCGGCTCCGCCGGGCCCACGTTCCTGCGGCGGCTCGCGCCCGCCGGCGTCGGGGTGTAGTCGATGGCGGCCGCGCCGACCGGGGCACCGGAGGGGCCGGCGTCGTTGTCCATCTTGGCGCTGCGCAACAGGCGCCCTCCCCCGAAGCCCACCAGCGCGGCACCGAAGAGGAAGGCGCCGGGGCGGCGCCGGGCGAAGTCCTGGAGCTCCTCGACCAGGCCGCTGGCGCCTCGCATCTCGAGCTCCGACGCCGCCCGGTACAGCTGGTCGGCGCACTGGCCGGCGTACATGCCCACGCTGCCCGCGTCGGCGGGCCTGCCCTCCACCAGGGCCTGGGTCTCGCTTCCCCACCGGTGCAAGGTCCGGGCCAGGGCCTGGGTCTGCGCCTCGGCCTGCTCGGCCACCTGCTGGCGGGTCTCGTCATAGAGGGTGCGCCCCTGGTCGGTCAGCTCCTGGGTGAGCTGGGTGGCCTGGTCCCGAACCAGCCCGGCCACCTCCCGGGCCTGGTCGCTCGCCAGCCCGGCCACCTGCTGGCCCTGGGCCCTGGCTTCGCCCGCCACCTCCTGGCCCTGGTCGCTGGCCCTCCCGGCCACCGCCCGGCCCCGAGCCCCGGCCGAACCGGAACCGTCACGGGCGGGCGTGGTCGGCCGCTCCTCGACCCCCTGCTGGGGGCCATTGCGCACGATGGGCATCGCTGGGTCGCCTCCTCGTCTCAGCCAAGAGCTGTTTCGGGGCACGCGCTGTCTCCGGCACGCGCTCTCGAGGGTCGCGCCTACCCCGTGGCTCGGTCTGGGACACCTGTAACATCGGGAGCTGCCCTCGAGGGTGCCGGGTTAGCTCAGCTGGCAGAGCGCTTCTCTTGTAAAGAAGAGGTCGTCGGTTCGATCCCGACACTCGGCTCTGGACCGCATCGATGATGGCGGTGCCCGCCCCTGGCGGTCCTTGCATCGGGGACGACCCGAGGCCAGGCTTGCCGGGATGGGCCTGACCGAGAGGGAGAAGGCGATCCTCGACTTCGAGCAGCGGTGGAGGACGTTGCCGGGCCCCAAGGAACAAGCCATCCGCGAGCGCCTGGCGATGTCGCCGACGCAGTACTACGCCCTGCTCGGGCGCCTTGTCGACTCGCCCGACGCCCTGGGCCACGACCCGCTGGTCGTGCGCCGGCTGCGCCGGCAGCGCGACCACCGACGCCGGGCCCGCTTCGAGGGCCGCGCCGCGGAGAACCGGCGCACGAGATGAACCGGGGCCAGCACGCCGCCGACGACGGCTCCTTCGGCCGCTCGGCGGGTGGGGCGATGGCGCGGGGCGTGGCCCTGATCGTGGTCGCCGTGGTCCTCGGCATCATCCTCCTGCAGGCAACGGACGGCCCCGATCCCCTCGGCCCGGTCGCCGCCCCGGTCGGGGAGGGTGACGCGGGCACCACCACCAGCGCGGCCCCCGCACCCTCGGGCTCGGTCACCACCGCCCTGACCCCCACGACCCTCGATCCCTCCACCATCACCGTCCTGGTGTCCAACGGCGCCGGTGTGGGGGGCCTGGCCGGTGACCTGACCGAGGTGGTGGCCGCCGAGGGCTTCGAGACGGCGGAGCCGACCACCGCCCCCGAGCAGGTGGAGTCCTCGACCGTCTACTACACGACCGGCTTCGAGGAGGCGGCCGAAGCCGTGGCCGCCGTCTTCGACCCGGCCCCCGAGGTGGCGCCCCTCCCCGACCCCTCGCCCGTCGAGGACCTGGCCGGGGCCAACGTGGTCCTCGTGGCCGGGCCCGACCTCGTCCCCGAGTAGCCCGCGGTAGCCGCTCAGGCGGGCAGGTCGAGCAGGCGGGTGCGGGAGCTGACCTGGACCACCAGCGAGCCCTTCACCGGGCTCCCGGCCTGGCCCGGCGGCGGCCCCACCTCCAGGTCGAAACGTCCGGTCGTGCTCGAGGTGGCCTCCCGCACCGCCCCGTCGTCGAGGTCGTGGGTGGCCCGGTAGTCGGTCGCCTGGGTCCCTGAGAGTCGCAGGGTCCCGTTGGGCCCTTGCACCACCGACTCGAGGGGCAGGCGGGCGGCCGAGGCCAACCGGGCGACCTCCTCGTCGCCCACCACGCCCAGCTCCACCAGCCGGCCCGACCCGCGCAGCTCGGTCGTCGCGCCCACCCCCGGAAGTTGGATGGCGTCGTCGATGACCCAGCTCGCCCCCGGCGCCAGCGGACGGTCGGGCGGGGCGCCCGCGGCGGCGGGGAAGATCTCGGAGATGCCCAGCATCCCCAGGCTCTCGTCGGGCACCCCCTCGATCGACTGCACCTGCTCGAGCTGGGCCGCCCGGTCGAAGACCACCTCGAAGACCCGGTCCTCGGCTCCGGGCTCTCGCAGCAGCACCCGCACGAGCACGCCCTCGTCACCCGAGCGCAGAACCGTGTGCTCGGAGCTGAGCACGACGTCCTCCTCGCGGACCTCGGGCTCACCGCCACCGAGGTCGACCTCGGAGCTGGTGCGCACCTCCACCTCGTAGCGATACGTGGCGCCCACCTCGGGGCGGAAGGTGAGCCGGACCGTCCCCGGCCGGCAGGCGCCCAGCCCGGCGGCGGCCAGGGCGCCGGCGAGGCCGGTGACGACCAGGCGACGGGCGCCCAGGCGACGGGCGCCCAGGCGACGGGCGATCAGGCGACGGGGGGCCGGACCACCACGGCGCGGGAGCGGGGCGAGACGCATGGCAGGGGGACGGTAGCGTCCCCGCGGTGGCCCTCCCGTCGCTCCTGGCGCCCTTGAGCGCCCAGCCCCGCTGCTCGGCGGTGATCACCGACTTCGACGGCACGCTCGCGCCCATCGTCGAGGACCCGGCCCGCGCCGTCCCCCTTCCCGGCGTGCGCGAGGTGCTGGCCCGGCTGAGCGCAGGCGTGGCCCTGGTGTGGGTCGTCTCGGGGCGACCGGTGGCCTTCCTCGTCGACCGGCTCGGCCCGGACCTGTGCCTGTCGGGCCTCTACGGCCTAGAACGCTGGCTCGACGGCGGCCCCGCCGAGGTCCTAGAGGCCGAGCGGTGGCGGCCGGTGGTGGCCGAGGCGGTGGCGCGGGCCCAGGCCGAGCTGGGCGCCCCGGTCGAGGACAAGGGCCTGTCGCTGACCCTGCACCACCGCACCCGGCCCGAGCGGGCGGGCGAGCTGCAGGCCTGGGCTCGGGCCGAGGCGGAGCGCAGCGGCCTGGTGGTGCGCCAGGCCAAGGCGTCCCTGGAGCTGCACCCCCCGGTCGAGACCGACAAGGGCACCGAGGTCGAGACCCTGGCCCGGGGGATGGAGGCGGCCTGCTTCATCGGCGACGACCTCGGCGACGTCGCCGCCTTCACCGCCCTCGACCGGCTGGCCGGCGAGGGTGTGCACACGGTGCGGGTGGCGGTGGAGAGCGAGGAGTCCCCGGCCGAGCTGCTCGATCGGGCCGACCTCGTCGTCGACGGTCCCGCCGGCGCGCTCGACCTGCTGGAGGCGCTGGCCTCAGCCCTCCCGGCCTCCCCGGGCTGAGGACGCCGCCCGCAGCTGGTCGTCCACCCAGTCGGAGGGCCGGCGGGCCTCGGCCAGCGTGCGCACGGCCCGGGCGTGGGCCCGGCGCCGGCCGTCGTCCAGCGACAGCCCGGCGTGGAGCGCCGCCGAGGTGGCGGCCACGTCGAAGGGGTTCACCCCCATGGCCGCGCCGGCCAGCTCCGACCAGACCCCCGACTCCCGGCTGAGGACCACGACGCCGTGGCGCTCGTTGACCAGCGGGCCTTCCTTGGCCACCAGGTTCAGGCCGTCGCGCACGGGGTTGACCAGGAGGACGTCGTAGCGGCGCAGGCCGGCCACCGATGCGGGGAAGTCGTCGGCGTCGTCGTAGAGGATGGGTGTCCAGGTCGGGGTGGCCCAGACCCGGTTGATCCGCCGCACCAGCCCTTCCACCTCCTGGCGGTAGGCCAGGTACTCGGCCAGGCCCTCGCGCGAGGGGTAGACGAAGGCGGCGAAGACCACGCGCTCGCGCCACTCGGGCCGCGTGGCCAGGAGGTCCTCGAAGGCGAGGAAGCCCCGCAGCAGGTTCTTCGACAGCTCGATGCGATCGACCCGCACGACGAGGCGGCGCGAGCCGACCTGCTCGTCGAGGCGGGCCAGGGCGGCGGCGCAGTCCTCCGAGGCCGCCACCTCGGTGATCTCGGACGCGTCGACGGCGGCCGGCGAGACGAAGGTCGGGCAGGGCGCTCGTCCGAGCAGCCCGTGGCAGCAGGCCTCGAAGGCCGCGGCCCACCGGGGCGCCTGGAAGCCGCAGGCGGCGTGGGCGGCCAGGGCCTCGAGCAGCTCGACGCCCACCTCGTCGGGCAGGATGCGCAGGTCGTCGGGCCCGCCGAAGGGCGTGTGGTGGAAGTGCACCGTGGCGAGGTCGGGCCGCGCCGTCGCCAGCTCGGCCCCGAGGAGGGTCAGGTGGTAGTCCTGGACGAGCACGACCGCCCCCTCGGGGGCCTCGTCGACCACGGCCCGGGCGAAGGCGGCGTTGACCCGCCGGTAGGCCTCCCACGCCCGGTGCCAGTGGCGGTCGAAGCGGGGCCGCCGGGCGCTGTCGTAGAGGCGGTGGTGGACGAACCACAGCGCGCCGCTGGAGATCACGTCGTAGTAGGCGCGGTAGTCGTCGGGGTCGACGACCAGGGACCGCAGCCGGAACCCCTCGGCCTCGACCATCCCCTCGGCCGCGGCCCGCCGGTCGCCCTCGGTGATGGCCCCGGCGATCCACGTCGCTCCCGACCCGGCCACCGCCGGTCCCAGGGCGGACACCAGGCCGCCTCCGCCCCGGCGCGCCACCAGGGAGCCGTCGCCGGCGAGGCGGAACGACAGGGGACCCCGGTTGGAGACGATGACCAGGTCCCTCACCGCCGCCCCGTCGCTCCCCCCACCGCGGCGTGCACCGCCCCACGGTAGCCAGCAGGCCGTCGGGGTCGCCGGGACGCCCGGTCACCGGGACGCCACGACGCCGGGGGCACGGCGGGCAACATGCATTCGTGCACGTGGTGGCCGCGCCCGACAAGTTCCGGGGCACCCTGAACGCCCCCGACGTGGCCACCGCCGTCGCCCGGGCCGTCGAGGCGGCCGGTGGCACCGTCGACACCGTGCCGGTGGCCGACGGGGGGGAGGGCACGCTGGACGCCCTCGGTGGGGCCAACCGCCGCACCGTCGTCACCGGCCCCCTGGGCGACCTCGTAGAGGCCGGCTGGCGGTGCTCGGCGGAGGGCTCGTCGCGCCAGGCGGTGCTGGAGATGGCCCAGGCGTCGGGACTCGACCTCGTGGGCGGGGCCCGGGGCAACGACGCGGTGGCGGCCTCGACGCACGGGACGGGTGAGCTGGTGGCGGCCGCCCTGGACGCGGGGTGTCGGCGCATCGTCCTCGGCGTCGGCGGGTCGGCCTCGACCGACGGGGGCCTGGGCGCCCTGCGGGCCCTCGAGCCCCTGGCCCGGCTCCGGGGGGTGGAGCTGGTCGTGGCCTGTGACGTGCGTACCACCTTCGTCGACGCCGCCCGGGTCTTCGCCCCCCAGAAGGGCGCCACCCCGGCCCAGGTGGAGCTGCTGCACCGGCGCCTCGAGCGCCTGGCCCAGGTGTACCAACAGGTCCACGGCGTCGACGTCCGGTCCGTCCCCGGGTCGGGTGCCGCCGGCGGCCTGGCCGGGGGCCTGGCGGCCGTGGGCGCCCGGCTGGTGGCCGGCTTCGACCTGGTGGCCGAGGAGGTCGGCCTCGCCGACCACTTGGACGGCGCTGACCTGGTCGTGACCGGTGAAGGGTTCCTCGACGACCAGTCCTTTGCCGGCAAGGCGGTGGGAGGCGTGGCCGAGCTGGCCCGGGCCGCCGGGGTGCCCGTCCTCGTGGTCGCCGGCGAGGTGCTCGAGGGTGTCGAGGTGCCCGAGGAGGTGGCCGTGATCGCCCTGGTGGAGCGCTGCGGCCGGGAGCGGGCCCTCCACGACACGGCGGCCTGCGTGGAAGAGGCGGTGGCCGAGCACCTGGGCCGCCGCTGAACGGGCCGGTCGGGGGGCGGGCGGTAGCGTACGGCGGGTGAGCGAGCGCATCCGGCGCGCCGGCCAGGTGGCGTGGGCGGTCGTCGGCCTGGCGGCACTGCTCGCCCTGGTGGGCCTGGTGGGCTGGGCCGTCCGGGTGGTGTGGCCGCCGCTGATCCTGGCCGCCGCCATCGTGTTCCTGCTCAACCCGATCGTGAGCGCCCTCCAGCGCCGGCGGGTGCCCCGCCTGGCCGGCACCGCCCTGAGCTACCTGGGCTTCTTCGCGGTGGTGACCCTCGTCGGGCTCATCGTGGTCCCTCTGGCCGCCGACCAGACCGAGGACTTCGCCGAACAGGCTCCCCTGGTCCGGGCCGACCTGGAGCGCTGGATCAACGACCTGTCCGAGCGGTCCCAGGGCTGGGTGGTCAGCGTCCCCAGCGTCGGGGAGCTCGAGAGCGAGGTGGGGGCCGAGGCCGGAGCCACCGGCCTCGGCGACACCATCGACACCGTGCGCGACGTCGGCGGCCGCGTGTTCCACGTCCTGCTCATCGTGGTGCTGGCGCCCATCATCGCCTTCTACATCCTGGTCGACCTGCCCCGGCTGCGCGAGGTGGCCCAGTCCCTGGTGCCCGAGCGGGCCCGTGACGAGGCCGAGCTCCTGGCCGTCCGGCTGAACCGGGCCGTGGGAGGTTTCTTCCGGGGCCAGCTCATGGTGGCGCTCATCGTCGGGGTCATCATCTCGCTCGGCCTGGCCGTGATCGATCTGCCCTTCTGGCTGATCGTGGGGATGGTGGCCGGGCTGTGCAACGTGGTGCCGCTGGTGGGCCCGTGGGCCGGCGCCGTGCTCGGGATCGTCATCGCCCTGACCACCCGGGACATCTCCACCGCGGTGTGGGTGGTGGCGATCATGGTCGGCGCCCAGCAACTCGACAACCACTTCATCAGCCCGCTCGTGATGCAGCGGGCGGTGAAGCTCCACCCCGCCGCGGTCATGCTCGCCCTGCTCGTGGGCGGGACCGCCGGGGGGGTGTTCGGGTTGCTCATCGCCGTGCCCGGTGCCGCCGTGCTCAAGATCCTCGTCGGGCACCTCTGGCACACCTACGTCCTGGGCGAGCCGCTCGAGACGGTGGCCGCCCGGGCCGAGGAGGCCGACACGCTGCCCCGGGCGAGCCGGGGGCGCAGGCTCAGCGATGTGATCGCGCAGCCGACCGGCTTCGCCGGCGGAGCTGACGGCGCCGGCGGAGCTGACGGCGCCGGCGGAGGCGACGGCGCCGAGCCCGACGCCGGGCGCGGCCACGAGGCCAGGCCGCGGGCCGCCAGCCCGTCCCGGGGCTGACGCCGAGCTGGCGCAGGTGAGCTGATGCGCATCGTGTCGCTGCTGCCCTCGGCCACCGAGATCCTCTTCGCCGTGGGCGCCGGCAACCAGGTCGTGGGAGTGACCTTCGAGTGCGACTTCCCGCCCGAGGCCCACAGCCGCCGCATCGTGTCCGACACCACGCTGCCCCCGGACCTGACGCCTGCCCAGATCGACGACGAGGTCCGGGGCCGCCTCGCCGCCGGCCAGGACCTCTACCACCTCGACCGGGGGGCACTCGGCGACCTCGACCCCGATCTCGTGGTCACCCAGGACCTGTGCGCCGTGTGCGCCGTCGACGTCTCGGAGGTCGACGGGGCCCTCGAGCACCTGGGCTGTCGGGCCGAGGTGCTCACCCTCGACCCGGCGACCCTCGAGGAGGTGCTGGCATCGATCGTCGAGGTCGGCCGGTTCACCGGCACCGCGGAGGCGGCCGCCCGGCTGGTCGAGCGGCTCCGGAGCCGCCTCGACGAGCTGGCCGGGCTCGTGGCCGGACGGCCGCGCCCGAGGCTGGCGGTGCTCGAGTGGACCGACCCGCCCTACGCACCCGGCCATTGGGTCCCCGACCTGGTCACCCTGGCCGGGGCCCAGCCCGTCCTCGGGTCTCCCGGTGGACGCTCGGCACCGATCAACTGGGACGACGTGGCCGCCGCCGAGCCCGACCTCGTCGTGGTGGCGCCCTGCGGCTACGGGCTGGAGCAGGCCCACGACCTGGCGACGGAGCTGGTGAGCCGGGCGGTGCTGCCCCCCGTCCCCGTGTGGGCGGCCGACGCCAACGCCGCCTTTGTGCGCCCCGGTCCCCGCCTGGTCGACGGCATCGAGGCCCTGGCCGCCGTGGCCCACCCCGGCGTGCTCCCGCAGCGCCCCGACCTCCTGGCCCCGGTCGCCCCCGCGGGGTACCACGCATTCGTGGGCAGTTGAGGTTGCTCGCCCACCTCGATCGTCCACGAATGCCCCGAGGGCGAGCGCGGTCGGCCAGGCGGCGTCAGCTCCGGCGGTCGCGGTAGGCGGGCACCTCGGCCAGGGGCGGCCGGTCCGGCGGGGCCGGGGCCGCCCCCGGGAAGGTGGCCACGCCGGCCCGGTCCAGGGCGGTGGCCAGCACTGCCTCGGCGTGCCCGGCCAGCTCCCGGAGGGGCCGGTTGCGGTGGGAGCGGTGCCCGAGGTCGACCTGGGCCATGGCCTCGGTGCCGACCAGGGCGGCGGCATCGATGAGCAGGCCGAGGTCGACGCCGTAGCCGGCCGCGAAGGGCAGCCGTTCGAGGACCTCCCGGCGCCCGGCGTACTCCCCGGCCAGGGGCTGGGCGAAGGCCTCCAGGTGGGGGAACAGCAGGGAGACGAGCGGGCGGGCGACCAGCTCGGTGACCCGGCCGCCCTCGCCGGGGCGTCCGTCGAGGTCGCGGCGGTAGCAGGCCTTGACGAAGGCCACCCCGGGGTCGCCCAGCAGGGGCCCGAGCAGGCCCACCACGAAGCGAGGGGCGAAGTCCACGATGTCGGCATCGCACCAGACGACGACCTCGCCCCGGCACTCCGCCAGCGACTTCCACATGGCCTCGCCCTTGCCCCCACCCGGGCCCCAGCCCGCGAGCACGTCGCCGGCCCGAACCACCCTGGCCCCGGCGCCGGCGGCCACGGCCGCGGTGGCGTCGGCGGAGCCGTCGTCGACCACCAGCACCTCGTCGACCAGGGAGTGGCGCTCCACCAGGTCGGCGACGATCCTGCCCACGATGGCGCCGATCGTCGTCGCTTCGTCGCGAGCCGGGATGCAGACCGAGATGGTGGTGCCCGCCTTGGCCGACACCAGCTGCTCGACGGGGAACTCAGCGAGGTGGTGGGTGCGCACGGGGACGGTTCAGTTGCGACGAGGGCCGGCGGGTGGTTTCCTGGTTAGCACTCGGCCATCGAGAGTGCTAACGCCGACCGTCGGTCGCCGCCGGGGGCCGACCCGAGAACGAGTCCAGAGTGAGACGCCCTGAGGGACCCCCCACCGGGCGAACCCGAAGAGTTCCAACGGAGGAGCATCGTGCCCAAGCTCATCGCCTTCAACACGGAGGCCCGCCGCGGCCTGGAGAGCGGGATGAACCAGCTCGCCGACGCCGTGCGGGTCACCCTCGGCCCGCGTGGCCGCAACGTCGTGCTCGACAAGAAGTGGGGCGCCCCCACCATCACCAAGGACGGCGTCTCGGTCGCCAAGGAGATCGAGCTCGAGGACCCCTACGAGAAGATCGGGGCCGAGCTGGTCAAGGAGGTGGCCAAGAAGACCGACGACGTCGCCGGTGACGGCACCACCACGGCCACCGTCCTGGCCTGGTCCATGGTCCGCGAGGGCCTGCGCAACGTGGCCGCCGGGGCCAACCCCATGGGTCTGAAGCGGGGCATCGAGCAGGCGGTGGAGTCGGCCGTCAACCACCTCCACAGCGTGTCCCGGGAGATCGACGCCAAGGAGCAGATCGCCCAGGTGGCGTCCATCTCCGCCAACAACGACGCCGAGATCGGCAGCATGATCGCCGACGCCATCGACAAGGTGGGCAAGGACGGCGTCATCACCGTGGAGGAGTCCCAGACCTTCGGCATGGAGATGGACCTGGTCGAGGGCATGCGCTTCGACAAGGGCTACATCTCCCCCTACTTCGTCACCGACCCCGAGCGCATGGAGGCGGTCCTGGAGGACGCCTACATCCTGCTCGCGGGCTCCAAGATCTCCGCCGTGCGCGACCTCCTGCCCGTGCTCGAGAAGGTCATGCAGGCCGGTCGGCCGCTCATGATCATCTGCGAGGACGTCGAGGGCGAGGCCCTGGCCACCCTGGTCGTCAACAAGATCCGGGGCACGTTCAAGTCGGTGGCGGTCAAGGCCCCCGGCTTCGGCGAGCGGCGCAAGGCCATGCTCCAGGACATGGCCATCCTCACCGGTGGCCAGGTCATCACCGAGGAGGTCGGGCTCAAGCTCGAGAACGTCACCCTCGACCTGCTGGGCACGGCCCGCAAGGTGGTGGTCACCAAGGACGAGACCACGATCGTGGAGGGCGCCGGCTCCGACGACGACCTCAAGGGCCGGATCAACCAGATCAAGGCCGAGATCGAGAACACCGACTCCGACTACGACCGGGAGAAGCTCCAGGAGCGCCTGGCCAAGCTCTCGGGTGGGGTCGCCGTGCTCAAGGTCGGGGCCGCGACCGAGGTCGAGCTCAAGGAGAAGAAGCACCGCATCGAGGACGCGGTGAGCACGACCAAGGCGGCGGTGGACGAGGGTGTCGTCCCCGGCGGCGGCGTGGCCCTGCTGCGGGCCCAGGCCGTGGTCCGGGAGCTGGCCGACAAGCTCGAGGGTGACGTGGCCACCGGTGCCCGCATCGTGGCTCGGGCCCTGGAGGAGCCCCTCAAGCAGATCGCCCTCAACGCCGGCCTGGAGGGCGGCGTGGCCGTCGACAAGGTCCGCAACCTCGAGGGTGCGGTCGGGCTCAACGCCGCCACCGGCGACTACGAGGACCTGCTCAAGGCCGGCGTGCCCGACGCCACCAAGGTCACCCGCTCGGCGCTCCAGAACGCGGCGTCGATCGCGGCCCTGTTCCTCACCACCGAGGCGGTCATCGTCGACAAGCCCGAGAAGGAGGCGCCCGCGGCGGCCGGCGCGGGCATGGACGACTACTGATCAGCCCACCCGTCGGAAGGAGAGGAGCCGGCCCCTGGGCCGGCTCCTCTTCGTTTTCTTCCTGCCGTCCTTCGCCGCGCGCCCCCGGGAGGGTGCCGGAGCAACGCCGGCGGCCAGGCGGAAGGTCGCTCCTCCGCCGATGGCAACGAGCAGTCCGGCGGCACCGAGCAGGGCGGCGATCCGCAGCGGATCCTCGAGGTGCGCCAACGCGGTCGCGCTGACGAGGCCCTCGGTGTCGAGCAGGCGCCCCTGGCCGGCGGGCGAGACGCTCGAGGACCGGCGCCCGAGGAGCAGGCGGGGGCCACCCGGGCCGGCGTCGAAGCCCGGCGACCCGGCCCCGTCACCCGCCTCGACCGGAGGCGGTGGCGGCAGGTTCTCGACCCGCACGCTCCACAGGGTAGAGCGCAGGCCGAGGGTGTCGTCGAAGGACAGGGCGGCCAGCTCCCGGGAGCCGGCGTCGCCGATGAGCTCGACGGTGAGCGGGCGTCCCGAGGGTCCGGCGGCGGCCACCCGGACGTCGCTGAGCGTGCCCGGGTAGCCCAGCCGCCGGCCGAGCTGGGCCAGTGGCACCCGCAGCTCCCAGGCCTGGGGATCGGCGGTGGGGTAGGCCACGGCGCCGAGGTAGGGCAGGCCCTGGCCCCCGGTCCCGAAGCCCTCCTCGGGGGTGGCCGTGACGCCCCCGCCGCTGGCCGAGTAGACGGCCTGGGCCAGCCGTCCCCTGAACTGCACCACCTGGCCCCGGGTGGCAGCCACCGCCGCGTTCATGGCCGCGTACTCGGCCTGGCTCCCGAGGTAGACCTGGCAGTCCTGGGTGTCGCACAGCTCGCCGCCGAGCTCCATGGCCCGCAGGGCGTAGGTCCGGGCGGCCACCGCCTGGGCCCCGAGGGAGGCACCCGGCCAGGAGCTGTCGCGCACCTCTCCCATGCCCCGGAGGTAGTCCTCGACATCGACCTGGTTGACCAGGCGCAGGCCGCCTCCGGCGGCGAGCGCCTGCACCGAGCCCCGGTAGCTGGCCCCCCGCCCGGGCACCCCCACCGTGGAGCCGCCTCGGGGAACCGCCCACAAGGCCGTCCCGGAGACACCGAGCTCTTCGGGAGGGCCCGGGGCGACGGGGGGACCCGGAGGGGGGCCACCCGGAGGCGGTGGACCGGCGGGAGGCGGACCCTCCTGGGAAGGAGGAGCCGAACCGCCGCGAGGAGGACCTTCGGGTTCGAGCAGCCCGCCACCGAGCAGGCCGCCGTCATCCTCATCCGGTGCCGCCTCGTCCTCCCTCGGGGGCACGGTGAAGCCGGGCTGTTCGGCGGCCACGACCGGCGCGGCGGGGCCCACCGAGAGGGCGGCCACGCTCGCCCCGTTGAGCGGCTCGGCCCGGTAGGCGCCGTCGAAGCGCAGCCGGACCGAGCCCCCCGGGGCCACCTTCACGGGGAAGCCCGGCGACTGGGGTCCGTCCTGGGGGCTGCGCACCTCACCGCCTCCGGGGAACGAGACGATCGCCTCGCCTCCGGGCGCGTCCAGCACCGCCACCCGCACGTCACCGCCGTCCTGGCCGAGGGTCGTGCCCGGGTAGAAGTGCTGGAGGATCTCGGCGGTCGAGGCCCCCTCGCGCCCCAGGGCCAGGGCCCCGTCCTGGGCCATGCCCACGCCGTGGCCCCAGCCCTTCCCCTCGATCACCCCCGTGGGCTCGGTCGGAGGCTCGCTCTGGGCCAACACCACCGGGACCGGCACGAGCCCGAAGGTCGCGACGAGGACCAGCACGGCGACGAGGACGCGGGGGCCGAAGCGGGCGGGACGGGGCGGGCGCACGACGGTCGGGCACACTACCGCTGCCGGTCGCGCTCGTACCAGGGCGCGAGCCGGCGCGGCCGAGGCTCCCGGTGTAGGCATGCGTCGTGCCCCGACGAGCCGTGCGCACCCTCGTCCGTCGCCACCGGCGGGGAGCGACCACCACCGCGCCCGACGAGCTGATCGTCGAGGAGCCCCTGGAGATCCGCCTGGATGGCCATCTGGTCACCACCACCATGCGCACACCCGGGCACGACTTCGAGCTGGCCGCCGGGCTGTGCCTGGGCGACGGTCTCCTTGGCGGAGCGACGGTCAGGGGCATCGCCTACTGCGCCACCGGTGATGCCGTCTCCTCGGCCTTCAACGTGGTCACGGTGGACACCGGCGGCCTCGCTCCCCCGGTGGTTCGCCGCCTGTCCGGGGCGACCTCGTCGTGCGGCCTGTGCGGGTCGGCCTCGATCGAACAGCTCGTCGAGCGCCTGTCCCCCGTCGTCCCCCGAGCCAGCTTCGACCTCGACGTGCTCGTCACGGTTCCCGAGTGGGTGGCGGCCGAGCAGGAGCTGTTCAGCCGCACCGGTTCTGTGCACGCAGCCGCGGCCTTCACCGAGACGGGCAGCGTGGTGGTGCGCGAGGACGTGGGCCGGCACAACGCGGTCGACAAGGTCGTCGGCCGGCTGCTGCTCGACGGCCGGCTGCCGGCCGCCAGCCTCGGGCTCTACGTGAGCGGGCGGGCCTCGTTCGAGATCGTGCAGAAGGCGTGGGCGGGCGGCTTCGCCACGGTGGTCGCCGTGAGCGCGCCGACCGCCCTGGCCGTGGAGACGGCCCGGACGGCGGGCATCACCCTGGCCGGCTTCGTGCGCGGCGACCGCTTGACCCTGTACTCGCCGCCGCCCTGAGCGGGCGTCAGCCGCCGGCGAGGGGGACGGCGCCGAGGATGAGACCGCCCAGGGCTGCCGAGGTCACC
>JADDRA010000008.1:8470-23631 GCA_016781105.1 Actinomycetota bacterium | reverse complement strand
GGCGCTGAGGCGGGTGTCCACCTCGCGCAGCTCGCCGCGCAGGCCGGCCATCTCGACCTGCAGGCCGGCCAGGTCGGCACGCCGGGCAACCTCGGACCACTCGATCGGAGGTAGCAGCTCCATCAACGTCTCGGCAGAGTCCTCTCCCAGCTCACGGACCAGCGAATGTAGGCCGGACCTGGGACGCCACCCTCCGCGCCGAATGGCCCGGTAGCGTGACGGGGTGCCCGAGCAGCCACCGCCGGTGACCGCCGCCGAGGGGCTCGCCGTGCTCCACCTCTTCTGCCGGACGGCCCCTGGGGCCGACGGTGAGGCCATCGCCACCGCGGTCAAGACCGCCGAGGAGGGGGAGCACCAGGTCGTGCCCTTCGCCGTCCTCGGCCACAAGGCCGACCTCGGGTTCATGGCCCTGGGTCCCGACCTGTGGCAGCTCCGGCGCCTGCAGCGCGACCTGCAGGCCGCCGGTCTGGTGATCGCCGACTCCTACGTCTCGCTGACCGAGGTCTCGGAGTACGCCAAGGGCGTCCCCGAGCGGGCCAAGCGCGAGCGGCTCTATCCGACCCTTCCCCCCGACGGCATGCCGGTGCTGTGCTTCTATCCCATGTCCAAGCGCCGCAACGTCGGGCAGAACTGGTACACCCTGCCCTACGAGGAGCGGCTCGAGCTCATGTACGACCACGGCCGCAGCGGCCGGGCCTTCGCCGGGCGGGTGGTCCAACTCGTCACCGGCTCGACCGGCCTGGACGACTACGAGTGGGCGGTGACGCTCTTCGGGGTCCACGCCGACGACCTCAAGGAGTGCGTCCACACCATGCGCTTCGACGCCGGCTCGGCCCACTACGCCGACTTCGGCCCCTTCGTGACCGGGCTGGTCGCTCCCCTCGACGATGTCCTCGCCCACGTCGGCCTGAGCTGACAGGAGCCGTTTGCGCCCTCGCCTCCTCTGCGCGCTGGGCGCGGTGGTCGGGGCGTTGGTCCTGCTCGCCCTGCCCGCCCGGGCTCAGCCGGCGCCCTCGGACGGCGGCGGGGAGGGGGTCCGGGGCACCATCGTCGACGAGGACGACGAGCCGGTCGCCGGCGTGGCGATCACCGTGACCACCGCCGACGGCCAGACCGTGGGAACGGCCACGACCGGGGCCGACGGGACCTTCCAGCTGGACGTCCCCGGACCGGGCGACTACGCCGCCACCATCGACCAGGAGACGCTGGGCGGGCTCACCCTGCGCAACCCCGACCGGGCCACGCTCGAGTTCCCCGTCCGGGAGGGCCAGCAGCGCACCCTGCTGTTCCCCCTCGGCGAGGGTGACCGCCAGGTCGGGGGCACCCTGGGGCGGGTGCTGCAGCTCCTGGTCGAGGGGGTGAAGTTCGGGCTCATCATCGCCATGGCCTCGGTGGGTCTGTCGCTGATCTTCGGCACCACCGGCCTGATCAACTTCGCCCACGGCGAGATGGTGACCTTCGGCGCGCTGGCCGGCTGGTACGTCAACGTGACGCTCGGCCTGCACTTCGTCCCCGCCACCCTCGTGGCCGTCCTCGTCGGCGCCCTCGCCGGCGCCGCCCTCGACCGGGGCCTGTGGCGGCCGCTGCGTCGGCGGGGCACGGGGCTCATCGCCCTGCTGGTGATCTCCATCGGGCTGGGCCTGCTCGTGCGCTACCTCTTCCTGTACCAGTTCGGGGGCCAGACCCGCCCCTTCGCCCAGTACGCCGTGCAGCGGGCGGTCGACCTCGGGCCCGTCACCATCGCCCCCAAGGACATCGTCTCGATCCTGCTCTCGTTGGCCGTGCTCACCGCCGTGGCCCTGGCCCTGCTGAGGACCCGGGCGGGCAAGGCCATGCGGGCCGTGGCCGACAACCCCCAGCTGGCCGCCTCCTCGGGCATCGACGTCGAGCGGGTGATCCTGTTGGTCTGGGCCTTCGGTGGGGGACTGGCCGCCCTCGGCGGGGTGCTGCTCGGGCTCACCGAGCAGGTGAGCTGGCAGATGGGGGTCCAGCTGCTGCTGCTGATGTTCGCCGGAGTGATCCTGGGCGGGCTGGGCACCGCCTTCGGGGCCCTGGTGGGCAGCTTCGTGGTCGGGGTGTTCATCCAGCTCTCCACCCTGGTCCTGGCCCCCGAGCTGAAGAACGTGGGCGCCCTGGCCATCCTCATCCTCATCCTGTTGGTCCGGCCCCAGGGGCTGCTGGGCCAACCCGAGCGGCTGGGCTAGGCCGGGGCGTGGACTGGGGGCTCATTCTCGAGAACGGCCTGAAGGCGGCGGTGGGCGACTTCGCCGCCGTGTTCGCCCTGGCCGCCATCGGCCTCAACGTCCACTTCGGCTACACCGGGCTGCTCAACTTCGGCCAGGTCGGGTTCATGGCGGTGGGCGCCTACGGAATCGCCGTGGCCGTGACCTACCTGGGCACCAGCCTGTGGGTGGGCCTGGGCGTGGGCGTGGGCGCCTCGGTCGTGCTGGCCCTGCTCCTCGGCCTGCCCACGCTGCGGCTGCGGGCCGACTACCTGGCCATCGTCACCATCGCCGCCTCGGAGATCGTGCGCCTGATGGTCCGGTCGGTCTCCCTGCGGGACTACACCGGCGGGTCGTCGGGCCTCACCCAGTTCGCCGACGACTTCTACGCCGTCAACCCCTTCGGCCCCGGGACCTACGGGGTGGGCCCGCTCACCTTCACCGAGCGCCAGACCTGGCTCCTGGTCGTGGCCTGGCTGGCCGTGGCCGTGGCCGCGGCGATGGTCTTCGTGCTCATGCGCAGCCCGTGGGGACGGGTGCTGCGCTCGATCCGGGAGGACGAGGACGCGGCCCGCAGCCTGGGCAAGAACGTCTACTGGTTCAAGATGCAGAGCCTGCTCTTCGGCGGCGTCGTGGGCAGCATCGCCGGCTTCGTCCTGGCCATCAGCACGCAGTCCGTCCAGCCCGACACCTTCTCGCCCGACCTGACCTTCTTCGCCTACGTCGTGCTCATCCTCGGGGGCACGGCGCGCGTGCTCGGCCCCGTGGTCGGGGCGATGCTCTTCTGGATGCTGCTGTCGCTCAGCGACAACCTGCTGCGCCAGGCCGTGCAGGAGGAGATCATCCCGAGTGGGATCATGGACGGCGTCCAGGTCGGCCAGGTGCGCTTCATGCTGGTGGGCCTGGCCCTGATGGCCCTGATGACCTTCCGGCCCCAGGGCATCTTCGGCGACCGCCGGGAGATCGAGCTCGATGTCCGCCGGTAGCAGCCCGCTGAAGGGGTTGGCCCCCGAGCCGGGGGTGGGCAAGCCCGACCCCGTGCTCGTCCTCGACGGCGTCCAGCGCAGCTTCGGGGGCCTGGTGGCCGTCGACGTGGCCCACCTGGAGGTCCAACGGGGCGTCATCACCGCGCTGATCGGACCCAACGGGGCGGGCAAGACCACCCTGTTCAACCTGCTCACCGGCTTCGACCGGGCCGACGCCGGCACCTGGTCGTTCGACGGCCAGCGCCTGTCGGGCCTGCCCGCCCACCGGGTGGCCCGCCGGGGGCTGGTGCGAACCTTCCAGCTCACCAAGGCGCTGTCACGCCTCAGCGTGCTCGAGAACATGCAGCTGGGCGCGGCCGGGCAGCGGGGCGAGCGCTTCCTTTCCGCCCTGGTCCCCCCTCGATGGCGGGACCAGGAGCGCGAGATCGAGCGGCGGGCCCGCGCCCTGCTGGCCCGCTTCGGGCTGGAGGCGATGGCGGGCGACTTCGCCGGAACCCTCTCCGGGGGCCAGCGCAAGCTGCTGGAGATGGCCCGGGCGCTCATGGCCGAGCCGGCCATGGTGCTGCTCGACGAGCCCATGGCGGGCGTGAACCCGGCGCTGACCCAGTCGCTGCTCGATCACGTCCGCACCCTGCCCGGCGACGGCACGACCGTGCTGTTCGTCGAGCACGACATGGACGTGGTCCACGACGTCAGCGACTGGGTGGTCGTCATGGCCGAGGGCCGGGTCATCGCCGAAGGACCGCCCGAGGTCATCGGGTCCAACCCGCAGGTGATCGACGCCTACCTCGGCGCTCACCACGACGCCCCGGCCGACGAGGCCGAGGAGCAGGCCCAGCTCGAGGAGGCCGAGGCCCGCATCGAGGCCGAGGTGGCGGGACCGGCTCCGGGCGGAGAGGGCCGGTGACTCCGGCACCGGGCGCCCCCCTGCTGTCGGCCGAGGCCGTGGTGGCCGGGTACGTGCCCGAGGTCGACATCCTCAACGGCTGCGACGTGGCCCTCGGCGAGGGCGAGATGGTGGGGGTCATCGGCCCCAACGGGGCGGGCAAGTCGACCCTGCTGAAGGCCCTGTTCGGCCTCATCCCGGTGCGCTCGGGCGCGGTGCGCCTGGAGGGCGACGACATCACCGGCCTGCCCGCCCACGCCTTGGTGGCCAAGGGGGTGGGCTACGTCCCCCAGAACGACAACGTCTTCCCCCGCCTCAGCGTGGAGGAGAACCTGCTCATGGGGGTGTACCTCCAGCCCAAGCGCTTCGCCGAGCGCTTCGCCGCCGTGGCCGAGCTGTTCCCCCTTGTCGGCGCCCGCCGCCGCCAGCGGGCTGGCTCGCTCTCGGGCGGCGAGCGCCAGATGGTGGCCATGGGCCGGGCCCTGATGACCGAGCCACGCGTCCTGCTCCTCGACGAGCCCTCGGCCGGCCTCTCACCCGCCTACCAGGACGAGGTCTTCATCCGCTGTCGCCAGATCAACGCCACCGGCGTGTCCATCGTCATGGTGGAGCAGAACGCCCGGCGCTGCCTGCAGATCGCCCACCGGGCCTACGTGCTCGACCAGGGGGCCAACGCCCACACCGGGACGGGCCACGAGCTGTTGGAGGATCCCAAGGTGGTCGAGCTGTACCTGGGGACCCTCGCCCGGGCCCGCTAGCCGCTCCGTTGCTACCGGCCGTGCGGCGGGTCCTGTCACCGAGCGGGACCCCTCCCTTCCCGCGCCTCGCTGCGCTCGGGCGGGCGGGTCCCTCCCCTCGGTGCCACCCGCCTGCACGGCCTCCGCTTCGCTCGGCCGACCGCCGGCCCGTTGCGCTTCCCGGTGCTCTCCCTGCTGAACGACGGCGTCCCGCGGCAGAGGCCCGGCCAGTGGCCGGGCCTCCTGGTTCCGCGTTCTCTAGAGGGAGCCGGAGCGGTAGATGACGTCGTCGGTGAGCCGGTTGTCGGGGCCAAAGGTGTAGATGCCGATGCTGGCCTCGGTGGGGTCGCCGGCGTCGCTCAACTCGATGGGGCCGCTGACGCCGTCGTAGTCGATGTCGGTGCCGGCCCCCACCAGCTCCCTGCACTCGGCGAAGGTGGTGCACTTCTCGCCCCCACGGGTGACGTCGGCCAGCACGGCGGCGATGTCGCGCCCGGCGTCGCTTCCGGCCACCTCGGCGGCCAGGGCCGAGGTCACCACCGCGTCGTAGGCCTCACCGCCGTAGATGAAGTCGGTCAGCTCGGGGTCGACCTCGAGGAGCCGCTGGCGGAACTCCCCAGTCGTCGCCGCCCCCGGGATCGTGCCCGAGATCCCCTCCAGGGTGCCGGGCTCGAGGCCCTCGCCGAGGGTGTTGGTCGTGTTGCCGTCGACGGTGTAGACGTTCTTGGTGTCGGGACCGATGCCCTGCTCGATCAGGGTGGAGATGATGCGCCCCGACTCGACGAAGCCGATGACCACGATGGCACCGGGGTCGGCGGCGACCAGGGCCTGGACCTCGGCGTCGAAGTTCTGGGCCTGGGGGTCGTAGATCCTGGTGGCCACCACCTCGCCTCCCGAGTCGGTGATGGTCGAGGCCACGTTCTCGGCCAGGCCCTCGCCGTAGGGGTCCTGCAGGGCGATGATGCCCACGGTGGTGTTGCCCTCCTCGATGATCTGCTCACCGAGGATCCGTCCCTGGAGGACGTCGGAGGGCGCGGTGCGGAAGTAGAGGCCGTCGTCGTCGTAGTCGGTGAAGTCGGGGGAGGTGTTGGCCGGCGAGTACTGGACCACCCCGGCGCCGGTGATCTTGTCGATGACGGTGAAGGACACGCCCGAGGACGCCGCCCCGATGATGACGTCGACGTTCTGGCTGAGGAGCCGGTCGACGGTCTGGTTGGCGATGTTGGTCGAGGTGTCCCCCGAGTCGCCCCCGGTGACCTCGACGGGCTTGCCGAGGACCCCTCCGGCGGCGTTGATGTCCTGGACGGCCAGGGCCACACCCGCGGCTTCGGGCGGGCCGAGGGCGGCCAGCGTCCCCGTCTCGGGCAGCAGGGTCCCGATCCTGAGGGTCCCGTCTCCTTGGTTCTGGGCCGGGGCGGCGGCACCAGGCTCGGTCGGCCCGGGATCACCCGCCGGCGCGGTCTCGCCACCGTCCTCACCGCAGGCACCGGCGGTGACCGAGAGAGCGGCGAGCAGGGCCAGCACCCGCCACCGAGGCCGTCGAAGGGGCATGGTCGTCTCCTTTCCCGTCCCCCGGCGGCGCGCCGAGGGTGGCCGGTACTCTACGACCTGCGGTCGCCGGGGAACAGGGCGCAGCCTCCGCCCGCCCGGTCCGGCGGGCACACTGTCGTGGTGGCGCCCCCCACCGACCTCGAGGAGCCCCTGGGCCTCCGCCTCGACGACCTCCGCCAGGCCCTGCGCCGCCTCCAGCGGGTGGTCGTGGCCTTCAGCGGAGGGGCCGACTCGGCCTTTTTGGCCTGGGTGGCGCATGACACCCTGGGTGCCGACGCCACCCTGGCCGTGACCGCGGTGTCGCCGTCGCTGGCGCCCGAGGAGGAGCACGACTGCGCCGCCCTGGCCGGGGAGTGGGGCCTGCGCTGGCAGGCGGTGGCCACTGACGAGCTCGCCGACCCCGCCTACGTCCGCAACGACGGGCAGCGCTGCGCCCACTGCAAGTCGGCGCTCATGGCCGTGCTCCAACCCCTGGCCCGGGCCGAGGCGGCCACCATCGTGCTCGGGGTGAACGTCGACGACCTGGGCGACCACCGGCCGGGGCAGGCGGCGGCCGCGTCGGGCGGCGCCGTCTTCCCCCTGGTCGACACCGGGTTCACGAAGGCCGAGCTGCGGGCGGCCTCCCGAGCCCTGGGCCTGCGCACCTGGGACAAGCCGGCCGCGGCCTGCCTGGCCTCGCGCGTCCCCTACGGCACGCCGGTGAGCGTCGGCGTGCTGGCCGAGGTGGCAGCCGCCGAGTCGGGACTGCGCCGCCTGGGCTTTCGCCGGCTGCGGGTGCGCCACTACGGCGACCTGGCCCGGGTGGAGCTGGCCCTCGACGACCTGGCCTCGGCCCTGGCTCGCCGCCACGAGGTGGTCGCCGCCGTGCGCGGCGCCGGCTACCGCTACGTGACCCTCGACCTCGAGGGACTGCGCTCGGGCAACCTCAACGCCGCGCTGTGATCCGCCTGCTGGTCGTGCTCGTGGTGGTGGTGGCCGTCGTGGCCGTGGCCGCCGAGGTGGTGGTCCCACCCCGCATCGAGGAGGCCGTGGCCGAGCGGGTGGCCCAGCGAGTCCCCGAGGCGCGCTCGGTGGAGGTCGAGCTCGAGGGGTTCCCCGTGGTGGCCCGGGCCCTGGCCACCGGGAAGGTCGAGCGCCTGGTCGTGACTCTCGAGGAGGTGGCTCGGCCCGAGCTCACCATCGACTCCGTCGAGGTGCAGGCGCAGGGCATCGAGGTCGCCCGCCGGGCCCTCGTCGACGGCGAGGTCGACTTGGAGCGGATCGACCGGGGGGAGCTCTCGGCCCTCATCACCGAGGCCGACCTGGAGCAGGCCCTGCCGGTGCGGGGGGTCGACCTGACGCTCACCCCCGGCCGGGCCGAGGCCACCGTCGCCGGCCAGACGGCCGGCAGCGACGTCGAGGTGCGCGAGGGCGAGGTCCGCTTCGACTTCGGCCCGCTCCCCGACGTCTCGGTCCCCCTCCCGGGCCGGGACTTCTTCCCGTGCCCGCTCCGAGGTGCGGTGGTGGAGGGCGCCGTCCGCCTCGGGTGCACCCTCGAGCGGGTGCCGGACTACCTGCTCCGGCGCCTGGAGGGCGCGGCCGGGCGAGCGCTCACCATCCCGCCGAGCCGGGAACGCCCTTGAACGGACCGACCACGGTCGTGGTCACCCAGCCGCCGTAGAAGCCACCCGGCTGGGCCCGGGCCAGCTCCTCGCCCACCCAGCACTCGTCCATCCGGGTGGCGTAGAAGGCCACGTGACCGGCGAGCGCCTCGTAGCCGGAGACGGGCCGGGGGTAGCTCCACGCCGCGTCGACCTCGTGGCGGCCGCCGGTCACCACCGAGCAGTAGGTGGCCACCCCCTTGAACTCGCAGTACGAGCGGCGGGCGCTGCCCACGAGCACCCCGGGGGTGATGTCGCCGGGCGGGAAGTAGTAGTTGGGGGGATGGCTGGTCTCCAGGACCCGCAGTCCCGAGGTGGTGTCGGCCACGGTGGTGCCGGCGAGCACCACCCGCAGCCGCGCCGCCACGGGCTCGACGACCGGGGGGCGGGGGTAGTCCCAGACCGACTCCTGCCCGGCGGCGGGAGGGATGGGCGAGGGCGGCATGTGGGCAAGCATGGCAGGCATGGGAGGTTCCCAGGGACCCGACCAGGTGCTCGACGAGCTGTCCGCCCGGTTGGCGGCGTCGGTCGAAGGGGTGGTGGGTGCCTGGGTGGAGCGCTCGGTGCGCCGGCGCCTGGGCGAGTGGACGGCTGCGCCCGACCCGGGCTGGATGCGCGCCGCCTCCGAGGCGGGTGACCGGGCGGCCAGGGAGGTCGGCGCCGACCTGCGCCGGTTGCTCGCGCTCGACGTCGACCAGCAGTGGACGAGCCCGTTGGCGGTGCTGCGTCGGGCCGTCCGCTTCCCCACCGAGGTCCTGGCCGAGGCCGGGGTCCCTCCGGTGGTGCGGGATGCCTACGACGAGGAACGCTTCCCCGACGATCCCTACGACCTGGCGCCTCGCGCCCTCGCCGACCTCGATCCCACGCTCCAGGAGCTGGGGCTGGCCTGGGGCGCGGCCAAGGCCCAGGCCCACCTGGCCCGGCACCGAGCGCCTTCGGGTCGACAGCACGACGCCAACGCCGTGGTGGCCTACACACCCGATCTCATGGATCGCTCGCGCATCAACGCGGCGGCACCGGGCACCGCCTTCGTCAGCCGGCTGGAAGAGCTGGGGGAGGCGGCGGCCGCGGCCGAGGTGGTGGTCGTCGACTTGGAGCGGCCCGGGGTCCTCGACCTGCTGCCCGAGCTGGTGGCCACCGGCGCCCGGGTGGTGGGCTTCGGGTCCCACGTCGACCGCACCCGGCTCGACGACGCCGCCGCCGCCGGGGCCACGGCCATGCCCCGCTCGCAGTTCTTCCGTAGCCTCGGGGACCTGGCCCCCTCCTGAGGGCCGCCGGAGCCCCCACCTACGGAGGACCTCGTGCCCCTGCCCCCGCTCATCCCCCTCGAGCACTTCTTCGACAACCCCGAGAAGGCCGGGGGCAGGATCAGCCCCGACGGCACCCGGCTGTCGTACCTGGCCCCCGAGCGGGGCCGGCTCAACGTGTGGGTGCGCACGGTGGGCGGCGACGACGACACCTGCGTCACCCACGACCACGTCCGGGGCATCCGGAGCCACTCCTGGAGCCGGGACTCCTCGCGCATCCTCTACAGCCAGGACCAGGGGGGCAACGAGAACTTCCACGTCTACGCCGCCGACCTGTCCCGCCCCGGCGACCCCTCGGTCGACCTCACCCCCTTCCACGACGTCCGGGCCGGGATCGTCGACGTGCCCTGGGACGACCCCGCCCACGTACTGGTCTCGATGAACCGGCGCAACCCGCAGTGCTTCGACGTCCACCGCCTCGACCTGGGCACCGGGACCCTCGAGGTGGTGGCCGAGAACCCGGGCAACATCGCCGGCTGGCACACCGACAACGCCGGGCGCCTGCTGGCCGCCTCGGCCCAGACCTCCGCCGGCGACACCGAGATCCTCGTGCGGGCGAGCGAGGACGAGGACTTCCACAGCCTCACCGTCTACGCCAACGAGGACGGGGGCAACGTCTACGGCTTCACCCCCGACGGCGCCGCCCTGTGGGTGGGCTCGGCCCGGGATGCCGACCTCACCCGCCTGGTCCGCCTCGACCTGGCCACCGGCGAGGAGACGTTGATCCACGCCCACGGGGAGGTCGACCTGAGCGGGCCGGTGCTGCGCAGCCGTACCGGCGAACTGCTGGCCGTGCTCTACATGGTCGACCGCCTGGAGGTGGCCTTCCTCGACGACGACTTCGAGCGCAAGTGGCGCCGGGCCGCCGAGCTGCACCACGGTGACCTGTCCGGGCTGTCCATGGACGACGAGGAGCGCACCTGGGTGGTGTCCTTCGACGACGACCGCGAGCCGGGCGCCACCTTCCTGCTCGACACCTCGACCGGCGAGCACGAGTTCCTCTTCCGGCCCCGGCCCACGCTCGACCCCGCCCACCTCGCCCCCATGCGCACGGTGCGCATCGCCTCGCGCGATGGCTACACCCTGCACTGCTGCCTCACCCTGCCCCTCGGGGTGGAGCCCGAGGCCCTGCCCATGGTGCTGGTCGTCCACGGCGGCCCCTGGGCCCGCGACACCTGGGGCTACGACCCCGAGGCCCAGTTCCTGGCCAACCGGGGTTACGCCGTGCTCCAGGTCAACTACCGGGGCTCGACCGGCTTCGGCAAAGCCTTCCTGCACGCGGCCGAGCACGAGTTCGCCGGCAAGATGCACGACGACCTCATCGACGCCGTGGAGTGGGCGGTGGCCGAGAGCATCGCCGACCGGGAGCGGGTGGCGATCTACGGCGGCTCCTACGGGGGCTACGCCACGCTGGTGGGTGTCACCTTCACCCCCGACGTGTTCGCCGCCGCCATCGACTACGTCGGCCCCTCGAGCCTGGTGACCCTGGTGCGCTCCTTCCCGCCCTACTGGCGGCCGTTCCTGCAGGGCTCGTGGTACCGCTTCGTGGGCGATCCGGGGACCGAGGAGGAGCCCAACGAGGAGGTGGTGGCCGACCTGTGGGCCCGCTCGCCCCTGTCCCGGGTCGACGCCATCCGTACGCCGCTGCTCGTGGCCCAGGGGGCCAACGACCCCCGGGTCACCAAGCAGGAGGCCGACCAGATCGTGGCCGCCCTGGCCGAGCGGGGCGTCGAGGTCGAGTACCTGCTCAAGGAGGACGAGGGCCACGGCTTCGCCAACCCCGAGAACCGCCTCGACCTGTACCGGGCCATGGAGCGCTTCCTCGCCGAGCACCTCGGCGGGCGGAGCGGGGAGTGACCACCCCGCCTCCCCGCTTGGATCCGGCCGCTTCCCGCAGCCAGAAGCCGGCTGGCGCCTATCGGAGGTCCTCGGTGGCGCAGCCGGTCCCGGCGTCGAGGATCTCGGGATCACCGGTCACGAGCACGGCGTCGTGCGCCTTCGCCGTGGCCACGGCGAAGGCATCGGCGAAGGCCATGGGGTGTTCGGCCTTGACGGCGGCCGCCTGCACCACCCGTTCGGGCGACGCCGCGTCGAGGACGAGGGTCCGGCGGAGCTCGTCGACGATGGAGCCGGCCAACTCCCGACCCCCGGAGCGCCACGACAGGTAGTAGACCTCGCCCGCGTTGATCCAGCTCATGATCGGCCTCGATGCCATCATGTCCTGCACCCGACTCGCCGCCGGTTCGCCTCCCTCCAGCCAGCGCAGCACCGCCCAGGAGTCGAGGCACCACCTCACCGGGGCTCACTTCGCCGGTCAGCCTCGAGCGCGCCGACGAGGTCGTGCTCAGCCAGCACCCCGCGCAACGTGAGCCGGGAGCGGGCCGGTGCGACCCGCACCGTGGCTCCCTCCAGCTCGAACTCGACCTCGTCGCCCGGTTTCAGGTCGATGAGGTCACGCAGTGCCTTGGGGATGACGACCTGGCCCTTCGGTCCGACACGGTGGGTCATACCGTCAGTCTAACCTTGGGCTGCGCACGGGACCGGAGGGGTAGGAGGAGGCCGTGGCCAGGGCGATCTGGAGCGGGGCGATCAGCTTCGGGCTGGTCAACGTCCCGGTGAAGCTCTTCAGCGCCACCGACGCCAAGGACGTCAGCTTCCATCAGTTCCAGGAGGGGACGGGCCAGCGCATCCGCTACAAGCGGGTGGCCGAGGAGTCGGGCGAGGAGGTCGGCTACGACGACATCGTCAAGGGCTACGAGATCGACAAGGGCCGCCACGTGCTGGTCACGCCCGAGGAGCTGGAGTCGGTGGAGCCGGGGAAGTCGCACAGCATCGAGATCGAGGACTTCGTCGACCTCGAGCGCATCGATCCCGTCTACTACGAGAAGAGCTACTACCTGGCGCCGGCCAAGGGAGCGGGAGCGGAGAAGTCCTACGCGCTCCTGCGCCAGGCCATGGAGGACGCCGGCAAGGTGGCCATCGCCCGCTTCGTGCTGCGGACCAAGCAGTACCTGGCCGCCATCCGCCCGGCGCGCGGGGTGCTCGTGCTCGAGACGATGTTCTTCGCCGACGAGGTACGCGACCCCGAGCACGACATCGACGACGTCCCCGGTGCCGAGGTGGAGCTGGGCGAGCGCGAGCTGCGCATCGCCGGCCAGCTCATCGAGTCGCTGACCAGCGACTGGGAGCCGCAGCGCTACCACGACACCTACCGGGAGCGGGTGCTCGAGCTCATCGGGCGCAAGGCCGAGGGCCAGGAGGTCGTGGTCGAGCCGGCGGCCGCCGAGGGCGGCGAGGTGGTCGACCTGATGGCCGCCCTGGAGGCGAGCGTGGCCGCCGCCCGCCAGGGCCGGGCCCGAGCCGCCGCGCCGGGCGACGACGACGACCGGGGGGACCAGGCCGCCGAGGCGTGAGCGAGCGCCCGGCCCCGTTCCGGGCGCGGGGCAGGCCGAGCGCCGGGCCGGTCCTCGCGGCCTCGGTACGCTGGTCCCGCCATGGGGCTCGTGCTCGACCTGCTCGTGGCCGCGGTGGCGGCCTTCCTCATCTTCAAGGTCGGCTTCGCCGTGCTGGGCTCCTTCGCCCGCCCCGCTCCCGAGCCCCCGCCGCCGGGCGAGATGCGCCGGGTCAACCTCACCTACCGCTGTCCCCAGTGCAGCATGGAGCTGCGGGTGCGCCAGGCGCTCTCGGAGGAGCCGGTCCCGCCCCGCCACTGCATGGACGAGATGGAGCTGGTCACCCCGGCCGAGTAGTCGTCCCCAGCCTGTGGACGAAGCTGGGGAGAATGACAGCCCTGTAAGTTCGAGTGTCCGGGCGCCGCTCGGTCAGTGGTAGCGGGTGGCGGTGGCGAAGCCGCCGGTGATGAGGGCCAGGCCGGCGAGGAGGTAGCGGTTGTCGGCGGCGCCGGGCAGCAGGGACAGGTAGTTGAGCAGGATGACCGCCGCCCCGCTGAGCAGGAAGAAGAACATCAGCGCCGGCACCCATCGGGGGCTGACCTTCTGCTCCCGGGGGATGGGCGGCGTGTAGCGACCCGAGCCGGAGGGGACCCGCTCCTTGGGCCGCGTGCCCCTGGTGGTGGCCCCCTTGGGCGTGACCCGCCCGGTGGAGCCGGTGGGTCGCCCCGGTCCCCGCTTGGCCATGGCCGCCCAGGATAGGCGCCGGGAGGGGCTCGATCTGCGGTCGCCCCGCCGGGCCGGTCTACGCTGCGCGCCGTGGCCGGGGAGCTCGACGAGATCCGGGGGCGCCTGGAGGCGATCGCCGAGGAGCTGGCCGAGCTGGCCCTCGTCCGGCTGCGGGAGTCGATCGACGCCGGAGGCGCCGAGCTCCCGGTCGACGAGAAGCGCCTCACCCGAGCCCGGCGGGCGGTGGAGAAAGCCGCCCACCTGCTGGCCGACACCGAGGCGGGCTGAACGCCGGGGACGAGCGCAGGGGGCGACGGTAGCCTCGCGGGCGTGGGTGCGCGGGTCCTCGTCGTCGACAACTACGACTCCTTCGTCTACAACCTGGCCCAGTACCTGGGGGAGCTGGGGGCCACCCCCCTGGTCCACCGCCACGACGCCATCGACCTCGACCAGGTCGACGCCCTGGCGCCCGACGCCGTGCTCGTCTCGCCCGGCCCCGGTGGACCCGGCGACGCCGGCATCTCCAACCAGGTCATCGACCACCTGGCCGGCCGGGTGCCCGTGCTCGGGGTGTGCCTGGGCCACCAGTGCATCGGCGCCCTCTACGGCGGCCGGGTGGTGCGGGCGCCCGAGGTGGTGCACGGGCGCACCTCGGTGGTCCACCACGACGGCCGGGGCGTCTTCGCCGGGCTCCCCAACCCCTTCGAGGCCACCCGGTACCACTCCCTGGTGGTCGAGCGGGCGAGCCTGCCCGAGGTGCTGGAGGTGAGCGCCGAGACCGACGACGGGGTGATCATGGGCCTGCGCCACCGCCACCACGACCTCGAGGGCGTGCAGTTCCACCCCGAGTCGATCCTCACCGGCTCGGGACACGACCTGCTCGGGAACTTCCTGGCCCGGGTCCCGTCCGGCGAGCCTGTCGCCGGCGTCGCCGGCTGAACCATCCGGCCGCGCCGAGGGCGCTGGCCAGGCTGAGTGCCAGGCCGAGGCGGTCCCAGAGGTCGGGCCGGAAGTCGAGCACCAGCGTGTGCTCCCCGGCCGGCAACGCCAGCGACACCAGCCCGTCGAGGGTGCGCCCGAGCGGCACCGGCCGGCCGTCGAGGCGGACGTGCCACTTGGGCGACCAGCCCAGCGCCACCGTGGCCGGCGTGGGTACGGTGGTGGCCACCTCGATGACCAGGTGCTCGGCCTCGGCCTGCACCAGCCGGGCTCGGGCCGGCAGGGCGGTGGCGAGCAGCGACGACGGCGGCGGTTGGCCGGGGGGCGCCTCGAGAGCGAGGATGGCCAGGGGCGGGGAGCGCCACACCAGCTCGAAGCGGGGAGAGCGGACCACGCCGGGCGCCTCCGCCTCGTCGACCAGCACCAGGTGGGTGACACCGAGGCGGGCCAGGGCGTCGGCGGTGGCGGCGGGTGTGGAGTGCCCGATGCGCTCGGGCTCGAAGACGGGTTCGCCCACGATCGTCGACTCGGCGTTGAAGATGTTGAGGGTGTCGCGGCCCGACAGCCAGGCCAGCCACAGGTCGGGATGGGACACGCCCGTCGCCTCGATCTCGTCGGGGAAGTCCCGCTGGGTGGCGAAGCGGGCCCCGTCGGGCACCAGCTCGGCCAAGCGCGCCGCGGCCGCCCGCAGCGCCGGTTCGGGCCGGGCGGCGCCCGGTCGGGGCAGCGGCCACCCGAGGGGCAGGACCACGAGGGCGCCGGCCACGACCACGGC
>JADDRA010000008.1:0-8462 GCA_016781105.1 Actinomycetota bacterium | reverse complement strand
CACCTTCGCGGCCCAGGCGCCGACCGGCCTCGGCCAGCAGGCCGGAGAGCGGGAGGAGGGCGAGGATGGCCAGGTAGCCCAGGCCCCGGGTGGGCAGCTGGCGGGCGGCCAGGCTGTCGGGCCAGCGGGCCAGGGCGAGGTGGGCCACGACGAGGTACACCGGCGGGACCAGCACCAGGGCGAGCAGGCCGGGCCGGCGGCGGGCCACCGCCCAGGCCCCACCCGCGACCAGCCCGGCGAGCACCCACGGCGCCACCCCCGGTCCCACCACCACCTCGCCCCGCCAGAGCTGGCCCAGGCGCTCGGCCAGGGATGGCTCGTCCAGGCCGGTGAAGGCCCCGTGCAGGTCGTGGTGGGCGACCAGGGGCACGACCATCACCCCGGCCAGGCCGAGGGCGAGCCCGGCGCTGACCCCCAGGCGGCGTACCACCGCCAGCCTCCCCCCGCCAGCGCCCAAAGGGGAGGTGGTGAGGACGGCGTTCAGCCCGACGACGAGCGTGGCCACCAGAGCGAGGACCAGGGCCGACACGACGTGGGTGAGGACCAGGGCGGCGCCCGTGGTGGCGGCCAGCAGCACCCAGCGCGGGCGGGGGTCGCCGAGCTGGCGGACGATCGCCCCCAGGGCCAGGCACCACCACAGCGCGCCCAGCCCGTTGGTGACCAGGGCGACCTCGAACTGGCTGTGCAGGCCCACGCCGGCCAACGGCCCCCCGACGGCGAGGGTGAGCAGGGCGGCGAGACCCGCCGCCCGCCGGTCCAGCCCGAAGGAGCGGGCGAGGAAGGCCACGGCGGCGGGCAGGGCCACGAACGACCCCACCACGACCGCGGTGTAGGCCCCCGGAGCCGACAGCAGCCCGAGGGACAGGCCCCGCACGGCGGCCACGCTCCAGGCCAGGCCCGGCCCGATGAACAAGAAGGCCTGGTAGCCGAGGCCGAAGCGGGTCTGCCAGCCGTCGACCCGGCCCTCGGCCAGCACCCGGTCGATCCCCGGGGCGGCGGTGCCCACCAGCCGGGCGGCCGTGTCGTCGCCCGGAGGTCCCGCCCCTCCCCAGGCCCCGGCGCTCAGCCAGGCGGCGAGGGCGAGCGCGAGGGCCAGGGCGAGGGCTGCGGGGACCGGCCAGGTCGCCCCCACCCGTGGCGTGGTGCGCGGCCGGCGGTCTCCGGCCACCGGGTCACCCCTGGCGCGGGTTGGAGACCGTCGTGGAGGTGGGGAACGGGAAGGTGCTCGAGGTGGTGGGCGCTGAGGTGGTGGTGGGCGCCGCCGTGGTGGTGGGCGCCGCTGTGGTGGTGGGCGCCGGACCGGTGGAGACGATCACGGTCACGGTGCTGCCCTCGGGCACCTGAGTTCCTGCCGACGGCTCCGTGCGGATCACGGTGCCCGCCACCTGGTTGCTCGCCTCCTGGCGGATCTGCGGCCGGAAGCCGGCGCCGAGCAGGGTGTTGAGGGCGGCGTCCTGCTGGCTGCCCGTCACCGGGGGCACGGCCACCAGGGGCGGGCCGCTGGAGACGAAGACCACCACCGTCGAGCGGGGGGGGACCTCGGTCCCGGCCGGCGGATTGGACGAGATGACGTCGCCCTCCTCGACCTCGTCGCTCTCCTGGCGCTGGAACTGCGGGACCAGATCACGGGCTTCCAGCCGGCCCCGGGCGTCGAGCTCGGAGAGACCCTCGACGTCGGGCACCAGAACGGGCTCGAGGGCGGTGTTGACCACGAGGGCGACGGCCCGGCCCTCCTCGACCATCTCCCCGGCCGGAGGGTCCTGGCGCAGGACCACGCCGGCCGCGGCGTCGGGATCCTCCTCGGTGGTCACCGTCCCCACGGTCAGCTCGGCGTCGCGGAGCAGGGTCTCGGCCTGGGCCTGGGTGGCACCCACGACCTCGGGCACCTCGACCTCCGCGGTGTCCTCGCCCAGGCCGAGGTTGGAGGCCAGCAGGAACAGCAGGCCGGCCAGCACGGCCAGCAGCGCCACCAGCACCACGATGAAGGCGGTGTTCTGGCGACGGGGGGGCTCGTCGTAGTAGCGGTCCTCCTCCCGGCGCAGGGTGCGGGTCTCGGGGGCGGCGGCGGGGATGGCCCGGGTGGCGCCGTAGTCGGCGGCCGGCGCGGCGGTCACCGCCCGGGTGGCGGCGTCGGCGGCGGAGAGAGGCGCAGCCACGGCGGCGGCCCGGACCTGGGTGCCCTCCCGGAAGCGGCGCAGGTCCGAGCGCAGGTCCTCGGCCGAGGCGTAGCGCTCGGCGGTGTCCTTGGCCATGGCCTTGAGCACCACCGCCTCCAGGGCGGGAGGGATGTCGGGGTTGCGGGACCGCGGTGGGGGCAGCGCCTCCTGGACGTGCTTGTAGGCGACCGCCACCGGGCTGTCGCCGGTGAAGGGGGGCCGGCCGGTGAGCATCTCGTAGAGGACGACACCGAGGGAGTAGACGTCGCTGCGGGGGTCGACCGACTCGCCCCGGGCCTGCTCGGGCGAGAAGTAGGTGGCGGTGCCCATCACCGTGCCCGCCTGGGTGAGGTTCTCCTGGGTGGAGACGGCCCGGGCGATGCCGAAGTCGGCCACCTTGACCTGGCCGCTCGGGGAGATGATGACGTTGCCGGGCTTGACGTCGCGGTGCACCACCCCGTTGCGGTGGGCGAAGCCCAGGGCGGCGGCCACGTCGGCGGTGATGCCGGCGGCCCGGCCCGGATCCAGGCGGCCCTCGTCCCTGATCGTCTGGGCCAGGCTGCGACCCTCGATGTACTCCATGACGATGAAGTAGGTGCCCCCCTCCTCGCCCCAGTCGTAGACCGAGACGATGTTGGGGTGGCTCAGGTTGGCGGCGGCCTGGGCCTCGCGCCGGAAGCGCTGCACGAAGGTGGGGTCGGTGGCGAACTCGGGGAACAGGACCTTGACGGCGACGGGGCGGTCGAGCAGCGAGTCGCGGGCGAGGAAGACATCGGCCATGCCCCCTCGGGCGATGCGCCGGTGCAGCTCGTAGCGGGCGTTGAAGACCCGCTGCTCCTCCTCGGCCACGATCCAGAGACTAGGCGGGCACGGTTGGGGGTGCCGGGTCGCCGCGGGGCTGGAGCGGGGCCTCGGACGGGGTCACGGCCGCGCCTCGAGGGCGGCGCTGAGGACGGCCTGGGCGATGGGGGCCGCCACCCGGCCGCCGGTCTGCTCGCTGGCCCCGGGCTGGGCCTCCACGATCACCGCCACCGCCACCCGGGGGGCGTCGGAGGGGGCGAAGCCGATGATCCAGGCGTGCGAGAGGCCGTTGCCGAGCTGGGCCGTGCCCGTCTTGCCCGCGGTGGGCACGCCGGGCACGGCCAAGCGGGTGGCCGTCCCCCGCTCGACCACCCCGGTCATGGCGTCGGTCAGGGTCGACGCCACCGCGGCGCTGGTGCCCCGGGTCCACACCGTGGGCTCGAAGCGGTCGACCACCTCCCCGTCCTGGTCGCGCACGTCGGCCATGACGTGGGGGACCATGACCTGGCCCCCGTTGGCCACGCCGGCGGCGACCAGCGCCATCTGCAGCGGCGTCGAGCGCACTGCGTTCTGGCCGATGGCGGTCATGGCCAGCACGGGGGCGTTCTGGGTGAAGGAGGCGACGTCGGCGATCGGCGACACCTCCACCCGGGGCAGGTCCAGGGGGGGGACGTCGTTGAAGCCGAAGGCCTCGGCCTGGCCCACCAGGACCTCGGCGCCGAGGTCCACGCCCATCTGGGCGAAGGCGGTGTTGCACGAGACCTGCAGGATGGCGAAGAGCGCGTCCCCGCAGGTGCCACCGCCGAAGTTGTTGATGGGGGTGGTGGTCAGCGGGGGCACATAGCCCGAGCTCGAGGGGTAGCGGGGCGAGGCGGCCGTCACCTGCCCGCTGGAGAGCCCGGCGGCGGCGGTGACGACCTTGAACGTCGAGCCCGGGAAGAAGGTCTCGCGGTAGCTGGCCGGCAGCAGGGGGTTGGCCTCGTCGGCCAGCAGGGCGTCGCGTGCCGCCTGGGCCGCCTCGATGTCGACCGAGGAGAGCAGCCCTGGGTCGTAGCTGGGGAAGTTCCACAGGGCCAGGACGGCGCCGTCGCGAGGATCGAGGGCGACCACCGAGCCCCGGGTCGCCCCCAGGCTGTCCCGGGCCACCCGCTGCACCTCGGGGGCGATGGTGAGGGTGACGTCGGCGGTCCGGGGCTCGCCGAGCAGCAGCTCGCCCAGGTCACCGGCCGTCTCGCTGGTGCGCCCGGCCAACACGTCGTTGTAGGTGCGCTCGACGCCGTCGGCCCCGGCGATGAAGGAGAAGTAGCCCGTCACCCCGGCGAAGAGCTCCCCCTCGGGGTACTCCCGCTGGCGCTCGAAGCGCCCCTCGGAGGGGACCGAGCGGGCCAGGACGGTTCCGTCGGCGGCCAGGATCTGGCCCCGGGGCCGGCTGAAGTCGCGGACGATGGCCCGGGTGTTGTTGGGGTTGTCGTTGTAGCTGTCGGCTCGCAGGACCTGGATCACGTTGAGCTGGACGAACAGGGCGCCGAAGAGCACCAGCAGGCCGGCGCCGAGCCGGCGGATCTGGCGGTTCACGCGAGGGCGTCGGGCTCGGCCGCGGCGTTGTCGTCGGAGATGCGGATGAGCAGGGCCAACAGGATGTAGTTGGCGATCAACGATGACCCGCCGTAGGAGACGAAGGGCAGGGTGATCCCGGTCAGGGGCACCAGGCGGGTCACCCCCCCGATGATGATGAAGGACTGGATGCCGAGGATGGCCGTCAACCCGGTGGCCAGCAGCTTGTTGAACGGGACCTCGGCCCGCAGGGCGATGCGCAGCCCGGCGCCCACCATGAGCAGGTAGGCCACCAGGACCCCGACCGAGCCGAGCAGGCCGAGCTCCTCGCCGATGGCCGCGAAGATGAAGTCGGTCTCGATCAGGGGGATGCGGTCGGGGTTGCCCAGGCCCGGCCCGGTGCCGGCCACGCCTCCCCAGGCCAGGGCGAAGGTGGCCTGCACGACCTGGAAGCCCTGGTCGCTCACGTCACTCCAGGGGTCGAGCCAGACGGCGATGCGACGCTGCACGTGGTCGAACAGGCGCCAGGCCACGAAGGCGCCGCCGCTGAAGAGCAGGCCGCTGACCACCAGGTACGAGGCCCGCTCGGTGGCCACCCAGAGCATGACCACGAACAGGGCGAAGAACAGCAGCGAGGATCCCAGGTCGCGCTGGGCGGTCATGACGAGCAGCGAGGCGGCCCAGGCCAGCACGACCGGGCCGAAGTGGCGCAGCTCGGGCAGGGTCACCGGGCCCAGGCGGTTGGCGGCCATGCCCAGCACCTCTCGCTTGTCGACCAGGTAGGAGGCGAAGAACACGGCCAGGATGATCTTGGCGAACTCGCCGGGCTGGAAGCTGATGGGCCCGAGCTCGACCCAGATGCGGGCGCCGTTGACGGTCTTGCCCACCACGGGCAGCAGGGGCAGGAGCAACAGCCCGACGCCGGCCAGCATGAAGGTGTAGCGGTAGCGCTCGAGGTCGCGCGGCCGGCGCACCACGGCCAGGGTGACCACGAAGGCCAGTATCCCCACCGCCGTCCACGTGGCCTGGAGGGCGGCCAGCTCCTCGTCGAGGCGGGCGATCCACACGTAGCCCAGGCCGTTGAGCAGCCCGGCGATGGGCAGCAGCACGCCGTCGCCCGCCGGGGCCAGGCGCCGGGTGGCCACGTGAGCGCCGGCGAGCAGGGCGAGGACGACCCCGAGGAAGGGACCGATGTCGGCGGGCAGGTCGGCGGTGGTCGCCAGGCTGGCCAGGGTGTAGGTGGCGGCGGTGATGGTGATGGCGAGCAGGATCAAGCCCAGCTCGGTGTTGCGCCGGACGACGGGGATCAAGGGCGCCCCGTCCCGAGAAGGGGAGCGCTGGTCGTCGAGGTGGTCGTGCTCGTCGTGGTGGTGGTGGTGCGCCGGCGCTCGGCCGCGGCCTGCTCCTCCAAGGCGGCCACGTAGTCGCGGGCCTGGGCCAGCGACGGCTCCTCCTTGCCGGCGCTGACGGCGTCGCGACGGGCGGGGGGCATCTCGGCGAGCGTGAGCCCGGTGCGCTCGGCCAGGGTGGGCTGGAACCACAGCAGGCCCCCGGGCCGGCCCCGGTAGATGACGACCTGCTCGTCGTCGACCCCCACGTGGTAGGTGCTGCGGGCGAACCAGGCCACCGCGGCGGCGGCGCCGCCGAGCACCACCAGCACGCTGCAGACGAACAGCAGCGAGCGCCAGGTCAGCTTGCGGGGCCGGGACGCGCCGGTGGCGGGCGACGGCGTGGCGAGCGCCGGCGTGGTGGGCGCTGGTGCGGCGGCCCGGTCGCCGGTCCCCGAGGCCGGGCCGGCCCCGGTCTCGGCCTCGCCCGGGGACGAGGCCGCCGGCATGTTGGCGGTGGACGGGCCGGCAGAGGCGACGGTGGGCGGCGCCGTGGCTCCGGCGGCGGGCGCGGTCGTGGCGCGGTCGTCGCCCTGGACCACGTCGACGACGACCACGCTCACGTTGTCGCGCCCCCCGTGCTGGTTGGCCAGGGCCACCAGCTCGTGGGCGGCGTCCTCGGGGCTGGCCAGGCGCCGGAGCACCGAGGCGATGCGGTCGTCGTCGACCTCGTTGAACAGGCCGTCGCTGCACAGCAGGTAGCGGTCGCCCCGCTGGGGGATGATCTCCCAGGTGTCGACCTCGACATCGGGCTCGTTGCCCAGGACCCGGGTGAGGATGTTGCGCTGGGGATGGGTGCGGGCCTCCTCGGGGGAGAGCCGGCCCTCGCGCACCAGGTCCTCGACCAGGCTGTGGTCGTCGGTGATCTGGATGATGTCGCCGTCGTGGAACTGGTAGACGCGCGAGTCGCCGACGTTGGCCACGACGATGCGCTCCTCGTCGTCGCCGGCGGAGGCCTCCCGCTGGCCGTCGCCGTCCGCCGGGCCGCCCACCAGCGCCACCACGCACATGGTGGTGCCCATCCCCCGCAGCTCGGGCTCGCCGTCGGCCCGGGTCCAAACGGCCCGGTTGGCCGCCCGGACGGCCTGCACCAGGGCCTCGACCGACGACACGTCGTCGGCCTGGAGCGATTCGACCGCGACCTGGCTGGCGATCTCCCCGGCGGCGTGGCCCCCCATGCCGTCGGCCACGGCGAAGACGGGCTCGGCCACCAGGATGGCGTCCTGGTTGTTGGCCCGGACCTGGCCGGTGTCGGTTGCCGCCCCGGCGCGCAGGGAGGTCACGCCAGCTCCAACACCGTGGAGCCGATCTTGAGCCGGTCCCCCCGGTTCAGGGCCACCGGCGAGGAGACCTTGCGGGTGTTGAGGTAGGTGCCGTTGGTGGAGCCGAGGTCCTCCACGAAGAGCATCCCGTCTCGCCGGAAGATCCGGGCGTGGAGCTGGGAGACGTAGTTGTCCTCGAGGGTCACCTGGCAGCCGGCGGCCCGGCCCACGGTGAGCTCGTCGGCCAGCTCGAAGCTGCGCCCCTCGAGCTCGGGCGGCTCGACCACGGTGAGCTGGGACGAGCCTCGCTGCCGCCTCCCGGGGCCGCGCCGGGAGGCCCGGGCGGGGTCGGGGGCAGGGGCGGGCCGGGCTGCGACCGCGACGCCGCGGGTGGAGGACACCTCGGCCCACACGGCTCGCAGGACCCGGAGGAAGAACAGGTAGAGCAGGGCCAGGGCGCAGAGCTTGAGGATGGTGAGCAGGGACTCGGGCACGTCGGGCTACGACGCCTCGAAGCGCAACTTGGCGTCGCCCACGGTGATGGTGTCGCCGTCGGCCAGCCGGCGCTCGGTGACGGTGGCCCCGTTCACCCTGGTCCCGTTGGTCGAGCCGTTGTCGACCAGCAGCCACCCGCCGCCCACCGGGCGCACCTCGGCATGGCGGCGGCTCACGCTGGAGTCGGCCAGGTGGATCGAGCAGTCGGGCGAGCGGCCGATGGTGATGAGGGTGTCGGCCAGGGTGACCCGCGTGCCGTCGGAGAGCACGAGCGCGCCCCCTGCCGTCCCGGCGACACCCTCCTTGAACCGGGCCGACAGCCCGAACGAGCCCGCACCCAGCTCGGGGTCGACCTCGAGGTGGACCTCGACGGGTCCCATGAAGGCGTAGCCCTCGTCACGGGCGTGCTCGCGAGCGGCGTCGGCCAGCGAGTTGGCCAGGCTGTCCTCGATCTCGGCGAACTGGCCGTGGTCGTCGGGACCGAGGGTGACGGTGAAGTCGTTGGGGGCGGCCATCTCCCCCCGGACGTTGACCGTACGCTGGTGGTCCATCTCCCGGGTGAGACGCCGGCCCAGCTCCACCGGGCGCAACGAGCTCTTGAACGCCCGGGCGAAGGCTCCCTCGACCAGCCGCTCCAGGCGCCGCTCGAAGCCCGTGAGACCCACGCCGAGAGTCTACCCACGCCCCTTTCCGGCCGAGGGTTCCGTGGCGGCGGGTACCCTGTCGCCCTGGCACTCGGGCGAGTGGCGGAATAGGCAGACGCGCAGGATTCAGGTTCCTGTGTCCGAAAGGATGTGGGGGTTCAA
>JADDRA010000113.1 GCA_016781105.1 Actinomycetota bacterium | reverse complement strand
CGTCGCCGCCGCTGAGCTCCCAGGCCGGCGGCGAGCGCCCGCCAGGGACTTCCGCGATGGTGACGGGCAACCGGGGCGAGGACCTTCCGGTCTCCCTCAGCCCGCCCGGGCGTCGCCCAGCAGGGGCAGGGCGGCGGCCCGCACCCGGGCCAGCTCCTCGGGCAACCGGCACGAGCGCTGGGCCTCGTCGACCACCAGGGCGGCCTGGCTGCGGAGGACCTCGACCCGGGCGTCCAGGCCGGCGGCGAGCACGTCCCGCCGGAGCATGTCCAGCACGCCGAGCATGACGACGTGGACCACCGGGTGGTTACGGGCGCACGCCCGGATCTGGCCGAACGACCGCTCGACGTAGCCGTCGGGGCCGAGCTCGTGGGGTCGCAGCAGGGACCGGCCTTCCTCGTCGCGCTCCACCCGGGGCACCGGCCGGCGGCGCAGCACCTCTCGCAGCACCGCGCCCAGGTGCAGGACGGCCTCGCAGGCGGTGGTGGGGTCGTTGATGGCCGGCGACAGGGCCCGCATGGCGATGTCGACCAGCTGTCGGATGCCGAAGCTGGCGTCTTGTTGCATGGTGCGGGCGCGCCCGATGGCGAAGCTCTCCCCGACCGCCTCGCGCAGGTGCTCGTCGTCGAGCTCGCTCTGGCCCGCCCACGAGCTCACCAAGGGCGTCCCGGCCACGACGAAGTGCCCCACCCGGATCTCGAGGCGCGCGGTCCCACCCTGCGGCAGGGCCTCGCGGATGGCGTCCCCGTCGAACTGCTGCACCCACCCGGTGACCGGTGCCGGCACCACCAGCGAGGGAGGATCGGCGGGGCCGCTCGCCTCCTCGTCCTCGGGTCCGGGCCCGCCGCACCTCCCGTCGAGGAGGAGGGGGAGCTCGCGCCGCACCGTCTCCAGGGTCTCGTCGCTGATCCGGCGCACGATCTCGCCCACGACCATGTTGCGGGCGGTGTGGTCGATCGAGGCGAGGATGGCCATCAGGGCGACCAGGGCGAGGACGACGGCCACGGCCACGGTGAGGTGGGGCGTGGGCTCGGTGCTCGAGCCCAGGGTGAGCATGGTGTAGGTGAAGGTCCCGACGAGCAGGCCCATGACCACCTGCTGGAAGCGGTCACGCAGGAACCCCCGCAGGACCCGGGGGGAGAACTGGCTCGAGGCGAGCTGGACCGCCACCACGGTGACGGAGAAGACGATGCCCGCGACAGTGATGGTGGCCCCGGCGATGGTGGCCAGTAACGGACCGGCGCCGTCCTCGGAGAAGCGGACGACCTCGGGCAGGCCCTCGGGATCGATGCCGGCGTCCACAGCGAGCATGGCCCGCCACAGGGCCACCGAGGCCAGCACGAACAGCGACGGGAGATAGAACAGACTGTTGCGGAAGGCCTCATCGATGGCCCGCAGGCGCAGCAGCACGGATCGTCGGCGCTACCGGCGGCGGGCGTGGACCAGTGCCCACCACACCAGCGGGACCTGCAGGGGCAGGCGCAGCCAGGCCACCACCGGCGAGCCGAGGGGGAAGCCCCGGCCGGGGATGCCGCCGTCGAGGGCCATCTGGACGTTGGCCGGGAACAGCGCCACCAGCAGCCCGGCCGTCAGCCACGCCCCGAGCCGCCGGGTGCGGGGGACGGCCAGCAGGATCCCGACCAGGATCTCGCCCGCCCCGCTGACCAGCACCAGCGTGCGGGCCTCCTCGGGTCCCACCACCCGGGGCACGATGCGGGCGTAGGACGACGGAATCACGAAGTGCAGGGTCCCGGCCCCGGCCATGAACGCGGCCAGGGCAAGGCGCGAGGCACGCTGGCCCCGCCCTTCGGTCTCAACCACTGCAGGTCGACCCCGGGGGCACACGGGCCACGCGGGCCGCAACCCACTCGAGGATCTCGGGCCCGGCCTCGCCCAGGACCTCGCTGTGGTCGGCACCGGGGTAGCGGCGGTAGTCGACCGTGTTGCCCCCCGCGCAGAGCCGCTCGATGGCCGTGTCGGTGGTCGAGGCCGGGACCACGAAGTCGGTCGCGCCCTGGACCACGAGCACCGGGGCTGGGATCGCCGCCGACGCCGGCTCGTTCTGCTCGACCCTCGCCGCCCACGCCTCGACATCGAGCGGGTTGGTCACGAGCCAGGCCGAGGTGGGTTGGTCGGCGTAGGCGTTGGTCACCCCCTGAAGGCACTCCTGGTCGACCACGCCGAGGCGGGCGATGGCGGCGGGCGTGAGCACGTCGCCCAGCACCAGCTCGTCGTAGGTCTCGGCGTAGGAGTGGATGGCCGACGCCACCAACCCGAAGGCCAGGGAGATGGGCACCGCCGAGCGCAGCAGGGTGCTGAGCTCGGCCGCCGGCGCGGAGGCCACGACCCCGAGGAGGTCGAGGTCGGGGGCGTGGTCGGGGGCCAGGATGCCGGCGAAGAGCGCGGCGTGCCCGCCCTGGGAGTGACCGAGGGCGACCACCTCGGAGCCGGCGCCGGTCCCCTCGATGCGGGCCGCCGCCCGGGCCGCGTCCAGCACGCTGCGCCCGGCGCTGGCCCCGACCAGGTAGGGGTGGACACCGGGGGTGCCCAGTCCCTCGTAGTCGGTGGCCGCGACCACGAAGCCGGCCTCCAGGAGGCGGGCCAGCTCGGGCACGCGCACGCCGGTGCGCGAGGGGGCGCAGTCGTCAGCCACCCCCACGGTGCCGTGCGCCCACGACAGGACGGGCCTCCCCTCCTCGGGCGGAGGGGAGGCAGGGGCGTAGACCACGCCCGACACGGCGACGGGCTCGCCGTCGACCCCCTCGGAGCGGTAGAGCAGGTCCCAGGCCCGGGCCCCGGCGGGGACATCGGGAGCACGCCGGGGAGCGAGGGCCACCAGGTCGCCCGGTCCCGTCCCCGGCAGGGGCTCGGGCACCCGGCGCACGTCGGTGGGCAGGTCGCCGATCTCCACCTCCTGCACCTCCTGCCCCGACCCGGCCTCGCCGGCCTCGCTCGCCTCACCACCGGACGGCCCTCCCTCATCAGAGCCCGCGCAGGACGCGCCCACCACCACGGCCACCACCACCGCCGCCAGCCACCGCCGTCTGCGAGTCACGAGGGTCGAGGGTAGGGGACACGGGCTGCCAGCATGGGCCGGTGCGGGTGGCATCCTCCGACGGCGTCGAGGTCGCGGTGCACGACCTGGGTGGGGACGGGCCGGTCCTGGTGCTGGCCCATGCCACCGGGTTCCACGGCCGGGCGTGGGGGCCGCTGACCACGGCGCTGGCCGCCCACTTCCACTGCTGGTCCTTCGACGCCCGGGGCCACGGCGACTCGACGCGCCCCCGCGCCGGCAACTTCGACTGGGAGGGCTTCGGCGACGACGCCCTGGCCGTGGTCGACGGCCTGGGGCTGGGCAGCCCCTTCGGGTTCGGCCACTCCCAGGGCGGTTCGGCCCTGCTGCTGGCCGAGCAGGCCCGAGCCGGCGCCTTCCGGGGGCTGTACCTCTACGAGCCGGTGGCCTGGCCGGCGCCTTTCGCCATGGACGACCACCCCCTGGTGGTGGGCGCCCTGCGCCGCCGCGACCACTTCGCCTCTGTCCCGGCCGCCCTCGACCGGCTGGGTTCCAAACCCCCGCTGGGCGATCTCGACCCCGGGGCGCTGCGGGCCTACGTGGAAGGCGGCGTGGTGGCCGGCCCCGGCGGGCAGGTGCGCCTCAAGTGCCGGCGGGAGGACGAGGCCCAGACCTACCGCATGGGGCCCCGCCACCGGGCCTTCGACCACCTCGGCGAGGTCGGCTGCCCGGTCACCCTGGCCCGGGGTTCCCGCTCGGCGTCGGTGAGCCCGGAGTTGGCCGAGCGCCAAGTGGCGGCGCTGGCCCGGGGCCACCTCGAGGTCTTCGAGGGCCTCGGCCACTTCGGCCCGCTCGAGGACCCCGCCCGGGTGGCTGCCAGCGTCGTCGACGCCCTCCTCGCGCCCTGACCCCGGCCCCGCCGGCCTGCGGCGACCATCCCCGTCGCTGTCCCACCTCGGGTCTACCCTGCACCCATGGCACTCACCCTGCCGCTGACGCTCTCGCCGTCCAAGGTCTCCGCCTTCAAGAACTGCGCCCTGGCCTTCCGCTTCTCGGTGATCGACCGTCTGCCCGAACCCCCCTCGGCCGCGGCGGTCAAGGGCACGATCGTGCACCGGGCCCTCGAGCGGCTCTACTGCGGGGAGCCGGCCGAGCGCACCCTGCCCGCCGCCCTGTCGGCGCTCGGCCAGGCCTTCGACGAGGCCGTCGAGGTCGATCCCGAGTACGCCGAGCTCGGCCTGGGCGGCGAGGAGGCCGAGGAGCTGCGGGCCGACGCCGAGCAGCTCGTCCGCCGCTACTTCGAGATGGAGGACCCCACCACCGTCCGCCCCATCGGCATCGAGCTGCTCCTCGAGGCCCGCCTCGACGGCGTCCGCCTGCGGGGGATCATCGACCGCCTGGAGCTCGACGGCGACGGCGAGCTCGTGGTCACCGACTACAAGACGGGGCGGGCGCCGTCGCCCCGCTACGAGCAGGGACGGTTCGGCGGGGTCCACTTCTACGCCTTCTTGTGCGAGGCCATGCTCGGCCGGCGCCCGGCCCGGGTGCAGCTCCTCTACCTGGGCGACGGCACGACCATCGTGGCCGTCCCCTCGGAGCAGTCGGTGCGGGGCCTGGAGCGGCGGGTGGCGGCGTTGTGGCACGCCGTCGTGCGGGCGTGCGCCACCGACGACTTCCGCCCTCACCCCGGGCCCCTGTGCGAGTGGTGCTCGTTCCAGTCCTACTGCCCCTCCTTCGGGGGCGACCCCGCCCGCGCCCTGAGGGACGAGCGGGTGCCCGGCGGCGTGTGACCTGCGACGAGCGCCACGCCCCGTCGAAGCGCCCGCCGGCGCCGCTCGACCCCGGCCGGGCCACCTGGTCGGATGCGGCCATCGAAGCCCTCGGGGGCACGCCCCGGCGTCGCCACCGGGGCCCCGTCAGCCCCATCCAGTGGCTCCTCCCCCCGGCGCTCGACCGCCAGGTGAGCGCCTTCGATCGCTGGGCCGACCAGGCCTTCGAGCGGATCCGGGGACATCGAGCCGTCGATCGGCTCTTCTACAGCACCTCTGCCCTGGCCGACTACTCGCTCCTGTGGCACGTCGTGGGCGCGGCGCGCGCCCTGCGCTCGAGGCACGAGGCGGAGTCGCTGCGCATGGCCCTGGCCCTGGGCCTGGAGTCGGTCCTCGTGAACGTGGGCCTGAAGTCGCTCTTCCGCCGCAACCGGCCCCTACGGGAGGAGCACGAGCGACACCACCTCCGCCAGCCCCGCTCGAGCAGCTTTCCCAGCGGTCACGCCACCTCGGCCTTTTTGGCCGCCACCCTCCTGGGCGAGGGACGGTCGGCCCGGCGCCAGGCCGCCTGGTATGCCCTGGCCGCGGTGGTGGCGGCCAGCCGGGTCCACGTCAACATCCACCACGCCTCCGACGTGGTGGGCGGCACCGGGGTGGGCGTGGGCCTCGGTCGCGTGGTCCGGCGGCTGTGGCCGCTCGACGGCAGCGGCCGGGCGGGCCGGCCGGCCCTCAGCTGACGAGGGGCTGCGGCTCGTCCTCGCGGGAGGCGAGCAGGGTGCGCACGTCGAGGAGGAGGTCGGCCACCTCGTCGGTCGACACCAGCTCCCGGTGGAGCATCTCGGCCAGGCCCTTGTCGATGACCGCGAGGGCCTCGGTGATGATCTTCGGCTCTCGGGTCTCGGTCATCGTCGCCTCCATTGGATGTCCTCGCCTTCCCCCCGGGTGTCCTCAGCGTGCCGTCCGGGCCGCACCGCGTCCCCTCCACCATCGTCGCGTTCGCCTGTGCCTGAAGGGGGCACCGCCGCCAGCCCGGAGGTCCTCCAGCCTACCTGCCCGGCCTCGGCGATGGCGCACCCTCGGGGCACCGGACCTGCCCCTTTTTGTGCGAGACTGGAAGGGGTGGGTCGAGTCGGCGCTCGTCATGCAGCCGCACCGACGGCACCGGAGACGAACCGCCAGTCGCAACCGGCCAACCGCGTCGAGCACGACCATTTCGGGACAAGGAGCCTGACATGACCAGCTTGTTCGAGGACCAGATGGAGGAGAACGCCGCCCCCCTCCAGCGCGTGACCCCGTCCCCGCTCAGCCGCAGGAAGATCCTCCTCGGCGCCGCCGCCGCCGCCCTCGGCCTGGTGGCCGCCGCCTGCGGCACCGAGGAGGATCCCTTCGTCCTGAAGGACCCGCCCGATCCCAACCTGACCGTCCCTCCCCCCAACCAGCCAGCACCGTAGCCACCACCCACCGGGCGCGGGTCCCCGGCCGCCCCGGGGCCCTCGCCGGGGGTTCTTGTCACACCCCCTCTTCATACTGGGGCCATGTGGTCCTGGACACGACGAGGAGGAGACGACATGGCGACCGATCGCCGGGACGACCGGGGGCGCTGCGATGGCTGCGCCGCCGACCTGGCCCACTGCCACGCCACGATGGTGGTGCACGCCGACGGTGTCCTGGCGTGCCAGGAGGCCGACGCCTGTGGAGCCCGTCCCGAACTGCACGACTGGTGGATCTCCTGCACCGAGCTGGCCTCCCCCTGCGGGTGCGCCGGCGACGAGGACCCCGCCACCGCAGCTGATGCGACCGGGCTGCTGGCCCGGGCGGCGTGAGCGCCGGTTCGGAGGCGTCCGTGAGCGCCCGAACGGGAAGGGTGAGGAGCATGGACACTCGCTCGGCCTCGCCCCGCAGCGAGCGGCACCCCCGGTCGAAGGACCGGGCCGGCGAGGGCCAGCTGGCGCTCCTGGAGGACCCCGAGCCGGTGTGGCGCCTCGACGACCACACCCGGGAGGTGGGTCGTCAAGGAGTGGCGGCAGCCCGAGCGGCGCTGCGCCGGGCGCTCGGCCCCCTCGCCGACGCAGACCGGGGAGCGCGCCGAGCCGCCTGAGCACCGGGGCCGGGGCGATGGGCCGAGCCCGAGTCGGCGGCCTCGCGCCCGCCCTGGCTGGGCTGCTGGCGCTGGTGGGCTGCACAGCACAGGGTGAGCGGGGTCTGCCGAGGGAGCCGGGGCAGGCCGAGGTCACCCGGGTGGTCGACGGTGACACCATCGAGGTGCGGGTGGGCGGGGCGGTCGAGACAGTGCGGCTGCTCGGCATCGACACCCCCGAGAGCGTCGATCCCCGCTCTCCGGTGGAGTGCTTTGGCCGAGAGGCGTCCGAGCACACCGCCTCGCTGCTGCCTCCCGGCACCCCGGTGGTGCTGGTGCGCGACGTAGAGGCTCGCGACCGCTACGACCGGCTCCTGGCCTACGTCTACCGCAGTGGGGACGGCGCCTTTGTGAACCACGTCCTGGTGCGCGACGGCTTCGCCGCCGTGCTGACCTACCCGCCCAACGTCGCCCACGCCGCTGAGCTCACCGCCGCGGCCCGCCAGGCCCGGGACGAGGGACGAGGCCTCTGGTCGGCCTGCTGAGGCCGGCCCCTCGTCTCCCCTCCCGGTACCGTGCAGCCATGACCACGCTGGTCGAACGCACGCTGGTGGAGCGCCTCGGCCACCCCGCCGACGCCCGCCTGCTCATCCTCGGTTGTGTCGGCCTGGGCACGAGCCACGCCGCCAACGTGGGCTGCTACGACGCCCTGCGGGAGGGCATCGCCACCAGCGCCCGGCTCATGGTTCCCTGCCCGTGGTCCAGGGAGGCGGCGGGCCGCTACCGGGGTGAGGACGTCGGCGTCGAGCTCACCCTGAACTCCGAGTGGGACCTCTACCGCTGGGGCCCGCTCACCCAGGCCCCGTCGCTGCTCGACGGCGACGGGGGCTTCCCCCGGACCTGCACCGAGGTGTGGGACCACGCCGATCTCGACGAGGTCCGCCGGGAGTGCCGCACCCAGATCGAGCGGGCCATCCTGTGGGGCTTCGACGTCAGCCACCTCGGCTCGCACCTGACGACCCTCGCCCTTCGGCCCGAGTTCTTCGACATCTACCTCGAGCTCGCCGTCGACTTCGGCCTGCCGTTGCAGCTTCCCGACGGGGGAAACGAGCGGGTGGTCGGCTTCCCCTTCCGGCGCCTGGCCGCCGAGGAGGGCGTCGTGTTCCCCGACCGGGTGTTGCGCACCGGCGAGCACGGCGCCCGCAAGGCGCTGGAGCGGGCCCTCTTCGAGCTGGCGCCCGGGGTGACCGAGCTCGACGCCCGCCCTGCGGCCGACACCCCCGAGCTGCGGGCCCTCACCCCCGACTGGCCGGCTCGCAGCGACGACCACCACCTGCTCGTCGACGACCACGACCTGCGCGCCCTCACCGAGCGGGCGGGGATCACCCTCATCGGCTACCGGGCACTGCGCGACCTCCAGCGCAAGGGAGCCTAGAGACCCTCACGGGTCAGAACTCCGTCTGGTCCCGCACCTTGGCCAGGATGGACTTGTACTCGGGCTTGTTGGTGAGCGGGAGCAGGGCCATCACCTTGGCGATGTTGCCGGTGACCTTGACCCGCCCCTGCATGAAGGCGGCGTTGGCGTCGAGCTCGCCCTTGTCGACCTTCATCTTGTCGTCGTAGGACGAGGTGAGCGTTACCTCGGTCTCGGGGTCGTCGCCCAGCGCGTGCTCCACCGTGTGGCCGTTCTCGATGACGTGGTGGTAGCGGACCTCCCCGTCGGGGCCGCCGGTGATGACGTACTGCAGGCGGGCCGTGGCTCCCGGCGTCTCGGGGAACTCCGCCGCCTGCTCCTTGAACAGCGCCATCCACTCGGCCGAGAGGTACTTCGCCATGCCCGGACCCTAGCCCATCACCCGGTCCCCGACCCCGGCGAACAGGTCGTCCTCGGGCAGTCGGCTGTCGACCAGCGACCGGGCCAGCACGTACTCGTCGTAGGGGTGCACGGTCCGGGCCTCTTCGGGGGGCAGGCCGAACCACATCTTGGACTCGGGGTCGACCTGGGTCCGATGGGCGAGCAGAGCCCGGGGTCGGACATCGACGAAGTCGGAGATGTCGACGGTGGTGGTGATTCGCTCGTCCTGGTCGGGGCGCTCGAACCACTCGTCGGTGAACGGTGACTCCAGGCCCAGGGCGAGGAAGCGCTCGTGGGCCGCCACCATGCGGGCCCGGGACCAGACGGTGTAGTACAGCTTGAGCGGCTGCCACGGATCGCCGGAGCCGGGGTGGGCCTGGGGGTCGCCGGCGGCCTCGAAGGCAGCCACCCCGATCTCGTGCACCCGGAGGTGGTCGGGGTGGGGGTAGCCCCGCTGGTCGTCGCCGTAGACCACCAGCACCTGGGGACGGTGCTGGCGAATGGCCCGGACCAGGCGCCCCACCGCGTCGTCGTGGTCGGCCCGGGCGAAGCAGCGGGGGTCGTCGTTGGCGGGGGCGCCGGCCATGCCCGAGTCCCGGTAGCCGAGGAGGACCACCTCGTCGTAGCCGATGATCTCCACCGAGGCGGCCAGCTCCTCCATGCGCACCTCGGGCAGGCGCGCCCGCACCTCGGGCCGGTCCATCGCCGGGTTGAGGATGTCACCCTGCTCCCCGCCGGTGCAGCACACCAGCACCGTGCGCACGCCCTCGGCCTTGGCCCGGGCGACCGTCGCCGCCCCCTTGGAGGCTTCGTCGTCGGGATGGGCGTGCACCGTCATGAGGCAGAGCGGCTCGGGGAGCGGGTGGGCGGGGGGCATCGCGGCCACGGTAGCGCCGCCCCCTTTCGTTCCTCGTGGCCTTCCGACCGGTGGTCGCCCCCCGCAACGGTGCTGGGAGGGCTCGGCCCGAGGTCCCGGGCGCACCGAGGGCGACAGCTACCCTGGCGGAGTGGACTCGTCCGAGCGGTGGCGCGGGGTGGGGTCGGGCGTGGCGGCGGACGGCGGGTCGGTGCGGCCGTGACGATCGCCGCCTGCACCTACGACGGCACCGGATCGTCGCCGCTGGAGGATCCCGAGCGGATCTCCGACCTGGTCCAGCGGGACGGGTGCGTGGTGTGGGTCGACCTGGTCGATCCCGACGACGACGACTTCGCCCGGGTGGCCGAGGAGTTCTCCCTGCACCCCCTGGCCATGGAGGACGCCCGCAAGCACGGCCAGCGGCCCAAGCTCGAGCACTACCCCAGCCACGCCTTCCTCGTGGCCTACTCCAAGGAGCTGGCCGAGGTCGACCTGTTCGTGGGCCCCAGCTGGGTGGTCAGCGTGCGTGAGCGCAACGACGACGGCACCCGCTGGCCCCTCGACACCGTCCGGCGCCGGGTTGAAACGGCCGGCGGCCGGGTCGGCGTCGGCTACCTCGTGTACTCCATCCTCGACGAGCTGGTCGACGGCTACTTCGAGGCGGTGGACGCCTTCGAGGACACCGTCGAGGGCTTCGAGGAGCAGGTCCTGACCGAGCAGTTCGACGGCGAGGGCGGGATCCAGGCCGAGCTGCTGTCGCTGCGCCGGCGACTGGTCGAGTTCCGCCGGATCCTGGTGCCCCTGCGCGACGTGGTGGGAGCCCTGGTGCGGGGCGACGTGGCGTGGGTCGACGACGCCACCCGGCTGCACCTCCAGGACGTCTTCGACCACGTGCTGCGGGCCATCGAGAACCTCGACAGCCAGCGGGAGCTGGTGGGCAACGCCGTGGACGCCCACCTGGCCCTCAGCTCCAACCGGATGAACCAGGTCATGAAGCGCATGACCTCCTGGGGCGCCATCCTGCTCGGCTCGACCCTGGTGGCCGGCATCTACGGCATGAACTTCGACCACATGCCCGAGCTGCACTGGCGCCTGGGCTACCCCTTCGCCCTGGGCCTCATGGTGACCATCACAATTCTCGCCTATCGCGCCTTCTCCCGCCGCGACTGGCTCTAGACCCCCCTCCCCCCTCTCTCTCTTCCGTTCCTTGTCGCGTTCCGAACCGTGGCGGTACACAACGCGACAAAGAACGTGGGGTTATGGCCAGTCGGGGAGCACCAGTCGGGGGCGTCAGTGGCGGGCGGTGTCGCCGACTGGCACGAGGGTGTCCTCGCCGGTCTCGGCGTCGTCGACCAGGACCCAGCCGCACAGCTCGGCCAGCGTGCGCTCCCCCTCGCCCGGCCCACTGGCGATGAGCTCGTCCTCGGCCCGCAGCACCTCGGCCCCCCGGGGCCGGTAGACGTAGCGACCCCCCCGGCGCACGGCCAGGACGTGGAACCCGGGGTCGGTGTCGAGGTGGAGCTGGGCCAGGCTGGCGCCCTCGACCCGGGACCCGGCCCCCACGGGCAGGCGCACCAGCACCTCGTCGGCGTCCCCCAGGGCCAGCGACAGCACCGGGTGTACCTCCTCCTGGTTCTCGATGAGCCACACCATCTGCTGGGCCGAATCACCCAGGTCCTCGGCCGCCTGGGCCAGGTGCAGCAGGCCCCGCAGCGACGAGGGGTCGACGGCGGCCGGCGACGAGCGCAGCACCCAGGTCTCCAGCCGCTCCTTCATCTCGTCCAGGCGATCCTCCAGGTGGTTGACCTCGGCGGCCAGGCCGGCGTCGCGCAGCACCAGGGCCGACCAGGCCAGGCCCACGCAGGTGGTCGAGATGTTCTTCATCTCCACCAGCACGTCGATGGCCCGGTCGAGATCGGACGCCCGGCCTTCCGCGGGCGGTACCGGGGGCTCCCACGACGGGGCGCCGGCGAGCTGGTGGAGGCGGCCGATGCCCGCCGGTGAGCCGTGCAGGAACAGCACGTCTCCGGGCAGGAGGACCTCGTCGCCGCCCACGTCGGTGAGCCAGTCCCGCCCCCGGTGGATGGCCACCACCCGCATGCCCACGGCGACGGGCAGCTCGAAGTCGGCCAGCGGCCGGTGGGCGAAGTGCGAGCCCTCCCGCAGGGACACCCGGTGACTGACCTCCTCGGCCCCGGAGAGGTCGACGACCAGCTCCCGGGGGATGCCCACCCGGTGGGAGACGATGCGGGAGATGTCGACGGCGGCGTAGCCCATGCGCTCGATGGAGGAGATGACCTTGAGCACCGAGGCCATGGAGTCGGCGTCGCGGGGCGAACGGGCCGCCAGCACGCACACGGCACGCATGTCGTGGACCAGGTCGTTCAGCCGGTCCTCCAGCTCGTCGACCTCGTCGGCCATCTGCGGATCGCCGAAGTAGACCGACGCGTAGGCCAGGTCGATCATGAGCTCGCAGGAGTCCTTGGCCTCCGAGATCATGGTGCGCAGGTTCCGCGGTCTGTCGTCCACCGAGCCCTCCAGGGTAGTGGGGCCGAGACCGGCGACAGGGACCCGCGTCGGCCCCGCCCGGCAGAGGATCTCCCTACACCAGGCCCAGGGCCACGATGGCCAGGATCAGGGAGAACGCACCCACCAGGTCGATCGACGAGGTCACCATCGGGACCCCGTAGGTGTCGGGGTCCAAGCCCAGGCGCACGGCGGTCAGGGTGCCGTAGTAAGCGATGAGCACGGCGAAGGCCACGGCCAGCAGCCCCCCCACCAACGACGCGGCCACGAGCAGGACGAGGCCGGGGCTGGCCACGCCGATGAGGCGGGCCGCGACCTCGGCCACGGCGGCGTTGAGGGCGAAGACGGGCACGGCCAGCAGGATGACGAAGGCGATGTCGGCCCGAGCCTCGCGACCGGGCACGGCCGCCACCCGCACCACCCCGAGGTGGATCTTGCTGGAGAGCCGGTTGGCCAGCACCCCTCCCAGGGCACCTGCCGTGCTGAGGTGGCCCGGGAGCAGCACGAGCAGGGCGGGCAGGGCGGCGAAGGTCGACAACCGGCGCTCGATGGCGATGCCGGCCACCACGCTGATCAACGCGGCCACGCACAGGATCGGCACCGACTCCCGCAGGACCCGGGCCAGCAGCTCCAGGCGCGACCGCACGCCGGCCACCAGCGCCACCAGCGCCACCACCACCATGACGGCCCCCAGGAGGTCGGTGAAGACCCCGAGGCCCACGAGCAGCGACGCCAGCCACAGCGAGGGCAGGCCGACCACGTCGCCCACCGAGGCGACCAGCGGGGCGTTGACGTTGTCGAGGTCCCAGCCGTAGCGGACCGATCCGGCGGCCAGGGCCAGGGTGAAGGCCAGCACCACCACCGACGACAACACCGCGCCTACGACCGAGATCACCACCAGCTCGAGCACCGGGATCGACTCGGCCAACCCGAGCGCGACCGCCACCGCCTTGGCGATCCCGGCCAGGACGACGGCCGTCACCGTGGTGAGCACCACGGCGGCCAGGACGTTCTGGCCCACCACTGTGTCGCGCCGGCGCGACAGGCCGAAGGTCCCGGTGTGGATGGCCGTGCTCAGGCGGCTGCCGAGCGCCCCGAAGATGTTGCCCCGCATGCCGATCGACGCCGGCACCAGCACCAGCAGCCCGGGCAGGCGCTCGAGGGTGCCGGTGATGGCGCCGAGGGTGACCCCGGCCGCCAGGCTGGTCAGCGTGCTCAGCCCGAGGGCGACGAGGCTCTGGCGGGTGCCGGCCGCGTCGGGTCCGAGGAGGGCGCGCACGCGCGCCCAGGGTCGGAACCGTCCTCGCACGGGGATGGAGTCTTGCCGACCGGCCTCCCCAACCAGTGGGAGCGGGGCTGGCGCAGCACCGTCGCGCCACCTCCCGTAGCCGGCGGCATGGTGCACCGGTTCGACGCACGGGTCGAGCCGCACGGCAAGACGGCCGCGTTCTTCCACGTGCCGCCCGAGGTCATGGACGCCCTGGGCCCGAAGAAGCGGGTGCCCGTCCAGAGGAGCGTCAACGGCTACACCTACCGCAGTACCGTCGCCCCCATGGCCGTGGCATTCCTCCTGCCCCTCAACCGGGAGCACCGGGCCGGTGCCGGGGTCGTCGCCGGCGACATTCGTCGAGGTGGTGCTCGAGCGCGACGACGCCCCCCGGATCGTCGAGGTACCCGACGACCTCGCCGCCGCCCTGGAGGCCGAGGCGGCCGCCGGTGAGGCCTTCGCCCGTCTCTCCTACAGCCACCAGCGCGAGTACGTGAGTGGGTCAGCGAGGTCAAGCGGGCCGAGACCCGGCAGCGGTGGGTGGCGCAGGCCGTCGAGCGCCTGAAGGAGGGGCACATGGCCAGGTGAACCGAGCGCTCCGAGCTCCCGTCGCCGGACGGGACCGGGCACGAGGGGCCGCTGAACTCAGCGGCGGGAGCGGCTGCCTCAACCGGGCCGCTGGGGTGGCAGGCCGTCTCCGGGCGTGCTGAGCGCTCCGGGGCTCTCCCTGGCGGCCAGGGCGGCCAGCTCGCGATCCCAGGCGTTGGCCCGGTCCCGGTCCCACCCCTGGCTCTCGGCCAGGACCTGCCCGTCGGCGCCCACCAGGACCAGCGCGGGCACGGTCTCGACCTGGTACGCGGCCGAGGTGGCGAAGGCGTCGCTGTCGTCGAGGACCGGCGCGGGGAAGCCAGCCTCGTCGAGCCAGCGCCGGGCGCCAGCCAGGGGGTCCTGGGAGACGGCGGCCACGGCCACCGCGTCGCCGTAGCGCCGGGCCAGCTCGCCCCAGACGGGGAACGACATCCGACAGACCGGGCAGCTCGTCTTGAAGAACGCCAGTAGCGCCGGCCCGGCGCGCGTCAGCTCGGCCAGGCTCAGGCGGGGCCCCGTGCCAGCGCCGGCCTGGGGAAGGTCGAAGCCGGGAGCCGGCGAGCCCGGGGGCAGCGTCACGGTTCCGATCTTGCCAGGAGGACGATGACAGGCGTGCGCAGCGGTGCTAACTTCTCCTTCGTCAAGTGGGTACGTGCAACAGGCCGACCCCATCGAGCACCAAGGGGGATCGGTTGTGGCAACCGGTACCGTGAAGTGGTTCAACGCCGAGAAGGGCTACGGGTTCATCCAGCGTGAGGGCGGGTCGGACCTCTTCGTCCACTACACCGCCATCAACGGCTCGGGCTACCGCTCCCTCGAGGAGGGTCAGGCCGTCGAGTTCGAGGTGACCCAGGGACCCAAGGGCGACCAGGCCCAGAACGTCACCGCCATCTGAGACCGCCCCGGGCGCCACATCACCCGGCCGCCGAGGCCGCCAGGGTGGCCTCCGCCCGGGCCGCCTCGACCTGGGCGATCTCATGGATGACGAGGTCGCCCAGGTAGTACGACATCAGCGGGGCCGGGGCCCGCTCCCAGTTGCCGCCCTCGTAGTCGAAGTACCACGACCCCCAGTCGTCGAGCTCGTAGAGGGCGTCCACCTCGGCCGGGCTCAACCCCTCGAGGAGGGCGAGGCGCACCGGTGCATCGTGGCGGCGCCACGCGCCCTGGCCCAGGCCAAGGACCCAGCCGCCGTCGCCGTCGAGGCGGTAGAGGGCCTCGGCGTGATCCCCCCGGAAGCGGGTGAACGGCCCGCTCGGGCCGGGCATCCGGTAGGGCTGGTTGCGACGGCCCCCGGCGTAGGTGGCGAACCAGCGGAGCACCCCCGCCTCGGGGACCCAACCGGCCGCCCGCAGACCCTCCTCGTCGAGCTCCCGGGCCAGGAAGGCGACCACCGCTCGGCGGACGGGTGTGGCCGCGCTCATCGGCATGCTCCCGGGTCGGCGTCGCTCAGGGCGCCCACCCTAGTGACGACCCGGCCCCGGCACAGGTCCTGACGGCGACGGGGAGGACGCTGGCCGGTAGCCTCGACCGGTGCCCAGGGGTCGGTGGCGACAACGCCCGGTGGTGGCCGTGCTCGCCGGCGCGCTGGCCACGGCGGCGCTGGCCGGCTGCGGCGGCGGTGCCGAGCCTGCTCGCGAGCTGGCGGCCGACGAGGCTGAAGCAGGGCCGGCGCTCGCGGTCGGCGGCGGAG
>JADDRA010000046.1 GCA_016781105.1 Actinomycetota bacterium | reverse complement strand
GTTGCGGGTGTGGAGGGCGGCCAGCTCGGCGGCCTCGTGGGGGGCGAAGCCGAGGCGGGCCAGGCGCCGGCGCCGGCCCTCGGCCATCTCCGCCTCCAGGGCCTGCACCAGGGCGAAGCCGGTGGCCACCGCGGCCGGGGTGAACGCCCCGGCGGCCAGCACCACCAGGGCGTCGACCACCTCGGCGTTGAGCCCTGCGGTGGAGGCCAGGGCGTCGTGGCGGCGGTGGATGGCGGCGGCCAGGCGGCCCCGCTGAGCGGGGTCGGACGCCACCACCGCGCCCAGGTGGGCCATGCCGAAGGCGACGTGGCGGGCCTCGTCGGCCAGGGCCAGGCGGGCCACGGCGGCGGTCACCGGATCGGGCGCGTGCCGCTCGATGAAGGCGAGCAGGGAGAGAAAGGTGCCCTCACCCAGGACCGAGAGCAGGAAGTGGGCCAGGGCGAAGTCGGGCTCCTCGAGCAGGCTCAGCAGGGAGGCCTGGCCCCCGGCGCTGGAGCGCCCCAGCTCCCCGCCAGCCAGGCCGGCCCGGCGGGCGAAGACCTCGGCGTGGCGGGCCTCGTCGGCCACCTGGACGGCGAGCACGGCCACGACCTCCCGGAAGTGGGGATGGATCCGGCCGAGGAAGCGGGCGGGCACGGCCAGGGCGGCCTGCTCGTTCTCGACCAGGTAGGTCATGACCTGGACCACCGCCGCCTCCACCTCGGGGGGGTGGGTGAGCGGGGCGTCCCAGGGGACGGCGGTGGCCGGGTCCCACTGGGCCGCCGCGGCCTGGCGGTAGAGGCGCGGCGCGTCGTCGGTCCACACCTGCTCCCGGCGGTCGAGGGGGAAGTCGAAGGCGGGGCTGCCGGCCTCGACCGTGGCCCCGCGAGCGGCCAGCCCCCACGTCGAGGAGGCGTGGTCGGCCAGCACCCCGGGGCGACGGGGATCGGGTGTGCCCGCCACCTGGGCCCCTCGCCAGCGATCGTCGTCGGCGCTGCCCCTCACCACCCAGGCCACGACCTCACCGGCGCCGGGGTCCTCGCGCTCGACCAGGGCGTGGCCCTGGCTGCGGCACCAGCCGGCCAGGTGCACGCCCAGCTCGGGCGCCCGGCCCCGCACGGCCAACCGCTCGCCGGGGGCCAGCCCGGCCAGGGCCCGGCGGACCAGGAGGTGGCCCCCCCGGTCCAGCCCGAGGTCTTCCAGGTCGATCACGGCCTCACCCCGGGCCCCGGCGCCGGCATCGACACCCGTCACCGACCCGACCCCGGTCGTCACCGTCGCCCGTCCTCGGGCAGGCCACCGCCGTCGTCGTAGACGCCCTGCTCGGCCACGGCCGCTTCCAGGAGGCGGTAGCCGCTCGTGCGCCCCGGCCGCCAGGCCTTGAGGCCCTCGAGGTCGAGCAGCGGGCGCACCTCGGGGTCGTCGTAGGACATGGCCAGCAGGAGCTCGGTGAAGCGCTCCACCAGCGCCTCGGGGGCATGGGACCCGACGGTGACGTTGCAGTGGTCGTAGGGAGCCGTACGGGTGAGGATCCTCGTCGAGCCCGCGGGCAGGGTGCCCTCGTGGGCGAACAGGAGGTGGTTGCCGTCGATCATGCAGGCGGCGTCGACCCGGCCCTGCACCAGGGCCCGGGCCGCGTCCCGCTCGCCTCCGACGTGGTCGCCGTGCTTGCCCACACCCACCTCGTGGCCCACCACCTCGAAGTCCCGGCCCGGCTCCAGCCCGAGGCCCTGCAGGTGGGACAGCGGGATCAGGGTGGCCTGGGGCGAGTCGACGGCTCCCACGCCGACCCGGCGTCCCCGCAGGTCGGCCACCTCGGTGATGTCGCTGCCGGCGCCCACCACGACCACGGAGGTCAGGTCGCAGTCGGTGTCGCGCATCGCCACCGCCGACACCGCCGCGCCGGCGGCCCGGCTCAGCCGCTCGGCTCGGATCCACGCCAGCGGCGAGCTCCAGGCGACGTCGAGGTGCCGGGCGACCAGGGCCTCGACCATGGCGTCGTAGTTGGAGTACAGCACGTAATCGAAGGCCAGGCCGTGGCGGTCGAACCACTGGGCGAAGCCCTCCCAGATTGTGACCACCTTGGGGTCGTAGGCCACCGCGCCCAGCACCAGCGGGCGGGCCATCAGCTCGCCTCCTCGAACAGGGGCAGCCCGCAAGCGAGACGGCCGATGAACTCGTAGAGGGTGTCGGTGGTCGGGGCCATGACCGTGGCCGCCCGGGCGTCGCGGAAGTGGCGCTCGACGCCCACCTCCTTGCGGAAGGCGGCACCCCCGCACACCCGCATGGCCACGTCGGTGACCTCGGTGGCGCTCTCCCCCGCTGCGGCCTTGACCTCGAGCAGCCGCAGCATGGCGTCGTCCCGACCTCCCTCCAGAGCTTGGAGGGCATCGAGGAGCAGCGCCCGGGCCATGTCGGTGCGCACCCGCATGCGGGCGACGTGGGCCCGCACCACCGGGGAATCGGCCAGCGACTGGTCGAGGTGGGTGAGGCGGGTGGCGGTCGCGTGGGCGGCCACCTTGGTCGTGGCCGCGTCCATGGTGCCCACCGAGAAGGCGGCGTTGAGCACCTGGAAGGAGGGCAGCACCACCATCAGCATCAGGTCGAAGCCCCCGCCGTCGGGCCCGAGCACGGCGTCGGCCTCCACGAGCAGGCCGTTGCCCGTCATGGGGCTGGAGCTGTTGCCCCGCAGGCCCAGGCCGTCGAAGGGGGCGCCGACCGACAGCCCGGGCGTGGCCGCCGGCACCAGCCACAGGCTGCTCAGGCCCTCGGCGGCCAGGGGCCGGCTCGACCACACGTAGCTGTCGGCCTCGCCGGCCGAGGTCACCCAGCTCTTGCGGGCATCGAGGCGCACGCGGTCCCCCTCGGGGGTGGCCGTGCTCACCGGCGCCCAGAACTGGCTGCGCGACCCGGTCTCGGACAGGGCCAGGGCGAGGAGGTGCTCGCCCTTCGCCACCGCCTCCCGGAGATCCGGGGGACCGTGGGCCTCGATCAGGGGAACGGCGCAGTAGTGCATCATCACCACCATCGCGGTGGAGGCGCAGTGGTGGGCCAGCTCCTCGATGACGAGGGCGGCGGCCCGGGCGCCCTCGCCCCCGCCGCCCACGTCGGGAGCGCTGAGCAGGCCCAGCAGGCCCGCCCGGCCCAGGGCGTCGATGCCGGCACGGGGGAAGGTGCCGGCCCGGTCGACCTCGGCGGCGGCGGGGGCGACCACCTCCTCGACGACGGGCCGGAGGGTCTCGAGGACGGGCTGGGTGTGGACGGGTGGGGCAGCGGACATGGCAGGGCTCGCTTCCTGGAGGGTGGCCGCCGCTCGAGGGGCGGCCCGATGGGCAGGATCTCGGCGGCCCGGAAGAGGGCCGGCGCGGGTCAGCCGGTGGTCGCCCGACCGGGCGACACGGGCATCGATCAGCGTCCGGCCATGGCCCACCTCCCTCCTCGTCGTCGTGCCTCGGCGTCAGTGTGGCCCCCCGCCGGGCCGGGGGCCAACGGCGACCCGGCGTGCAGGCACCGGCGGCGTCGTCGATGCTGGTGGCGTGCACCTCCGGGGCGACGACTACGACGCCCGCTTCACCGAGCGGGCGGCGGCCGGCCTCGACGTGCACGGCGAGGCCGCCTTCGTCGCCGCCCTGGCGCCCGCCGCCGTGCTCGACGCCGGTTGCGGCACGGGCCGGGTCGCCATCGAGCTGGCCCGGCGGGGCATCGCCGTGGTCGGCGTCGACGTCGACCCGGTCATGCTGGCCACGGCCCGGGCCAAGGCGCCCGATCTCGACTGGCGCCTCGGTGACCTGGCGAGCGTGGCCCTGCCTCCCGACCGCTTCGACGTGGTCGTTCTGGCCGGCAACGTGATGATCTTCGTCGAGCCCGGGACCGAGGCGGCGGTGGTCGCCAACCTGGCGCCCTCCCTGGCCCCGGGAGGTGCCCTGGTCGCCGGGTTCGAGCTGCGCGCCGACCGCATCGACGTGGCGGGCTACGACCGTTGCTGCGCCGAGGCCGGCCTGGAGCCGGCCGAGCGCTGGTCGACGTGGGACCGCCGGCCCTGGTCGACCGGCGGCGACTACGTGGTGTCGGTGCACCGCCGCCCCTGATCGGCACCGGCGGGAGCCCGGGCCGTGGCGCGGCCGGGAGCTGTCCGCCCTCGCCAGCGGGGATCAGGCGGCGGGGCCGAGGACGAGGCAGCCGTTGTGGCCCCCGAAGGCGAAGGAGTTCGACAGGACCGGACCAGGCTCGAACGGCCGGGGAGCCCCGGCCACCACGTCCAGCGACAGGGCCGGGTCGGGACGGCGGTAGCCCGCGGTCGGAGGGATCTCCCCGCGGTCGAGGGTGAGGGCGGCGACCGCGGCCTCGAGCGCGCCGGCAGCACCGAAGGGGTGCCCGACGACGCCCTTGATGGAGGTGACGGGAGGGCCGGGAGCACCGAAGAGGGCGGTGATGGCCGCCGCTTCGGCGGCGTCGTTCAGGGGGGTGGAGGTGCCGTGGGCGTTGACGTGGGCGATGTCACCCGGCCCGAGGCCGGCGTCCTCGAGGGCCAGGCGCATGCAGGCCAGGGCGCCCGCCCCCGCCTCGGCCGGCGCCGTGAGGTGATGGGCGTCGGCGTTGCTGGCCGAGCCCAGCACGAGGGCGTAGACGTGGGCGCCGCGAGCCCGGGCCGAGGCCAGCTCCTCGAGCACGAGCATGGCCGCCCCCTCGGAGGCGAGGAAGCCGTCCCGGTCGGCGTCGAAGGGTCGGGACCGCCCCGAGGGCGACAGGGCGGTCATGTTGGCGAAGGCCGCCATCCCCACCGGCGAGGGGTGGGCCTCGCTGCCCCCGGCCAGGACGACGTCGCAGCGTCCGTGGCGGATCCAGGCGGCGCCGTTGGCCACGCCGTGGGTCCCCGCCGCGCAGGCGGTGGTGACCGTCTCGCACGGCCCCGTCCAGCCCAGGCGGATCGACACCGCGGCCGAGGCTGCGTTGGGCATGAGCATGGGGATCAGGAAGGGCGAGACCCGGCTGGGCCCGCGCGCCTCGAGCACCCGGAGCTGCTGGTCGTAGCTGGCCAGGCCTCCCACCCCGGTGGCCACCTGCACCCCGGCCCGGCCCCGGTCGACGTCGCTGCCGCTGGGATCCAGGCGGGCGTCGGCGAGGGCCAGAGTGGCGGCGGCCACGGCGAGCTGGGTGAAGCGGTCGACCCGTCGCACCTCCTTGGGACCGAACCACGGTGCCGGGTCGAAGCCCTCGACCCGCAGGGGCTGGCCGCGGGGGCCGGGCTCGTCGCCCAGGCCCCGCCAGAAGTCCTCCACCCCGGTGCCGCAGGGGGTCACCACGCCGATGCCGGTGACGGCCACCACCCGAGTCGCCATGGCGGCCGCATCGTACCGGGGCGCACGGCGAAGCGGCCGCCGGCGCCCCGCCGAGTGCGTAGGCTCAGGGGGATGGTCAGCACCTTCTCCAGACGGCAAGTGGAGCGCATCTCCCACACGCTGGCCGTGCTCGGTGAGCCGCACCGGCTCCAGATGCTGCGCTGGCTGCGCCGGGGGCCCCGCACGGCCGGGTTCCTGGCCAAGGCCATCGACGTCTCGCCGTCCCTGGCCTCCCATCACCTGTCGGTGCTGGTGGAGTCCGGCCTGGTGAACCGTCGACAGGTGGGGACCTTCGTCTGCTACTCGGCCGACCGGGCCAAGGTCAAGGCCCTGCACGCCGAGCTCGGTCGCCTGGCCGGCGCCCTCCTGCCCGACAACGAACCGAGCGAGGCCTCCGCCCCCTGCTGAGGGCCCGGAGCCGGTCCGGCCCGGACCAGCCCCGGTCCGCCGTGTGCAGGGTCCTCGCCGGCCTCAGTTGATGCTGCGCAACAGGCCGAAGGCCAGGACGAGCAGCACCGTCCAGGCGATGAACCACAGGGCGGACGCCACGATCAGGGCGAGCAGGCAACCTTGGGGCAGCTCCCGGAGGTGGGGCACCCGGGGAAAGATACCGAACAGCCCCGTGTCGCTCTGGCCCACCCGCCGGCCCGACAGGTTGCGGTAGCTGGTCCGGCCGGCGACGCCCGGGTCGGTCCCGCCGCCACTCTGGGGCCCGGGAACGATGCCCGAGGAGACCAATGCCGCGTACAGGCCGACCGACAGCAGCACGGACACGATCACCGCGACAACGACCCACATGCGCAGCGAGTCCTCCAGCAGGGACGCAGCCGACGAAGGGCCCGACCCTACCCCCTGGCCGACGGGGACACTCCGCACGAGCGCAGCCGGGCGCTCCCGGCCCCGACCCGCGGTGCGCCTCCCGCCCCCCGCTCTTAGGCTGGCCCCCGTGCACGACCGCCGTCCTCAGACCCTCGACCACGACGAGCCTGCGCCGTGAGCCGGCGCACCCTGGCGTCGATCACCGCCGGCTTCCTCACCCTGGCCGCCCTCGTCCCGGTGGCGGTGGCGGCGCTCGTGGCCGCCACCTTGTTGTACCCACCGCCGCTCGACGAGCTGCCCGACCCCCGTCCCCCGGGTGGGAGCCAGCTCAGCCGGGTCTACGACATCAACGGCCGTGAGATCGCCATCTTCCGGGAGTTCGACCAGCGCGTCCCCGTCGAGCCCGGCGCCATCCCCGAGCACCTCAAGCAGGCCGTCATCTCCATGGAGGACCGGACCTTCTACGCCAACAGCGGGGTCGACTTCCAGGGCGCGCTGCGGGCGCTCATCGCCAACGTCCGGGGCCAGGAGATCACCCAGGGCGGCTCGACCATCACCCAGCAGTACGTCAAGAACGCCTACGTGGGGACCGAGCGGACCGTGGAGCGCAAGCTCAAGGAGGCGGTGCTGGCCCGCCAGCTCGACCGGCTGGTCGACAAGGACGAGATCCTGTTCAAGTACCTCGACGGCGTCTACCTGGGGAGTGACGCCATCGGGGTGGGCGCGGCCTCGATGTCGTACTTCCGCAAGCCCGTCAGCGAGCTCACGCTGTCGGAGTCGGCCCTGCTGGCCGGCCTCATCCCCGCCCCGAGCGACTTCGAGCCCCGGGGGAACCCCGACGACGCCGAGGCCCGGCGCGTCCTGGTCCTCGACACCATGCTCGACCAGGGCTACATCACCCCCGAGGAGCACGAGGAGGCGGTCGACCTCGACCTGTGGCTGACGGCCGACGGGCCCGCCCCGCGCGAGTCGACCCTCGTCCACCCGCCCAAGGAGGGGGCCGACGAGTACCCCTACTTCGTCGACTACGTGCGCCGCTACCTGGAGTCGCAGTACGGCCAGGCCGTCTACGCCGGGGGCCTCGAGATCCGCACCACCCTCGATCCCCGGCTGCAGGCGGATGCCGAGCGGACGGTGAGCGAGGCGCTGGACGGCACCGCACCACCCGTCGAGATGGCGCTCGTGTCACTGGAGCCCCGCAGTGGCTTCGTACGGGCCATGGTGGGCGGGCGCGACTTCGCCGCCACCGGTGGTCAGGTCAACCTGGCCCTGGGCAAGTGCCACGAGGCCCCGCCCGAGGTCAGGAACGCCATCGACGTGGCCGCGAGCTGCTGGAACCCCGACGCCATCTCGGTGGAGGGCGGCGGCAGCGGGCGCCAGCCCGGCTCGTCGTGGAAGCCCTTCGTGCTGGCCGCCGCCCTCGAGCAGGGCATGCCCGACACCAAGGCCTACTCGGCCCCCAGCACCTACCGCATCCCCAACTGCCTGGGGGACGACAACTGCACCATCAACAACTACGAGGGGTCGGCCGGGGGTCGGGCCAGCCTGCGCAGCGCCACGGCCCGCTCCTACAACACCGTCTACGCGCAGGTGATCCAAGACGTCGGGGTCCCCGAGGTGGGGGCCATGGCCAAGAAGCTCGGCATCTCCTCGGCCTGGGTGGCCAGCCCCGAACGCCACAACCTCGAGTACGCCCTGGGCAGCCAGGAGGTGTCGCCCCTCGACATGGCCTCGGCCTACGGGGTCTTCGCCGCCAACGGCCTGCGCTACCCCGCTACCCCCGTGCTCTGGGTCAAGGACGCCAACGGAGAGTTCCTCGAGGACAACCGCGACCGCCAGCCCGAGCGAGTGCTGGAGGAGTCGGTGGCCTACAACGTGACCGACGTCCTCAAGGGGGTCATCACCGGGGGCACCGGCACCGCGGCCGACATCGGGCGCCCGGCGGCGGGCAAGACGGGCACGGCCCAGGAGTGGCGTGACGCCTGGTTCGTGGGCTACACCCCGACGCTGTCCACGGCGGTCTGGATCGGCGACAAGACCAAGCCCACCTCTCTGTTCAACATCAAGGGGGTGTCCCGGGTGACCGGCGGATCGATCCCCGCCGCCACCTGGAAGGCGTTCATGACCGAGGCGCTGGCCGGCGTGCCCCCGAGCGACTTCGACGAACCTCCGCCACCTCCGCCACCTCCGCCACCCCCGCCGCCTCCACCACCCCCACCCAGGGTGCCCACGTTCTCGCCACCACCGCCCACCGTTGCCACCACCACGACCACGCTGCCCCCCACCACCACGACGACCAGCCCGGCGCGGGCCGTCCCGCTCCCGTCCAACGAGAGCACGACCACCTCGACCATCGTCCCCCGCAACCCCACCGGCGGCGGGTCTCGCGACGGTGCCGGCAGAGGTTCGAGGGACGAGGACCGGGACGACGACCAGACCCGGGACCCCGACGAGCGCACCGAGTCGCGCGACTCGCCGTCCTCGGGTGGCGACGAGACCACGGCGACGACCGTGCGGCCCCGCAACCCCCGCTGACCCGAGCGCCGGCTAGGGACCGGCGCGGGATCGGCGGTGGACGGCGGTGCCCGTCCGGGGAGGGACGTGCTCCGCGTCTCCCACCACGTCTTCTTCCTCGCCGAGGTCGGCGATGAGGCCCGGGTGCTACGGACAGGTCCACCCAGCGAGGCTCTCGTTCCTGAGCCGGCGGGCCGATCCCGAGGCGGTCGTCGGCCACCGTGCTCAGCCTGACCTCCCACAGCCCAGGACCATCGTGAGCGAGCACGCGGCCTCAACGCTGCCGGTGTCCCTGTAGGAGCGGGGCGGCCGCGCCGGCCTTCACACGGGCAGCACCAGGGCAGCGGTTCGATCGGAATCGTCGATCACCCTCCTGCCGGCAGTTCGCACGAGGCCCGGGGCTATCGCTGCGAGGTGCCCGGCTGTGGGGCCAGCACCGGCTTGGAGATCGACCACCTCACCGAGTGGCAGCACAGCTTTCGCACCACCCTCGATCAGCTCGCCTGGCTGTGCCGGCGCCACCACGGGGCCAAGACCCACCGGGACTGGCGCCTCGAGGGCCCACCGGGGACACGGCGTTGGGTGCCTCCCGGGCAGGGTCGGGCGAGCCCGGAGGTGCCCGGTCCCGAGCCGCCCGGCGAGGCAGGCCAACGGGCGCCGGCGCTGTTCGACGGGCCCTCGGCGGCCTGAGCCTCGCTCGTCCCTACCGTGAGGCCAGGCACACCTCACGCTCACGGGCCCGCTCGGCCAAGGCGTCGAACAGGGCCTGCTGGGCGGGGTCGTCGGCGGCGGTGACCTCCGGGTGCCACTGGACGGCCACCAGCCAGCCCTGGTCCCCCTCGGGCTCGAGGGCCTCGACCAGGCCGTCGTCGCTCCACCCCACCGGCCGCAGTCCCTCGCCCAGCCGGTCGATCCCCTGGTGGTGGACCGAGGTGCACGAGCTCAGGCGCGGCGACGACACCGCCGAGGCCAGCCTGCTCCCCTCGGCCAGCGCCACCCCGTGGGTGACCAGCACGCCCGACGTGGGGTCCCCGTGTGCCCCCCGGCCCAGGGGCTCGGGAAGGTGCTGGTGGAGGGTCCCGCCCCGGGCCACGTTGACGACCTGGGCACCCCGGCAGATGGCCAGGGTGGGAAGGCCCGTGGTCAGGGCGAAGCTGGCGAGCTCGAGCTCGAGGCTGTCCCGGTCGGGGTCGACGCCATAGACGTGCTCGTCCTGGCGTAGGGCGTAGCGCCGGGGATCGATGTCGCCCCCACCGGCGAGCACCAACCCGGCGAAGGGGGCCAGGACCTCCTCGGCCGCATCCTCCTCGGGGCTCGTCAGCAGCACGGGCCGGGCCCCGGCCCGGCGCAGGGCGGCCACGTAGGTCTCGGCCACGGCGTAGGCGCCGGGGCCCCAGCCCTCGATGCGCCCGGAGGCCACTCGCGCCGCCGGTAGCGCGATCAACGGACGTCGCTCGGGTGGCATCAGCCCAGCCTCGCTCGCCCGGGCACCACCGCCCGGTCGGTCCGCAGCTCCTCGACCAGGGCGTCGACCACGTCGCTGAGCCCGGCCCCGTCGGCCACCAAGGCCCGCTGGCGCACGTAGCTGGGGCCCTCGGCGACCAGAACCGCGACCTGCGCCAGCTCGTCGGCGCAGCCCAGCCCTCGGGCGACCGGCGCCAGCTCCTCGACCAGCCCGGCCAGCTCGTCGCGCAGTGGTCGGAGGTTCCCGTGCTCGTCGACGATGATCTCGGCCTCCATCCCGTAGCGTGCCGCCTTCCACTTGTTCTCCCGCACGATCCAGGGCCTGGGCGCCGCCCTCGGGTGTCCCCGGTCGTACGCCCCGTCCATCCACTCGACCAGGCACTGGGTCAGGGCCGCCACCGCCGCGACCTCGCTCAGGCGCGGCAGCCCGTCGCACACTCGCAGCTCCACCGTACCGAAGTCGGGGTGGGGCCGGATGTCCCACCACACCTCCCGGATGGAGGTGATGGCCTTGGAGCGCAACAGGGTGGTCATGAACCGCTCGAACTCGCCCCAGTCAGCGAGCTGGTGGGGCAGGCCGGCCATGGGCAGCGACTCGAAGACCTTGGAGCGGCACGAGGCCAAGCCGGTGTCCTGGCCCATCCAGTAGGGGCTCGACGCCGACACTGCGAGCAGGTGCGGCAGGTAGGCCAGCAGGCCGTTGGCGATGGCGATCGCCTTCTCGGCCGAGCGCACCCCGACGTGGACGTGGATCCCGAAGATCTGGAGCCGCCGGGCCAACCACTGCATCTCCTCGACCAGCCGGTGGTAGCGGGGGTTGGGGCTCACCTGCTGGGTGGCCCAGTGGGTGAAGGGGTGGCTGCCCGAGCACATGAGGCCCAGCCCGCGGGGAGCGCACAGGCCGCCGAGGGTCGCCAAGGTCGCCTCCAGGTCGGCACGGGCCTCGGCCACGGTGGTGCACACCCCGGTGATGATCTCGACCGTCGACTCGAACAGCTCGTGCTTGGCCTTGGGGTGCTCGCCACCGAGATGACCCTCGCCCATGGCGGCCAGCACCTCGGTGGCGGCGCTGCGCAGCTCGCGGGTCGACAGGTCGACCACCTCGAGCTCCATCTCCACGCCCAGGCTGGAGCGCTCCGAGGCGTTGAAGTCGATGTGCACGCCTCAGCGCCGGGCGCCGAGGAAGCCCAGGGCGGCGACGGCGGCCGCGGCCACCCCGCCGGCCAGGCGCCGGTGGGTCGTGAAGGTGAGCTGGGGGCTCGACCCGCGGGCCTGTTCGTCGAAGATCCCGTGCGCCCCGTGGTCGCCCGGCACCGGCGCCCACAGGTTGTCGGGCCGGTCGCCCTCGGTGGGCAAGTCGAGCTGCTGGGAGTCGTAGCCGGTGCGGGCCAGGTAGCGGTCGAGCAGCCCGGGCACCACCTTGTCGGCCCAGATGGTGCCCACCGTGGGCAGGCCCACGTGCACCTCGCGCCGGGGGTGAACCGAGGCCCACAGGATGGCCCGAGCGGCCACCTCGGGCTGGTAGATGGGGGGCACTGGCTGGGGATGCTCCGGCAGGCGGCTGCGCACCCAGCCGAACTGGGGGGTGTTCACGGCCGGGAGGTGGACCGTCGCCACCTTGACCGCCAGGCGGTCGTGGGCCAGCTCGCAGCGCAGCGAGTCGACGAAGCCCCGGATGGCATGCTTGGAACCACAGTAGGCGGCCTGGAGGGGGATCCCCCGGTAGGCCAGGGCCGAACCCACCTGGACGATGGTGCCGGCGTTGCGAGGGCGCATCCGGGCCAGGGCGGCGAGGATGCCGTTGACGCTGCCCAGGTAGGTCACCTCGGTCACCCGCTTCACCTCGGACGCCTCGATCTCGTGCACGGGGGAGAACACCGAGGTCATGGCGTTGTTGACCCACACCCCGATGGGACCGAGCTCCTCCTCGAAGGTGGCGGCGGCCCGATCGACAGCCTCGGCGTTCGCCACGTCGATCGACGCGGTGACTGCCCGGACGCCTGACCCCCGGGCCTCCTCGGCTGCCGCCTCCAGACCCTCGTGGTCCCGGGCGATCAACCCCACCGCCGACCCGGCCCGGGCGAAGGCCCGGACCGTCGCCCGTCCCACCCCTGCGGACGCGCCCGTGATCACGACGACGGGGTCGGCCATGGTCCCCCTGTTACCCGGTGGCCACCGGGGCGACCCTCGCGGCACGGGGGGTGCCGGATCGGCCATGCTGTCCAGGATGGGTTCGCCGGGGGGTGGGGACGTGGGTGAGGTGGCCCGGCGGGCGGCAGGTGGCGCGCTGGCCGGCGCGCTGGCCACGCTGCCCATGAGCGCCGTGATGCTGGTGGCTCAGCGCCGGGGCGCCATGGGGAGCCAGCCCCCCGAGCGGGTGACCGAGGAGGCGCTCGGCCGGGCCGGCGTCGACGACGCCTCCGAGGGCTCCCAGAACGTGGCTGCCTCCGTCGCCCACCTGGCCTTCGGTGCGGCCGGAGGCTCGGCCTTCGCCCTGATGCGCCACGCCCTGGGGCGCCAGGGGGTCGACCTCCCGGGCCCGGCCGCCGTCCAGGGCAGCCTGTTCGGCCTCGCCGTGTGGGCCCTGAGCTACCAGGGCTGGATTCCCGCCCTCGGGATCCTCCCTCCCGCCGACCGGGACCGGCGGGACCGCCAGCGCAGCATGGTCGCGGCCCACCTGGTCTACGGCGGCGCCCTCGGCGCCCTGGAGGCCGAGGCGGAGCGCCGGTGTTGGCGGAGCGACGACGCCGGGTAGCGCGGCGCGGCCCTGAAGGCCACCCCGACCGGCTGCGCGGCGCGCCGGCCGCGGTCGGCCTCGAGCGCCGGCTCTTCGACCCGTCCGAGCCGGTGGCGGTCATCTGCCACGGTCCCTGGAGCCTCATCGAGGCCGACGTCTTGCCGGGCCCACCCTCGCCTCCTGGCCCAGCCTGAGACCGACGTGGGCAGCGCCGGGGCGACCTGGGTCCACCAGGACGTCTGCGTGCCCCAACGTCCCGACGTCACGCCCGGTAGAGGGGGGGCCGGTAGCGTGCTGCGAGCCGTGGGCCACTACTTCGACGCCGATCCCACCGTGGCCTCGGCGCCGCGCCAGGTCAGCCTGGCCCTGCCCGACCTGACCCTGGCGCTCACCACCGACCGGGGCGTGTTCGCCCGGGACGCCGTCGATCCCGGGACCCGCTTCCTGCTCCTGGAGGCGCCGCCTCCGCCCCCCCGGGGCCACCTCCTCGACCTGGGCTGCGGCTACGGCCCCATCGCCGTGACCATGGCCCGGCGCTCGCCGGAGGCCACCGTGTGGGCCGTCGACGTCAACCGCCGGGCCCTGGCCCTGACCGCCGCCAACGCCCGGGCGGCCGGGGCCGCCGACGTGCGGGCCCGCTCGCCCGAGGACGTGCCCGACGACGTCCGCTTCGCCGCCATCTGGGCCAACCCGCCCGTGCGGGTCGGCAAGCCCGCCCTCCACGCCCTGCTGTCGCACTGGCTCGGCCGTCTGGACGACGGGGGCCGGGCCTGGCTGGTGGTCCACAAGCACCTGGGCGCCGACTCCCTGGTGCGCTGGCTGAGCGACGAGGGGTTCCCCGCCGAGCGCCGTCGCTCCCGGCGCGGCTACCGCCTGCTGGAGGTCGAGGGCCGGGTGGGTCGGTGAGCGACGGCGGGGCCAGGAGCCTGGGTGGCACCGAGATCAAGCGCCTGCACCGGCACTGGCGCCAGCAGACCACCGGACGGGTCAGCCTGCTGCTCGACTCGGTCCAGACCCCCTTCAACGTCGGAGCCATCGTCCGCCTGGGCGCGGCCGAGCGGGTCGAGCACCTCTACCTGGCCGGGGCCAGCCCGACGCCCGACCACGTCAAGTCCAAGAAGACCTCACTCGGCACCCAGCGTTACCTGCCCTGGAGCACCCACCCGTCCAGCGCCCACGCCTGCGCGGCCGCCCGCTCCGAGGGCTACTTCCTGCTCGGCCTCGAGCTGGCCGAGGGGTCGCTCCCCCTCCACCAGGTGGCCCTGGCCCCCGACGTGTGCATCGTCATCGGCCACGAGGAGCGAGGGCTCTCGCCGGCGACGCTGCGCCTCTGCGACGCCGTGGCCTTCATCCCCCAGCTGGGCCGGGTGGGATCGCTCAACGTGGCTCACGCCGCCGCCATCGCCGTCTACGAGGTCCGCCGCCGGGAGTGGACGGCGAGCCGCTGACCGGCGCTCGGCCTCGAGGTCCGGCCAGGGGTCAGATCCGGGCCGGGTCGACGGCTACCCGGAGGCGACCAGGGGGGCGGGGCACCACAGCCAGGGCGTCGCAGAGCGTGGCGTGGTCCGGCGCCCGCACCAGCCACTGCCCCTGGGCCGGGCCGAGCAGCTCGAGGTCGCTGCGTCCCTCCAGGCCCTCCACGAAGGTCGCCGCCGGGGGCCCCGACACCACGGCCAACGCCCTCGCCGGCGGAAAGCCCAGCTGCTCCCGCCGGGCGACCTCGCGCCGGGCCACCCGGGCCGGGTCGGCGTGCAGCGCGGCCTGGACGACCTCGTGGCCCGGCAGCCGGGTCTGGAGCACCAGCCGGCCCCCGCCTGCCTTGCCCCCCGCAAGGAGGCGGGCGGCCCGGGCCACCAGGGCCAGGGCCTGCTCGGCGGCCCGGTAGCGGGGTGCCAGCAGCTCGGCGTCGAGGTCGAGGAAGGCCACCACCCGGGGGTGCGAGCGCCGGTGCAGGACCGCCTCGGTGCCGACCACGGCCGAGAACCGGGCCAGCTCGTCCTGACCCGCTCCGGCCCCGCTGACCTCGCCCACGGGCAGGCCGAGCAGGCGCTCGAGGTCCTCCCGCACCCGGGTCACCCCCGGTCGCAGTGCCTTGAGGCGACCGGCCCCACAGCGCAGGCACAGCGGCGGCCGCCGGCTCCCGCAGCGGCGGCACACGAGGTCACTCCCGTCGCCGGCGGCGACCGACGAGTCACAGGCCTCGCAGCGGGCCGGCTCGTCGCAGGTGGCGCACACGAGCAGCTGGGCCCGTCCCTTGCGGTTGAGCACCAGCACCGCCCGGGGGCCCTCACCCGGCGTGTGGCCGGCGACGGCGGCCCGCACCATCTCGACCAGGCGGGGCGAGTACAGCCCGGCCCGCATCGGCTCCTCCCGGCGCCGGTCGACGATGTCGACCACCGGCCAGCCCGAGCGCTCCTCGGCCCGGGAGACGCCGAGCAAGGGCGCCCAGGCCAGGGCCTCGAGCGAGGGGCAGGGTGACACCCACACACAGGCGGCGCCCGCCCGTTGCGCCCGCTCGCCGGCGACCTCCCGTGCGTTCCAGGTCGGTGATGCCTCCTCCTGGTGGGCTTCGTCGTGCTCGTCGAGCACGACCACGGCGGCCAGGTCGGCCACCGGGGCCCAGGCCGCGGCCCGGGCCCCGATCACCACCCGGGCGCCGGCTGCGGCCTGCGCCCACTCCCCCGGCACCAGGGCGACGCCCACCCCCAGGGCCCGCAACCGCGCCGCCACGTCGCTCGCCCCCGACAGGGAGGGGGCCACGACCAGGCAGGGGCCCCACCGTGCCGCTTCGGCCACCAGGGCCAGCGCGTCGGCCGCCGGCGGCAGGCGGACCACGGCCCGAGGCAGGCGCAGCGCCTCCCGGGCGACCTCGGCGACCGCCCCGTCCTCGGCCACCGAGGGCGGGGGTGCCGTGCGCGGCGCGGGGGGCA
>JADDRA010000061.1 GCA_016781105.1 Actinomycetota bacterium | reverse complement strand
TTCGAACCGCCGACTTCTACGTTGCGAACGTAGCGCTCTGCCAACTGAGCTACACCCCCGGCGGGGGTCATGCTACCGGCGCCCGGAGAGCCGGGCCGGGGCGCTCAGTTGGCCGAGCGGTGCAGCAGGAGTTGGGGCTGGGGCCGGGGGGCGGGGGGCAGGAAGCGCACCTTGAGCTCCCGCTCGGTGGCCAGGTTGCGGGCCCGCATCAGCAGGGCCACGTAGCCCACGAAGGCCACGTCGAGCGCCAGGTGCACCCAGATCATCATGCGCAGGGCGGGAACGAGGCTGAGCACCAGCGAGGCGGCCACGACGGCGAGGAGGCCGCAGAAGATGTCGTGGCGGCGCTTGCGGGCGCGGGACCGGCCGGGGTGGGGCCGATGCCCGGAGCTGGCGGGCGAGGCGATCGTACGGGGCCGCGCCGTCACCGAGGACCGGGGGGCGGTGCGAGTGGTGGGTGGGCGGTAGCTGGGCGCCGCGGTGGGGAGCCGAGCGGCGCGTGCCACCCCTGCCGGCGAGGTGCGCTCCAGCACCGAGAGCTGACGTCGGAAGGTCCCGATGGAGTCGGTCGAACGCTCCGCCCGAGCTCGGAAGAGCTGGGGGAGCAGGAAGACCGCCCAGACCATGGCAAGGATGACGAGAACCACCAGCGACACGCTCCGCCCTCTGCTTTCTTGGACTCGAACCTACTCCGACGGGACCGGCGAGGGGTGGATTGCCGGCGTCGACCCCCCATGACGCTCGTGGTGCGGTTCTACTACGGGGGCTGGCGGGGCCACAAGCCCCGGCGACGATCAGGCTTCGAACCCGTCGGGGTCGAGCTCGACGGGGCGCCGGTAGATCCCCGAGCGTCCGCCCGTCTTCTCCCACAGCGCCAGCTCCCCGATGGTCATGCTCCGGTCGGCCGACTTGCACATGTCGTAGATGGTCAGCGCGGCCACCGAGCAGGCCGTCAGCGCCTCCATCTCCACCCCGGTGCGGTCGACCGTCTCGACCTGGGCCTCGATCTCGATCCAGGTGTCGTCGATGGTGAAGTTGACGAAGACCGACCCCACCAGCAGCGGGTGGCACAGCGGGATCAGGTCGGCGGTGCGCTTGGCCGCCTGGATGCCGGCCACCCGGGCCACGGCCAGCACGTCACCCTTGCTGATCGCCCCCCGGGCCACCAGGCTGGACGTCTCGCTCGACATGTGGACCCGGCACCGCGCCATGGCCCGGCGGTGCGTGGCCTCCTTGGGGGTGACGTCGACCATGCGCGCCCTCCCCAGGGGATCGAGGTGGGTCAGGCCGCGCGAAGTCACCGGCGAAGTGTACGGGCAGGCTCGCGGCGCTCGCCAGAGGCCCGCGGGCAGGGGCAGGTCTCGCTTCGCTCGACGCCCTGTCGGTCACCCGCCGATCTGGGACATGGTGCGGGGGGGCTGGACGAAGCTGACCGAGCCGATCTGGTGGCCGGGCCCCTTGGCCGCCACGCAGGAGGAGATGGACCGGGCCAGGTGGTCGTCGCTGCCCCCGCCCCGCAGCACCGCCCGCACGTCGGTCTCCTCCATCGAGAACAGGCAGTTGCGCAGCCGGCCCTCGGCGGTGAGGCGGACCCGGTCGCAGCGGGCGCAGAAGGGGGCGGTCACGCTGGCGATCGCGCCCACCCGCCCTCCTCCGTCGAGGTACTCGAAGACCTCGGCCGGCTCCGAGCCCCGGGCGAGGGGCCGAAGGGGGTGGACGGCGTGGATGGCGGCCACGATCCGCTCTCCGGGGACGACCTGCACCTTCGACCAGGTGTGGCCGGCGTCGAGGGGCATGAACTCGATGAAGCGGACCTCCACCCCCCGCTGTCGCCCGAAGGTGGCGAAGTCGACCACCTCGTCGTCGTTGACGCCCTCCATGCACACCACGTTCAGCTTCACCGGGTCGAAACCGGCCTCGAGGGCGGCGTCGATGCCGTCGAGCACGCTGTGGAGCTCGTCTCGGCGAGTCAGGGCCGCGAAGCGCTCGGGGCGCAGCGAGTCGAGCGAGATGTTGAGCCGGCCCAGGCCCGCCGCCCGCAACGCCCGAGCCTGGGCCCGCAGGGACGAGCCGTTGGTGGTCATGGCCAGGTCGACGTCGAGGGCGGCCAGCTTGGCCACCAGCACCGGCAGGTGGGCCCGAACGGTGGGCTCGCCCCCGGTGAGGCGGATGCTGTCGAAGCCGAAGCGCTCCACGCACACCCGGGCCACCCGCTCGATCTCCTCGAAGGTGAGCACCTCCTGGCGCGCCACCCAGGCCAGGCCCTCCTCGGGCATGCAGTAGGTGCAGCGGAAGTTGCAGCGGTCGGTCACCGAGATGCGCAGATCGCGGTGGGTGCGCCCGTAGGAGTCGACCAGCTCGACCGGCGTCCTCCCCATCGGGCCAGGCTAGGGGACCGGCCTCACCCCACGTCGAGCAACAGGACGGGGACGGGGGCGCCGGCCTCGACCCCGTCGCCGTCGGCCAGCACGGCCAGGGCGTTGGCCGTCGCCATGGCGCTGAGCTGGTGGGAGCCCTGGCCGCCGGCCGAGCGCACCTGGTGGCGGCCGTCGTCGTCCACCGAGGCCACCACCCGCACGAAGTGGACCTTGCCGTCGGGCTGGCGCCGGAGCGCCTCACCGGCCACGCCCACGATCACCGGACGCGACCACGCCGCTTGAGGGAAGCCGGCCATCTTGCGCAGGGCGGGGCGGGCCAGCAGCTCGAAGCTCACCATCGACGACACCGGGTTACCGGGGAGGCCGAACACCGGCGTGCCTCCCACCAGCCCAAAGGCGAAGGGTTTGGCCGGCTTGATGGCCACCTGCATCCAGCGCATGTCGCCCAGGCGGTCGAGGACGACCTTGACCAGGTCGAAGTCCCCCATGCTCACCCCGCCGCTGGTGACCACCGCGTCGCAGCCCGAGGCCGCGGTGCGAAAGGCCTCGGCCAGGGCGGCCTCGTCGTCGGCCACCGAGCCCAGGTCGACGGCGACGAAGCCGGCCTGGGCCACCAGGGCGCACAGGGTGGGCCGGTTGGAGTCGCGGATCTGCCCCGGGCGCAGCGGTGCCGAGGCGTCGGCCAGCTCGTCGCCGGTCGACAGCACGCCCACCCGGGGGGCCGGGAACACCGACACCTCGGCGGTCCCCACGCTGGCCAGGACGCCGAGGTGGCCGGGCCTGAGCACGGTGCCTGCCCCCACCACCACGTCACCTGCGGCCACGTCGTCGCCGGCGCGGCGGGTGGCCGTCCCCGACGTCACGGGGACCTCGATCTGCACCGAACGCCCGCCGTCGCGCGCCACGGTGCGCTCCACCATCACCACCGCGTCGGCCCCCTCGGGCAGCGGTGCGCCGGTCATGATGCGCACGGCCTGACCGGGCCCCACCGGCCTGGTGGGCGAGGCCCCGGCGGCCACCGTGTCGACCACGTCCAGGACGACGGGGGCACCGGCGGTGTCGGCCGCCCGCACCGCGAAGCCGTCCATGGCGCTGTTGTCGAAGGGAGGCACGGTCTCGCCGGCCACCACCACCTCGGCGCTCACCCGACCGAGGGCGCCGGCCAGCGGCACGGCCCCGGGTGCCACCACACCGCAGCGGTCGAGGACGTGGGCCCGGGCGTCCTCGAGGGGGATGAGCGCCACCAGGAGCCTGCCTAGGCCTCGGCCGAGGGGTGACCGGGACGGCGACGGCTCACAGGTTCCGGCGACGCACCAGGTCGGCCAGGTACGGGCCCAGCTCTGCGGCCAGCTCGGGACGCTCCAGCGCCAGCTCGATGTTGGCCCGCAGGTTGTCGAGGGGCGTCCCCACGTCGTAGCGCCCCTCGCGGAAGACCCAGCCGTAGACGGTCCCGGTCTCGGCCAACAGACCCAGGGCGTCGGTCAGCTGGATCTCGCCACCCTTGCCCGGGCTGACCCGGGCCAGGGCCTCGAAGACCGCCGGGGTGAGGACGTAGCGTCCGGTGAGGGCCAGCGAAGAGGGCGCATCCTCGGGGTCGGGCTTCTCGATGACCTCGGTGATGCGCACCAGGGGGCCCTCGACCGGCTCGATCCGGGGGCAGCCGTAGGCCGAGATGTCGGCCCGAGGGACCTCCTTGAGGGCCACCACCGGCGCCCCGTGCTCGGCGTGGGCGCCCAGCATCCCCCGCAGCAGGGCGGCGTCGTCGACCATGAGGTCGTCGGGCAGGAGCACGGCGAAGGAGGCGTCGCCCACGTGGTCGGCGGCCATGGCCACGGCGTGGCCCAGGCCCCGGGGCTCGGCCTGGCGCACGGTGTGCACCCGGGCCAGCTCGGCCAGGGCCACCACCTGCTCGAGGGCGTCGGTCTTGCCCTTGCGCTCGAGCTCGGCCTCGAGCTCGGGCATGCGGTCGAAGTGGTCCCCGAGGGCGTGCTTGCCCCGGCTGGTGACGATGAGGACGTCGTCGAGCCCGGCCGCCGCGGCCTCCTCCACCACGTACTGGATGGCGGGACGGTCGAGGACCGCCAGCATCTCCTTGGGCTGGGCCTTGGTGGCGGGCAGGAAGCGGGTGCCGAGGCCGGCAGCGGGGATGACGGCGGTCCGGACGCGTGCTGGCATCGTCAGCTCTCTTCGGAGTCGGTGGGCGGGTGGGTGGCCGGCTCGGCCACCCGGACCTGATTCTTGCCCGAACGCTTGGCTCGGTACAGCGCCGCGTCGGCCGCCCCGGTGAGGGCAGCGACGGTGGTGCCGTGCTCGGGATGGCAGGCGACGCCGAGCGAGATGCTCAACGCCACCGGTCCGGCGTCGGTGCACACGGGCTGGTCGGTCACCGCCGCCCGCACCTTCTCGGCCACCTCGAGGGCTCCCGCCCGTCCGGTGCGGGGGAGCAGGAGGAGGAACTCCTCCCCGCCGTAGCGGGCCACCAGGTCGACCTGGCGGGTGGACGCCGAGAGCCGGTTGGAGACCTCGACCAGCACGGCGTCGCCCGCCTGGTGGCCGTGGCGGTTGTTGACCTCGGTGAAGTCGTCGATGTCGCACATCACCAGGGCGAACTCCTCGCCGAAGCGAGCGGCCCGGTCGAGCTCTTCCGAGCAGCGCAGGTCGAGGTGGCGCCGGTTCCACAGCCCGGTGAGCCCGTCGGTGATCGACAGCCGGCGGGCCTCCTCGTGCGCGAAGGTCCGGTCGATCGACGTCTGGGCCTGGCGGGCGAAGTCGCTGATGGTTGCCAGGTCCTCGGCGCTGAAGGGCCGGGCGCGGCCGTAGAGGCCGATGACGCCGAAAAGGCGACCGCCGGCCTGGAGGGGGACGGCGAGGGCGGTGGCGGCGTCAGGCTCGGGGGGCGCCGGAGCAGCCGGTCCGGGCGGCCAGCGCGCCGGCTCGTCGTGGCTGGCCACCCACCCGGCCAGGCCCTTCCCGTGGGCGAGCCTGGACTCCGGGGCGTCGGTGGCCCCCCGGGCCAACTTGGCCACCAGGTGGGTGCGGGCGTCGGCGAAGAAGACGGCGTGGTCGGCGCCGAGGATGGCCTGGGTGCTCTCCAGGACCACCTCGAGCAGCGTGCGGCGGTCGTCGGATGCCTCCAGGGCCTGGCCCAGACGGGTCAGGGCCAGGCGGAACTCCCTGCGGCTGCGCTCCAGCTCCTCCACATAGCTGCTCACCTGCGCCGAGATGCGCCAGGTGACCAGGGCGACGAGGCCTCCGGCGACGGCGGCGAGGACCAGGCCGGGAAGCCAGTCGTCGTCGATCCCCCCGGCGCGCACGGCCACCAGCGACACCGCCGGCAACAGCACGACGGCCAGGGCCACCAGTCGCAGGCGGCCCCAGACGCTCAGCGCGGCGTTGGCGGACCGGGCCGGCGGCCCGCCGTTCCACGTCCCATGGGGCCATGGTAGGAGGGGCACCCCAGCGCTACACTGACCCGCCCGATCGTTCGTTTCCCGGTGCTCCGGGGCCGGCCCGGAGGTCTGCGTGCCCACCTACGAGTACGTCTGCCGCAGCTGCGACACCCACCTGGAGGTGGTGCAGCGCTTCGACGATCCCGCCCTCACCGACTGCCCCACCTGTGGCGGCGCCCTGCGCAAGGTGTTCGGCAACATCGGCATCGCCTTCAAGGGCAGCGGCTTCTACAAGAACGACAGCCGCTCGCTGGCGGGCACGCGCGCGGGCTCGGACAAGGGCGAGGGGTCCAAAGAGGCGGGCGGCGACGGCAAGGGCGACGGCAAGGGTGACGGCACGACCGGCGGGTCCGACGCGGGATCCACCAAGGACGCCGGTTCCAAGAACAAGGAGGCGGCCTCGACGTCGTCGTCGGACTCGGCCTCGGCTTCGGCCTCCTCGGGCTCGTCCTCCTCGCCGGCGGCCAAGTCGGCGTAGTCCCTTCCGTGGCCGACCCCGAGCGCCTGGGTGTCATCGGCGGCTCCGGGTTCTACCGCCTCATCGACGACGTCGAGCACGTCGATCTCGACACCCCCTACGGCCCGCCCTCCGCACCCATCGCGCTGGGACACCTCGGCGGCCGCCACGTCGCCTTCGTGGCCCGGCACGGGACCGGCCACGAGCTCCCGCCCCACCGGGTGAACTACCGGGCCAACGTCTGGGCGCTGCACGCCCTGGGTGCCCGCCGGATCCTGGGACCCTGCGCCGCCGGCTCGCTCCAGGGCCACATCCACCCCGGCGACTTCGTGGTCTGCGACCAGCTGGTCGACCGCACCTCGGGGCGGGCCGCCACCTTCTTCGACGGCCCCGAGACCTACCACCTGGCCTTCGCCGATCCCTACTGCCCCGAGCTGCGCGCCGCCCTGGCCGAGGCCGGCCGGACCTGCACCGTGCCGGTGGTCGACGGAGCGACGGTGGTGGTCGTCCAGGGCCCACGCTTCTCCACCCGGGCCGAGTCCCGCTGGCATCGATCCCAGGGATGGGACGTGGTCAACATGACCCAGAGCCCCGAGGCCCCCCTGGCCCGGGAGCTGGGGCTGTGTTACGCCACGGTGGCGCTGGTCACCGATTACGACACCGGCGTGGAGGTCGCGGGGAAGCAGGCCGCGGGGGAGGCGGTGTCCCAGGAAGCGGTCTTCGCCTTCTTCCAGGAGAACCTGGGGCGCCTGCGCGAGGTGCTCTTCGCCGCCATCGCCGCCATCCCCGATCAGGCCGCCGCTGCCTGCGGCTGCGCCGCTGCAGGCCACGCACTAGCCTGAGGGCGCGCTTCCCCCGCAGTGATCCCGCCTGCCCGAGGAGCGCCTTGTGCCCGTCCTGTCGTCCGCCGCCGCCTCACCCTCCGCCGCCGCGGTGCCCCGTCCCCGCGCTCGCCCCGCCCGCCTCCGGCTGGCTCAGCGGCCCTCGTTGTTCTGGCTGGCCGCCGTGGTCCTGGCTGCCCTCACCGGGCTGACCGTCGCCCGGCTGCTCGGCCAGGCCCAGGAGGCGGCGACTCGCTGGGGTGAGACGCGCTCGACGCTGGTGGCCAGCGTCGATCTGGCCCCGGGCGCCGTCGTCGGCCCCGGCGACGCGGTGGTCGAACGCCGGCCGGTGGCACTGGTGCCCGCCGGTGCTCTCACCGGACCGGCCGAGGGCCAGATGGTGGCCGCGCCCATCCTGGCCGGGGAGGCGGTGGTGGCCGAGCGCCTGGCCCCCGCCGGCCTGTCACCGCTGGCCGCCGCCCTGCCGACCGGGGGACGAGGCATCGCCGTGCCCAGCGGTGCGGGCACACCCGCGCTGGGGCCCGGCGACGTCGTCGACGTCCTCGTCACCTTCGACCCCGACACCGTGGGCGACGGCGAGCCCACTTTCCCCGTGGCCCGGGGCGCCACCGTGGTCGGGGTGGGTGAGGAGGCGGTGACCCTGGGCGTGAGCGAGGAGGAGGCGAGCCGGGTGGCCTTCGCCCTGACCGCCGGTGTGGTGACCCTGGTGCTCACCCCGGGCCGGTGACGCCGGCGCACGACTCGTGGGCGTGCGTCCGGGAGAACGGACCGCACGCCAACGAGACGATGAGCCCTCCCTCCCCGGGTCCTGGACGCCGAGGGCCCGGGGCGGTCCCGCCCGCGCTAGCGCAGCCCGGTGGCGACCAGGGCGACCACGCCCAGGCCGACCACCACCCGGTAGACGACGAAGGGTGTGAAGGTCCGGGTGCGGACCAGGCGCAGCGTGGCCCACACCGCCACCCAGCCGGTGAGGGCCGAGGCGGCCATGCCCGAGGCGAAGGCGGTCCCGAACCCGGGCGGGACACCGCCGCCCGCCAGCAGGTCGAGGCCCTTGTACAGGCCGGCCCCGGCGATGATGGGCAGGCTCATCAGGAACGACAGGCGGGCGGCCGCCTCCCGGCCGAAGCCCAGCCGGCGGGCGGCGGTGATCGTCACGCCCGAGCGGGACACCCCCGGCTGCAGGGCCAGGGCCTGGGCGGCGCCCATGACCAGGGCGTCCCGCAGCCCGAACCCGTCGGCGCCGCGCTGGCCCCCCAGCCGGTCGGCCCACAGCAGCACCAGTCCGAAGGTGGCGAGCAGCAGTCCCACCAGCCACTCGGTCTCGCCGATGCCGGCGAAGACGTCCTCGAAGAGGGCCCCGGCGACGGCGGCGGGGACGGCCGAGACCACCAGCAGCCAGGCCAGCCGGCCGTCGTCACCCGCCGCCGGGGCACTCGCAGCTTCCGGGGGCGCCGGGGCCACGGAGGTCTCGGTGGAGGCCGACCCGGTGGAGGCCGACCCGGTCGAGGCCGCCCCGGTGCTCGCCCGCACCCTCCGGGGGCGCAGGGCGGCCAGGCCACCCTTGGCCAGGCGCACCAGGTCGGTCCGGAAATAAGCCACGGCCCCGACGAAGGTGCCCAGGTGCAGGGCGACGTCGAAGGTGGTCTCGAGGTCGGGGCGGCCGGCGAAGTCGTTCCAGCCGAAGAGCCAGGGGACCAGCTCCAGGTGGCCGCTGGAGGAGATGGGCAGGAACTCCGACAGACCCTGGACGACGCCGAGGACGATGGCGTGCAGGACGGGCATGTCAGCGGTGCGGGCGAGGGTGGTGCATCGCCCGAGACACTAGGAGGGCAGACTGGGGAGGTGGGCATCCTGCGCAGCACCTTCCGACGGACGCTTCCGGTCAGCCGGGCCGGCGCCGCCCTGTGGGCGTGGCAGCACCGCCACGAGATCAGCGGCTGGGCCGGGTGGGCAGCTCGCTGCGCTCCCCGGCTGGTGGCCGGCGACACGCGCGACGTGGTCACCGAGGGTCGCCTGCGAGCCCGGCTGGCCGGCGACCCCCGGACCCGCTCGGCCCTCGACGCCGGCGGAGGTGGCCTGGAGATCGAGGTGCGCGACGGCGTCGCCGCTCTAGGGGGACGCCTCGCCCCCGATGCCCACGACCTCGTCGTCGACGTCGCCTCGGCCACCAGCGGGGTGCGGCGCGTCCGCGACGAGATCACCGACGCCGGGCACCGCTGAGCGAGCACCCTCGAGGAGCTCGAGGGCGGGCTCGGCCACCTCGTCCACGCTCACGTCGGTCACGAAGGAGCTCCGGTGCCCGCAGGTGGACCGGGTGCAGTCGAGGCCGCAGTCGGGGCAGCGCAGCCGCCAGGAGAGGGCGGGACGGTGGCGGGCCCGGGTCATCGGACCGGCGTTGATGAGGTTGCCGCACCAGTAGATGCCCACCGTGGCCGCCCCCACGGCGGCGCCCAGGTGCAGGGGGCCGGAGTCGTTGGCCACCACCACGGTGCTGACGGCCAGCAGGCCGACCAGCGCACCCAGCGAGAGCCGGCCGGCCAGGTCGACGACGGGAGCCCCGGCGGCGGCGACGACGGCCGCCGCCAGTTCCTGCTCGTCGCCGGTGCCCACCACCGCGACCCGGGCCCCGGCCCCGGCCAGGCGCTCGGCCACCTTGGCGAAGCGCGTAGGAGGCCACCGCCGCCGCCCGTCGGTGGCCCCGGGGTGGAGCACGGCCAGGGGGCGGGAGTCGGGGGCCAGGACCTGGGCGGCGGCATCGAAGTCGCCGGGGACCACGGCGAGACGAGGCTCGACGCCGACCAGGGGCGCGCCCACCGAGGCCACCACCTCGAGCAGGCGCAGGACCTCGCTCTGGTAGTAGACGTAGGGGACGCAGCGGTCGAGCGGCGCGGCGTCGGGGGCCTGCAGCCCGACGGTCAGCCCGGCCCGCAGGCGGCGCACGAAGGGGTTGGAGTGGCGCCCGCCGCCGTGGAGCTGCACGGCGAGGTCGAAGCGCTCAGCCGCCATGGCGGCGAAGAACCGCCTGGTCTCCTCCGCTTGGGTCTCGCCGACGGCCCCCTCGTCCTGGCCGTCGAGGACGGGAGGGATCTCCACCACCCGGTCGACCGGTCCGGGCCGCCCGGCGAAGAGGTCGCGGTGCCAGGCCTTGGCCAGCAGGACGATCTCGGCCTCGGGGTAGGCGGTCCGCAGCGCGTCCAGGGCGGGCAGGCTGAACATGAGGTCGCCCAGCCCGTTGGCCCGCAGGACGGCGATCCGGCGCGGTGCGGGGTCCAGCCGTCCCGGGGCCTCCGGGGGGCGGGCCGACCGTCCGGACGCCGCGCTCATCGGCCGACCGGTGGCGCCGGACGGCCCAGGAGCCGATCGGCCCGGGTCACCACTGTGTCGACCGAAGGCGCCGGCCGGGGACCCACCACCTGGTGGCGGGTCCGGTCGAGGGGAGCCCAGCGGCGGGGGTCGGAGGCGCGGAAGACGACGACGCTGGGCGTGCCCAGGGCGGCGGCGAGGTGGGAGACGCCCGTGTCGTTGGCCACCAGCAGCCGGGCGCGCGAGACCAGGGCGGCCAGCGCACCGAGGGGCGTCCGCCCGGCGACGTCGACCGCCGGCGCCTGCATGGCCGCGGCCACCGCCGCGTTCAGCGAGGCCTCGCCGGCCACCCCGGTCAGCACCACGGTCAGCCCCCGGGCGCTGATGGCGTCGGCCACGGCGGCGAAGTCGGCCACGGGCCAGCGGCGGGCGTCGTCGTTGGCACCCGGGTGCACGCACGCGTAGCTGCCGGCCGACAGGCCGGCCAGCTCGGCGACCGAGCCCAGGGCCCGCTCGTCCTCCGCGGTCAGGGGAAGCTCGAGGTCCTCGCCGGCGGCGGGCAGGCCCAGGTGCTCGAGGAGGCGCAGGGGGCGGCGGACCTCGGGTTCGTCGTCGGGGTAGGGGAGGAAGCGCTCGGGGTCGGGGCAGAACTGGCCGGGCACGAAGAAGCCGGCGGTGTGGCGGGCGCCGAGCAGGGTGGCCAGGGGGTTGCTGACCACGCCGCTGCCGTGAAGCTGCAGGGCGAGGTCGAAGCGGCGCTCGTGCATGGTGGCGAGGAAGGGGACCAGCCCGGCCACGTCGGCCTCCCGCTCGGGCAGGCCGGGCCATCCGGGCAGGGCGACCAGCTCGTCGACGTAGTGGGGGAAGCGCGCCACGACCGGGGCCGCCTCGGGGAGCCCGACCAGGGTGATGGTGGCCTCGGGGAGACCGGCTCGCAGCGCCCGCAGGGCGGGGACGGTGCAGAGCAGGTCGCCCAGGCCGCTCAGCGCCCGCAGCACCGCCACCCGCCGGGGCGGGGGATCGACGAGGCGGGCGCCGGCGACGGGGCTGGCGCAGGTCACCCGTCGCGGCCGGCGATCCCGGCCAGGAAGTCCAGCAGCTGCGCCTCCCAGGCCTCGGGGGCCTCGTGCTGGGGGTTGTGGCCGGCCTCGGGGACGACGGCCAGGCGGGCGCCGGGGATGGCGGCGGCCAGACGGCGGCAGTCGTCGAGGAAGAGGGTGTCGTGCTCGCCCACCATGACCAGGGTGGGGACGGCCAGGCCGGCCAGGGAGGCGAGGCGGTCGTCCTGGTCGAGCATGGCCGGCACCATGGCCGCGTACATGGCCGGGGACGCGGCCAGCATCTTGGTTTCGCCGAACGCGGCCCAGCTCGCCTCCGGGTCGTCACCTCCGAGCGGGCTGGGCCGGCTGCGGCGCAGGCGCCGGGCGGCGGTGGTGTCGAGGGGGCTTCCCTCGGGCAGCGAGGCGATCACCTGGCCCAGCAGGGACATGCCCCCCGAGCGCACGACGTCGACCGACAGCGCGGCCAGGTCCCGGTCGACGGCGACGGGACCGGCGCTGGTGTCCATGAGCACCAGCGCGGTGAGGCGGGACGGAGCGGCCAGGGCCGCCACCTGGGCCACCATCCCACCCATGGAGTGGCCGAGGAGGGCGAAGCGCTCCCAGCCCAGGGCGTCGGCCAGGGCCAGCAGGTCGCCGGCCAGGACGCGCAGGTTGTAGGCCCCCTCGTCACCCGGCGCGTGGCTGGCGCCGTGGCCCCGCAGGTCGGGGGCCAGCGGGTGCCAGCCGGCCCCGGCGAGGGTGGGGAGGTGATGGGCGAAGTCCTCCTTGGCCCCGGTGAAGCCGTGGGCCAGGAGCAGCGGCCTGCCCCCGGCGCCGGCCTCGGCCACCGACAGCTCGAGGGACCCGTCGATCCCCTCGACCGTGATCCGCCGCTGCAACGTGGCCACCGCTCGCCAGTCTGCCTGCTGGCGCGTCGCCGTCGCCGGGTCGCCGCCCGCCGGGTGGCCCGGTAGCGTCGATCGCAACCCCGAGACGAGGACGGTCGGTTGCCATGCTGCTCGACTCCATCTCCAGCCCGGCCGACCTCCGCCGCCTCAGCTACCAGGAGCTCGACCAGCTGGCTGTCGAGGTGCGGGCGTTCATCGTCGAGGCGGTGTCGGCCAAGGGGGGCCACCTGGGGTCGAACCTGGGTGCGGTCGAGCTGACCCTGGCCCTGCACCGGGTCTTCGACTCGCCGCGCGACATCCTGTTGTGGGACACCGGCCACCAGAGCTACGTCCACAAGATCGTCACCGGGCGGCGCTCCTCATTCGTCTCCCTGCGCCAGGCGGGAGGCCTGTCGGGCTACCCCAGCCGGGACGAGTCCGAGCACGACTGGATCGAGAACAGCCACGCGTCGACGATCCTCAGCTACGCCCACGGCATGGCCACCGCCGTCGAGCGCAAGGGTGAGCAGCGCCGGGTGGTGGCCGTGCTCGGCGACGGTTCGCTCACCGGGGGGATGGCCTACGAAGGGCTCAACAACCTCGGCCACAGCGGGCGCAACGTCATCATCGTCCTCAACGACAACGGCCGCTCGTACGCGCCGACCGTCTCCCACCTCTCGGAGAGCCTGGCCCGGATCCGCCTCAACCCCACCTACATGCGCCGCCAGCGCCGCTTCGAGAACCTGCTCAGCGCCGTGCCCGTGGTGGGCGAGCACCTGGAGAAGGGGGTCGAGGGGGCCAAGGCGGCGGTGCGGGAGATCTTCGAGCCGACTGCCTTCTTCGAGCCCCTCGGGGTGCGCTACGCCGGTCCCATCGACGGTCACGACATCGAGGGGGTGGAGACGGCGCTGCGCCAGGCCACCGAGTTCGACGGGCCGATCGTCGTCCACCTCGTCACCCAGAAGGGCCGGGGCTACAAGCCGGCCGAGGACGACGACGTCAAGCGGCTCCACGACACCTCCGAGTGCAAGCCCGGCTCCTACACGGCCGCCTTCGGTGACGCCCTCGTCGCCGCCGCCGAGGCCGACCCGGCCATCATGGCCATCACCGCGGCCATGCCCGATTCCACCGGTCTGCTGCCCTTCGCCGCCCGCTTCCCCGACCGCATGCTCGACGTCGGCATCGCCGAGCAGCACGCCGTCACCGCCGCCGCCGGCATGGCCATGGGCGGCCTGCGCCCGGTGGTGGCCATCTACTCGACGTTCCTGACCCGGGCCTTCGACCAGGTCAACCTCGACGTCGGCCTGCACGGCCAACCCGTCGTGTTCTGCCTCGACCGGGCCGGCATCACCGGCGACGACGGGCCGTCCCACCACGGCATCCTCGACCTGGCCCTGCTCTCCAAGGTGCCGGGGATGACGATCTTCGCCCCGTCGTCCTACCAGGAGCTCGAGGTCATGCTGGGTGAGGCCCTGGCCATCACCACCGGTCCCTCGGTCCTGCGCTGGCCCAAGACCGACGCCCGCCAGGTGCCACCCCACCAGGTAGGCCGGGGGCGCAAGGCCCGCCGGGTGGTCGAGGGCGACGGCGAGGTGGCCATCCTGGCCGTGGGCAAGATGGTGGCTGCCGCCGAGGAGGCGGCCGAGCTGCTGGAGGTCCAGGGCACCTCGGCGACGGTGTGGGACGTCCGGGTGGCCAAGCCCCTCGACCCCGAGATGCTGGCCGACGCCGCCCGCCACGCCCTGGTCGTCACCGCCGAGGACGGCATCAAGGTGGGAGGGATCGGTTCCCAGATCGCCGAGGGGATCGCCGAGCGCACCGAGAGCCGCCAGTCGCCCCCGGTGCTGGTGCTGGGCGTGCCCGCGGAGCACCTGCCCCACGGCAAGCCCGACCGCATCCTGGCCGAGCTGGGCCTCGACGGCCCCGGCATCGCCGCGGCCACGGCGAAGGCCCTGTCCGCCGCCGGCCACGCCCACAGCCTGGCTTGAGGTCGCGCCCACCCGGCGAGTGGGCGGAGCAGCACTGCGGGGGGACAAGATGCCCACCCCGAGACGTGGAGGTGACCATGGGCGGTCGTGGAGGTTCGGACGAGGACACCCTGATGGACAGGCTGGTCGGCCGCGGCTCGCGCAAGGGCACGACGTGGTTCGGCCGGGTCGGCGACGTGACCCAGCGGCCGGTCACCTGGGCCGGCGTGGCCCTGGCCCTGGCCCTGGCCGGAGGGCGACGAGGGCGGCGGGCCGCGTTGCGGGGCGGGGTCGGCTACGCGATCGCGGCCCTGGCCCACCTGCCCCTCAAGGCCCTGGTCGACCGGGACCACCCGAAGGGGGCGTTCCGGTTGAACCTCGGGCCCTTCACCTCCTCGTTCCCCTCCGGCCACGCTGCCAGCGACCTCGCCTTCGTCTTCGGGGTGGCCCAGGAGCTCCCGCTGCTGCTCCTGCCCCTGTCGGGGGCCACCCTGGCCGGTCATTGGACGCTGCTGCGCAAGCGGTCGCACTACCCGAGCGACATCCTCGTCGGGGGCACGCTCGGCCTGGTGGTGGCCGCCATCCTGTGGAAGCTGTGGCCTCCGGGCGAGCAGCCGCCGCTAGGCGCCCCGGCCGAGGCTCCCGCTGCCGACTCGTCCGCGGGCGAGTCGTCCGCGGGCGAGTCGTCCCCTGGGGCCGCCTCATCGCCTCCGGTCCCGGCGCCGGACTCGGCGCCGGTCAGCCCGTGAGGTCGGCGCCGGGCCCACGCCGAGCCCACGCTACGGCCTCGACGGCGTAGCGGACCGCGGGTGCCTGCGCCCGCTGGTGGCGCAGCCCGGCCTCGCCTGCAGGCGAGGCCTCGGCCAGGCCGAGCAGCCTCGGGTCGTGGACCTTCCAGGACGGCCGGACCCGGTTCCGGCGGGCGTTCCTCGCCCAGGCCCGGCCCCCGAACCAGCGCACGGCCAGGTACATGAGCCGGCGCGGCAGCCGGCCGACGCGCAGGACCCCCATGGCTTCGAGGAAGATGCGGTCGTACTCGGCCCGGCTGCGGTCCTGGAGGAAGTACCCGGCGTCGTGGACCACGGCGGCGTGCCCGTGGCGCCCCCAGGGCCCGACGAACCACCAGATCGGCCGGGGAACACTGGCGAAGTCCGTGGCCATCCACTGGGGCACCTGTACGCAGTCGCCCGAGTCCTCGTGGCCGACGTCGTAGCGGAAGTCGTCGCTGACGATGATCCACGTCTCGCCGTCATCGAGGGGAGTCACCAGCAGGGGTGCGGTGAAGCGGCTCACGTCCGCACAGCCTGCCAGCCGGGGACCTCGGTGCCTGGCCGGTTTCCGGGCAGTTGTGGCCCTCCAGCGAACAGAACTGACCACAAAGCCTGGTGGCACGCCGGCGAGGACGGGCCCCCACTACGATCGGCAGGGCAGGACGAGGGGCCGGCCGCGGTCGTCGACGATGCGGACCGGGGCGTCGTAGTAGCGGGCCAGGTTTGCCTCGGTGAGCACCTCCCCGGCGGGTCCCGACACCGCCACCGCCCCTCGCTGAGCAGGACCAGCCGGTCGCCGTACTGGCCGGCCAGGGTGAGGTCGTGCAGGGTCGACACCACCGTGAGCCCGTGCTCCCGGCGCAGGTCGTCGATCAGCTCGAGGACCTGCTGCTGGTGGCCCACGTCGAGGGCGGTGGTGTGCTCGTCGAGCAGCAGGATGGATGCGCCCTGGGCCAGGGCCCGGGCGATGAAGACCCGCTGGCGCTCGCCGCCCGAGAGCGTGGTCAGCGGCCGCTGGGCGAAGGCCAGCAGGTCGAGGCGGTCCAGGGCGCGTTGCACCTCACGGAGGTCGTCCGTCCCTCCGACGCCAGAGGCCCCAGATGGGGGGT
>JADDRA010000044.1:38415-45773 GCA_016781105.1 Actinomycetota bacterium | reverse complement strand
AACCCCTGCTGCCCTGCTGACCTGCGCAGTTCCGGCTCCGCCTGCCTCCTCTCCGTGTCCAGGTGTGCCCAGACGTGTCCGCCGGGCGTGGGGGAAATCGGGGACACGGCACCTCCGGCGCGGCTCGCGGGGGAAGATTGGGGGATCGGCGGCCGCTGAGGCCTCCACTCGGTGGCGCGTGCGCCAGTGCCCGTGGGGGTTGGTCAAGCTCTCCGCCGCATCCTCGGACCAGGGTCGGTTGCCAATGGCCTGGCCGAGCGTGAGCGTTCCGTCCTTGCTCTCCTCGGATGAGTACCAACGACGCAAGCTACCGAGCTACCTCTCAAGGGGCGGCTGGTCATCGGTCCGGAGGGGGGCGGCAGTTCCCTACGCGCCGTTAGGTACTCGTTGGCTCGTCACAGTTGCCGTCATTCGGTGCGGCACATGGTTGGTCGGTGCCTTCAGGCTCCGGCTTCCGGGAGCGGTCCTCGTTCGAGGACATGGCGGGCGCGGTCGGCGACTTCGTGTAGACCCTGGCGTCACCGGTCCAGGCGTTCCATCCGAGGTGACTCCCGCCCATGTGAACCTCGTAGGAGTGGTGGCGACGGGGCGCGTCGAGGGTCCTACGGACCCGGCCGACGGCCGGGTCTAGCAGCCCGGGGTACCGGGAGGACAGGGGTTCTCTGCCGGTGAGATCTCAACGACCACGTACCCGGGAGGTGCGATCGGCGTTTGGTCAGGCTCACCCTCGCCCACATACCTCGGATTGATGGTGAAGCTCGCGACTTTGGAACGGTCGGAACTCACGGCGTGGAGCCTGGAGGTGTACGGGGCCGGCTCCACTGACCACCCGTCCGATCGAAACGCGTCGATGAGACCCCGCTCGACCTCGTCGGGCGTCCCCGGTATGTGGTAGCGGAGAGTCACCGACGGGCAGTAGTCGAAGCAAAGCGCGTTCCCGAAGTCCATGACCTGGACAAGGTTCGTCCCCGGGGGCAGGTCCACCGACGAGACGTAGCTCGCGAGCCTGCTCGGCATGGGAGGCGTCACCGCCCACAACCCCGCCGCCAGAACCGTTCCGATCCCCACCACCGCCCAGGCGGCGGGCCGCCGGCGAGGATGGCCTTTGAACAGCAACCAGGTGAGCGACCCGCCACCGCCGGCCAGGATGGCCGGAGCGTTGACCCACCCGAAGCGGGTACCGGCGACACCGAAGACGAACATGAGTACCGCTGTGACCAACAGGAGGACGAAGATCAGCCCCAGCCGCCAGGTCCAACCGAGAGCGGACCGCCACCACGTTCTACGCCTTGCAGCAGGGCTCATGGTTACGACCAGCATGCCTGCCCCGGCCTCCGTGGTGCCCTTCGACCCTTGCGGGCCGCGGTGCCGCCTCCACCACCTCTTCTCCAGTGACCGAGCCGGCACCAGGGCCGGCGATCATTGGGCGGGCCCTCGAGGCAGCGCGCCCTCACGTCGTGAGGAAGCGGCCCGACAAGAGGTTGGAACGCGCCGTGCGCGAGCTCTTGGAGTCACTCGCCGAAGGCGGGCGGAAGGCGACCCACCTGGACAAGGCGGTGATCGGTCTGCGGCTGGCTGAGGCGGCTGACTGGTATGCCAGGGTGGAGGTCATGGCCGCGCGCGAACGTGACGATGCCTCCTGGGCCGACGTCGGCAAGGCGCTCGGCATCAACCGTCGAGCTGCCCACGAGCGCTCCGCAGCGGTCCCGAAGGCATGCACTCTCGGCTGTTCCTGAGGAAGGACAAGACAAGGGGATGACGCGAGACCTGCACTCTCCGCGACTTCAGAGCATCGCCTGCCTGGCGCTTTTTCGGGGCCCTCCTTGATCCCTGTGGCGGCATGCAAGACGTCTCGGCCGCTGTCGTCGATGCCGCTGCGCGATGAACGCGCTGACAGGACACGCGCAAGCCCTCGAGTCGCTACGTCAGCGAACGTGGCGGCTCCCGCATCGCCGACTACGACCCCGCGTGGCCCGAGCGGTCCTCAGAGCTGGCTGGGGTGATACGTGCCGAGGTCGATCACGACATCGTTCGGCTCGACCACACCGGTTCGACGTCCGTTCCCGGCCTTGGCGCAAAGACGTGATCGACATCCAGGCCACCGTCCGCGTGCTCGACCTCGCCGACCGCTGGCCTGACTGCATCGGGTCGTTCGAGCGGCGCGCCCACATCTCTCGGGACCACCCTCCTTCGCCAAGGCCTTCATCGACTCCGGCGCTCGCTGCGTCATCGCTCCGCTGTGGAGCGTGAAGGACTACGTCGCACACGATGTCGCCCGGACCTTCTACCGGGAGATGCACGACCACCCCGACCAGCCCCTGGCAGCCATCTTCAAGACGATCCGCCGGCGCGCCTACGATCGCCTCGGCCGTGAGGACACTTACGCCGCCTACGCCTTCTACGGGGACCCGACAGCGCGGCCCTGGTCGTAGGCCGCGGCTCACCGCTGGATTCGGTCGCCTCCCCGTCGTAACGGTCGTACGTCCGCCCTGGCGACTCGGTGCCGCCCCTACCCTGGCGAGTCGATGCACCCTGAGGACCTGACCGGGACCAGCGACCCCGAGGAGCGCCAGCGACGGATCGTCTCCTGCCTGGCAGGGGCCTTCTCGGAGTTGATGGCCGACGACCCCGACGCCTTCCGTCGCCGGTTCCGGCGCATGGCCGCCGATCCGTTCTCCTTCTACCGGGGCGCCACGTGCGTCTACTACGCCGACGTCTCCCGGATGGACGACCCCTGGGCCGACGAGCGCACCGGGCGGGTCTGGATCCAGGGTGACCTGCACGTCGAGAACTTCGGGACCTACATGGACGGCGACGGGACCCTCATCTTCGACGTCAACGACTTCGACGAGGCCTACCTGGGCCGCTTCACCTGGGACCTCCAGCGCCTGGTGGCCAGCGCCGCCCTGGTGTGCTGGTCCAAGGCGATCTCCGACGAGCACATGACGCGACTGCTCGCCGGGTGCGTGCGGGCGTACGTGGACCAGGTCCGCTTCTTCGTGGACTCCGATCGCGACCACCTCTTCGCCCTGCGCCTCGACACGACCACCGGCCCGGTGCACGACGCGTTGCTGGAGGCCCGCCTGGCGACGCGGGTCGACCTGCTCGACCGGCTCACGGTGGTCGAGGACTACGAGCGGAGGTTCCGCCACGGCCCGGGCATCAGGGAGCTCGAAGCAGAGGAGCGCTCAGTGGCCGAGGAGGCCTTCACCCGCTACCTGGAGACGATCCCCGAGGCCAAGCGCTTCACGGGCTTGACCTACCGGGTGAAGGACGTGGTCGGGCGCTCGGGCTTCGGCATCGGCAGCGGGGGACTGCCCGCCTACAACGTGCTCATCGAGGGCCAGACCCAGGCGCTGGAGAACGACGTGGTCCTGTCGATGAAGCAGGGCAACGTGGCCGCGCCCAGCCGAGTGATGGACGACTCCCGGATCCGGGGCTACTTCCACCACCACGGGCACCGCACGGCCCTCTCCCAGCGAGCCCTGCAGGCCAAGGCCGACCCCCTCCTGGGCTGGACCGACCTGAAGGGCGTCGGCTTCGTGGTCAACGAGCTGTCGCCCTACGAGGCCGAGCTGGACTGGACCGTCCTGTCGGAGCCCGCGGAGATCGGCCGGGTGCTCGAGGACCTCGGCCGGGCCGCAGCCAAGATCCACTGCGTGTCGGACGAGGACAGCGACCACGAGCTGGTCGACTTCCAGACCGAGGACGCCATCATGGAGGCCCTCGACGACGACGTGGAGGCGCTGGTCGACGCCATGGTGGGCTTCGGGCTCGGCTACGCAGCGGTAGCCCGCGACGACCACCGCTTGTTCGTGGACGCCTTCCGCAACGGCTTGATCCCCGGGCTGGAGTCGAGCATCGACACGCCCTCCTCCTGAGGGCGGGAGCGGCCGGAGGGCCGCCGTCAGGCTCTGCGTGCGGGGTTGCCCCGGGACCGACCCGGTCGACGCTGCCACCCCCGCCGTGTCCGAGTGATGCGAGAGAGACCGTTGCGCGCGTAGTACCGCCCGACGCCCGGAAGGTCCTCGTTCTCGACGACGTAGCTCAGCAGGCGCCGAGTCCCGCCGAGGCGGAGCCATGCGCATCCATGGCGGAGCAACCAGCTCCCGATCCCCCCGCCGCGCAGGTCGTGGCGCACCGGTGGTTCGCTTCGTCGGCCCGCCCGGACAGTGCCATGACGCTGCCTCCCCTGGAGTGGCCGTCGTCGACGTCGAAGACACCGACCACGTCGTCGCCGGTGACAGCTTGGAAGCTGGTCCCCAACGCTCCCAGCACCTGACGCTGGACGAGCCCGTCGACGGGCGGTGGCCCGGGCGGCGCGACATCGGCCAGGGCTCCGGCCAGCACGATTTCGACCTGACCTCGGTGGTCGTCGAACCCCGCCGTTTCCAGGAGGCTGACGACATGTGGCCACGAATCGGGGATCCCGTGGACGCCGAGGCAGCGCAGCGACCCGTCGGCGTGCCACACGTCGGTCCTCCAGGCCCCCAGCTGGGCCATCGCTGCGCCGAGGACGAGTCGTCCGGCGTCGAGGTCGTCAGGCCAACAGAGCACCCACTCGATGGCCCCGGCGTTGGCATAGCTGGGGCTGACCCGGGGACCGGCGCCGTAGCGGGCGAGGTGGGCGGCGGCTACGACCCGTTCGCGCTCCACACCCACCAGGGTCTGGCGCTCGACGATCCACGGGTCGGTCAGGTGCTCGCTCGGGTCGCGCTCCATCTGTGCGAGCAGCGCAGACGCTGGGATGACGCCGCTCGGCAGCACCGGCGGTAGGCTCACCGGCGCGAACGGCACCCGTCCCCGGGGCCGGAACGCGAGGAGGTGGCGATGGAGGTGCTGGAGCGGGCGGGCGAGCTGCCGGGCATCCTCGACCGGCTGCGGGCCGGCGGGCACCGCGTCGGTTTCGTCCCGACCATGGGGGCGCTTCACGACGGCCATGCCAGCCTCATCGAGCGGGCGGCCGAGGAGTGCGACCACGTCTCGGTCTGCGTCTACGTCAACCCGCTCCAGTTCGGGCCCGGGGAGGATTACGCCACCTACCCGAGGGACCTGGCGGCCGACCTGGTGGTCGCCGAGAAGGCGGGAGCCGACCTCGTCGTGGCCCCCGAGGTCGAGGAGATGGCGCCGGCGGAGGCGTGCACCGTGGTCCGGGTGACCGAGTTGGGTGAGATCCTCGAGGGCAGGGCTCGTCCCGGTCACCTCGACGGCGTAGCCACCGTCGTGACCAAGCTCCTCTGCCTCGCCGGCCGGTGCCGGGCCTACTTCGGCGAGAAGGACTTCCAGCAGCTCGTCGTGGTGCGCCGGTTGGTCGCCGACCTGTCACTGCCGGTGGAGGTGGTGGGCTGTCCCACGGTGCGGGCCGTCGACGGGGTGGCTCTCTCCAGCCGCAACGCAGCCCTCTCGGGGGAGGAGCGCGAGGCTGCGCCGGTGCTGTACCGGGCCCTGCGGGCGGGGGCGGCGTCGATCGTGGCCGGCGAGCGCGACCCCGCCGAGGTGGTCGAGCTGATCGGGGCCGTGGTGGAGGCCGAGCCCCTGGTCGAGCTGGACTACGCCGCCGTGGTCGATCCCGAGACCCTGGCCAGCCCCGAGACCCTTGCCGGTGCCCTGCGCCTGCTCGTGGCCGCCCGGGTGGGCGGGACCCGCCTCGTCGACAACCTCGGAGTTCGCGGCTGATGCGCCGGCGGATGATGAAGTCGAAGATCCACCGGGCCACCGTGACCGGGGCCGACGTGGCCTACGTCGGGTCCATCTCCCTCGACCCCCGTCTCATGAAGGCGGCCGACATCCTGGCCCACGAGCAGGTGCAGGTGCTCGACGTCGACAACGGGGCCCGCCTCGAGACCTACGCCATCCCCGGCGAGCCCGGCGAGGTGTGCCTCAACGGGGCCGCCGCCCGCCTGGTCCAGGTGGGCGATCGCGTCATCGTGCTCACTTACGCCGACTACGAGGACCACGAGCTCGACGGCCACGAGCCCCTGGTCGTGCACGTGGACGGGGCCAACGAGCCGTGCTCGCCCTGACCCGGTGAGCCCCGCCTCCGAGCCGCTCGACCTCCTCGTCCTCGGCAGCGGCGTTGCCGGCCTGTCGGCCGCCGTGCGGGCCGCGGCCCGCCCCGGCCTGCGGGTGGGCGTGCTGACCAAGGCCGCGCTCGACCAGGCGACGACCCGCTGGGCCCAGGGCGGGGTGGCGGCGGTGCTGTCGCCCGACGAGGACTCCACCGACCTCCACCTGGCCGACACCCTGGCCGCCGGAGCCGGGCTGTGCGACGTGGACGCGGTGCGGGCCATGGTCGACGAGGGTCCGGCCCGGGTGCACGAGCTCATCGCCCTGGGGGCGGTGTTCGACCGTGACCAGAAGGGCGCCCTCCAACTGGCCCGCGAGGGCGGGCACTCCTGGCCCCGGGTGGTCCACGCGGGAGGGGCGGCGACGGGGGTGGAGGTGGAGCGGGCCCTGGTCGAGGCGGCGCACGCCATCGCGGCGGCCGTCCTGGAGGGTTGGTTCGCCGTCGACCTGCTCGTGGCCGGAGGCCGTTGCCGGGGCGTGGTCGCCATCGACGACGGGGGCCGGAGGCGGGAGGTGCGGGCGGCACACGTCCTGCTGGCCACCGGGGGGGTGGGCCAGCTGTTCACGGTCACCACCAACCCCACCGAGTCAACGGGCGACGGGCTGGCCATGGCCCTGCGGGCCGGGGTGGCGGTGGCCGACGTCGAGTTCGTGCAGTTCCACCCCACCGCCCTGCACCACCCCTCAGCGCCCCGGCCCCTGCTCTCCGAAGCCCTCCGGGGCCACGGCGCGGTGGTGCGCGACGCCCGCGGTGAGCGCTTTGTCGATGAGCTGGTCACCCGGGACCAGCTCAGCCGGGCCATGACGACCACGATGGCGGAACAGGCCGTGTCCCACCTCTGGCTCGACGTCACCCACCTGGAGCACTTCGACCAGCGCTTTCCGACCATCGCCGCCACCCTCCGAGCCGTCGGCCTCGACCCCGGCCGGGACTGGCTGCCCATCGCCCCGGCCGCCCACTACGTCTGCGGGGGGGTGGTCACCGACCTCGACGGGGCCTCCAGCCTGCCCGGGCTGTGGGCGTGCGGTGAGGTCGCCTGTACGGGCGTTCACGGTGCCAACCGCCTGGCCTCCAACTCGCTGCTCGAGGGGATGGTCTTCGCCCCCCGGGTGGTGGAGGCCATCGAGGCCGGTCGCGACGGGCCCCGACCTACGGGGGCCATGCGGGCGGTGCTGGACGGCAAAGGGGGCGAGGAGGTGGTGGGAGGGCGCCGGCTCCCCGACGCCGAGCGCTGGTTCGAGCACCTGCCGGGCCGACGAGGGGCCGACGAGGTACGGGCCGACGAGGTGCG
>JADDRA010000044.1:26426-38278 GCA_016781105.1 Actinomycetota bacterium | reverse complement strand
CGGGCCATGGCCGAGGGCGCCGGCGTCGTGCGCGACGCCGCCTCGCTGGCGTCGGTCACCGCGGCCCTGCGTGCACTGGTCCTCCACGGCGACGCACTGGGCGACGACCGGTCGGGCTGGGAGGTGCGCAACCTGCTCGCCGTGGGCACTGCCCTCGTCGAGGCCGCCCGGGCCCGCACCGAGAGCCGGGGCTGCCACGGGCGGTCCGACCACCCCGAGGCGGACCCCTCGTTGCGCCTGCGCCTGGTGCGGGGGCCAACCGTTCTTGGGGCGCTGAGCGTCACCCCGTGGGCGTCAGCGACGCAAGAACGGCGAGGGTGAGCGTCCACCCGCCGGGCGCCGCCGTGCGCGCCGCGGTGGCCCGCGCCCTGGCCGAGGACCTCGAACCGCTGGGCGACCTCACCGCCGCCCTCGTTCCCGCCACGGCGGTTGCAGGTGGTGCGATCGTCGCCCGGGCCCCGGGCGTGGTGGCCGGACGGCTGGCCGCGGTCGAGGCCTTCCGCCAGGTCGACCCGGCCATCGAGGTGTCCTGGCTTCGCGACGACGGCAGCACGGTCTCGGCGGGCGAGCCCGTGGCGCAGGTGCGCGGAGCGGCGCCGTCGGTGCTCACCGCCGAGCGCACCGCCCTCAACTTCCTGGGCCACCTCTCGGGCGTGGCCACCCTCACCCGGGCCTACGTCGACGCCGCCGCCGCCGGGGGACCGGCTCGGGTCTGGGACACCCGCAAGACCACCCCTGGGCTGCGGGCCCTGGAGAAGGCGGCGGTCCGGGCGGGCGGAGGCGTCAACCACCGGGGCAACCTCAGCGAGTGGGTCCTGCTCAAGGACAACCACCTCGCCACCATGGGCATAGCGGCGGCGGTGGCCCGAGCCCGGGAGCGATGGCCGGGACGGACCGTCGAGGTCGAGGCCGACCACCTCGACCAGGTGGTCGAGGCGGTCGCCGTCGGGGCCGACCTCGTCCTGCTCGACAACATGGCCCCCGACGAGGTGGTCCGCTGTCTGGCCGTCCGGGGCGACGCCCGGCGCCCCCTCCTCGAGGTGTCGGGCGGGGTCACCCTGGCCAACGTGGCCGCCTACGCCGCCACCGGCGTCGATCTCGTCTCCGTGGGAGCTCTGACCCACTCGGCTCCGGCGCTCGACCTCGGGCTGGACCTCGACCTCGACGCAGGTCCCCGCTGATGTTGCTCGCCGTCGACGTGGGCAACACCGAAACCCTCGTCGGCCTGTTCGAGGGCGCCACCGGTGACACCGCCGACCCTCGGGACCTGGTCGACCACTGGCGATTGTCGTCGGACCCGTCCCGCACCCCCGACGAGCTCGCCCTTGTGCTGGGCCAGCTCCTGGCCCTGCGGGGCCTGGGCCTCGGCGATGTCAGCGGCCTGGCCGTGTGCTCGGGCGTGCCCCGGTTGACCGCGGCGTTGCGCCAGCTGTGCGCCCGTCACCTGGGGCGCCCGCCCGTCGTCATCGGACCGGGCACGCGCACCGGCGTGCCCATCCGCTACGAGAACCCGCGGGAGGTGGGAGCCGACCGCATCGCCAACGCGGTCGGCGCCCTCGCTCGCTTCGAGCCGCCGATCGTCGTGGTCGACTTCGGGACCGCCACCACCCTCGACGCCATCTCCCCGGCCGGCGAGTACCTGGGCGGCGCCATCGTCCCCGGGGTGGAGATCGCCCTCGACGCCCTGTACCACCACGCCGCCCTGTTGCGTCGGGTGGAGCTGGTGGAGGCGCCTCGCCAGGTCATCGGGACCAGCACCGAGGCGGCGATCCAATCGGGGACGCTCTACGGGACCGCCGCGCTCGTCGACGGCATGGTGGCGCGCATGGCCGAGTTGTTGGGCCGGCCCACCGTCGTCGCCACCGGCGGCCTGAGCACGTTGGTGGCACCCCTGACCCGCAGCGTGCAGCATCAGGACCCGTGGCTGACCCTGCGCGGCCTGCAGGTCGTCTTCGAGAGGAATACCACGCCGTGAGCATCCCCTACCGCTTCGAGGTGACGCGTACCGCCGCCTCCCTCGCCGAGGAGTTCGCCGGCCTCGAGCCCGGCACCGAGACGGGCACGTGCGCAGCGGTCGCCGGCCGGGTCATGCTGCGCCGGGTCCAGGGCAAGTTGGCCTTCGCCACCCTCGCCGACAGCAGCGGTCGCATCCAGCTCTTCGCCCCCTCGGCCACCACCCCCCGCTTCGACGACTTCGCCGCCCTGTCGATCGGCGACTGGGTCGGGGTCAGCGGTGAGGTCATGACCACCCGGCGGGGCGAGCTGAGCGTGCGGGCCGACAACTGGGCGCTCCTGGCCGCCACCGAGCGTCCCTTCCCCGACAAGTGGCACGGCCTAGCCGACGTCGACACCCGTTACCGCCAGCGCTACCTCGACCTGTGGGTCTCCGACGAGGCCCGCACCACCGCCATGGCCCGCAGCCGGACCCTCAGCCTCATCCGCCGCTGGATGGAGGACCGTGGGTTCGTCGAGGTGGAGACGCCGGTGTTCCACCCCATCCCCGGGGGGGCGACGGCACGGCCGTTCACCACCCACCACCAGGCCCTCGACCTCGATCTCTACCTGCGGGTCGCCCCCGAGCTCTACCTCAAGCGCCTGGTCGTGGGAGGCATGGAGCGGGTCTTCGAGTTGGCCCGGGTGTTCCGCAACGAGGGCCTGTCGACCCGGCACAACCCCGAGTTCACCATGCTCGAGGCCTACCAGGCCTACGCCGACTACACCGACATGATGGCGCTCACCGAAGGCCTGGTGGCCCACCTGGCCGAGGCCGTGTGCGGGACCACCAAGCTCACCTATGACGGGCGGGCGCTCGACCTCACCCCGCCCTGGCGGCGGGCCACCCTGCTCGAGCTCGTCGAGGAGCGCACAGGGGAGCGGGTCGACCTCGACACGCCGCTCGACGAGCTCCGGCGGGTCTGCCAGTGGCACGGGGTGCCGGTCGAGGACGGCTGGGGGCCGGGAAAGCTGGTGCTCGAGCTCTACGAGAAGACCACCGAGGCCGAGCTGTGGGACCCCGTGTTCGTCTGCGACTACCCCGAGGAGGTCTCGCCCCTGGCCCGGGCTCACCGTGCCCAGCCCGGCATGGTCGAGCGCTTCGAGGCCATCGTGGCCGGGCGGGAGCTGTCCAACGCCTTCTCCGAGCTGACCGACCCGGCCGAGCAGCGACGGCGCTTCGAGGACCAGGCCGCCCGGCGGGCCGGGGGCGACGAGGAGGCCATGGTGGTCGACGCCGACTACCTCCGGGCCCTTGAGTATGGCCTGCCTCCCACCGGTGGCCTGGGCATCGGCGTCGACCGCCTGGTCATGCTCCTCACCGGCGCCACCGCCATCCGCGACGTGATCCTCTTCCCCACCCTGCGCCCCGAGCGCGGGGGGTAGGCGGGATACAACCCGACGAACCAGCCGTTCCCATCGCCTTCCTACACGAACGCCCTTGTGGTCAGGGATCGCCATTGCCGCTTCCCGGGCTGTGACCGTCCTGCGAGCTGGCCCGACGCACACCACGTGGTGCACGTCGAAGACGGTGGGCCGACCACCCCCTCGAACCTGTGCCTGCTCTGTCGCCGGCACCATGTGCGCCTGCACCGCCCCGGGTGGTCGGCCGAGTTCAAGGCCGACGCCGAGCTGGTGGTCACCGACCCCAGCGGGCGGGTGTTCTCCAGCCGCCCGGCGGGGAACCGGCCCCGGCCTCCCCCAGAGCTGTTCGCGGCGTGACGCCCCAGAGCCTGCGGTGACGGCCGGTCGAGCTCACGCCTGGTGCTGGCTCCGCCGGGCGTGCTCCCGGGCTGCCTCCAGCTCGGCCTCGGCCTGAGCGAGGTCCTGGCGCGCCCGGCGGACCCGGGCCTCGGCCTCCTCGACGGCCGCCTCCGCCCGGCGGCGCTGCACCTCTGCCTCCGCCTCCGCCCGGCGGCGCTCTGCCTCCGCCTCCGCCTCCGCCCGGCGGCGCTGCACCTCCGGCAGCTCGGGGTCGACGGCCTCGGCCGGCTCCTGGGGGACCGGGTCGGGCAGCTCGACGTCGTCGGGCAGGCCGAAGCTGCCCGAGGTCACCTCGGCGGTCACGCTCGCCTCGATGGCCCGCAGGGCCTCCTCCCGGTGGTGCGCGGGGCGCCCGGTCTCGGTCAGGACCAGATCGACGGCACGACCGACGGCGGCCAGGGCCTGGCGCCGTCGCTCGCCCGCCTCCCGCAGCCCGTCGCGCTCGCCCCTGGTGATGGCCGCCTCCTGGGCCTCGGCCACCGCCAGCGACGTCGCCCGCAAGTCGTCCACCACCTTCGGGTGGTGACGGCGGACCTGGCCGGCGACCCACTGGGGGACCGTCGGCCGGCGCAGGGCCCGAGCCTCGGCCGCGGCAGGCGCGTCTCCCTCGGCCCTGAGTCGCTTGGCCAGGGCGTCCCGAGCGGCCACGAACTCCTCCGGTGGGAGGTCGGCAAGCTCGTCCAGCTCCGGTCGCACGCTCCGCCGAGCCTCGCGCGCCGGTGGTGTCGGGTCGAGCGTGCGCCGAGTCGCTCCCGGTTCCGGCGGTAGGATCTCGGTCGTGGCGGGGACCACGGCGCGCAGGATCGCCCCGGTGTTCGTCACCACCGACCTTGCCCGAGCCCTGCGCCACTACGAGCGCCTCGGGTTCCGAGTCGAGGCCTACGACGGTGGCGACGTCTACGGCTACGCCTGCCGGGACGGCATCGAGCTCCACCTCGCCAAGGTCGACCACGTGGACTGCCGGACCACCACCTCGTGCGCCTACCTCTGGGTGGACGACGCCGACGCCCTCTACCGGGAGTGGGCCGGCGCGGGGGTGGGCGGGCGCCTGCAGGCTCCGAGCGCCACGGACTACGGGCTCACCGAAGGCGCCCACATCGACCCCGACGGCAACCTCATCCGCTTCGGCTCCCCGCCCCTGGCGCCCCGGGCCCTCCGGTAGCGGGCGGCCCTACCTCCGCAACGGGGGCCCAGCGAGGGAAGGGGTCAGGCCCCGGAGCGGGGCACGGTCTCGAGCAAGGCCCTCGCCGTGCTCACCAGGTCGATGGCCCCGGCGCAGTCGATGCCGACCACGCTGGCGATGGCCTCGTCCCGGTAGGCCTCGGCCACGGCCAGGGCGCCGGGGATGGCGCCGTCGGTCTGCACCAGCTCCCGGGCCCGCTCCACCTCGGGTCGATCGAGGGGGCGGCCCAGCAGGGCGGCCAGCTCGGCTGCCTGGCCGGACTCCCGCAGAGCCCGGATGACCGGCAGGGTGTACACCCCCTCGGCCAGGTCGTTGCCGGCGGGCTTGCCCAGCTGCTCGTCGGTGGCGACCACGTCGAGCACGTCGTCGACGATCTGGAAGGCCATCCCGAAGCGCTGGCCGAACGTGGTGAGGGCCTCGACCTGGGGACGGGGGAGCCCCGCCACCAGGGCCCCGATCCGGCAGGCGGCGGCGGCCAGCGACGCCGTCTTGCCGTCGATGGCGGCCAGGTACTGCTCCTCGTCGCGCCCGGCGTTGTACGCCGTCTGCAGCTCCCGGACCTGCCCGGCGCACATGTCACCGATGGTGGCGGCCAGCAGGGCGGCCACCTCGGTGCCGAGCGAGGCGGCGATCTCCGACGCCTTGGCCAGCAGGAAGTCACCGGCGAGGATGGCCCGCAGGTTGCCCCAGCGGGCGTTGACCGATTCGACGCCGCGGCGGGTCGCCGCCTCGTCCATGACGTCGTCGTGGTAGAGCGAGCCCAGGTGCACCAGCTCCACGGCCACGCCGCCGAGCACGACCTCGTCGCTCACCGGACCCTTGGAGGAGCCGCAGCTCGCGGCGGCCACCGCCAGCGCCGGGCGCCAGCGCTTGCCGCCGGCGGCGACCAGGTGGGTGGTCAGCTCGGTGAGGAAGGGGTCGGCGGTGACCACTGACCGTCGCAGGGCTGCCTCGACCCGGGCCAGCTCCTCGGTCATCCCCGGGAGCTGGAGGAGCGGGGCGAGCGCGGCCACCGGACCACGGTAGCCCGGGGCGCTCGGGTACCCCCAGTGACGCCCCGGGGTGCAGGCGGACGCGGAGGCCGGGAGACGGCGCGGAGCGGGGGTGGGTCGGTACACTCGCAGCACGTGACGCCCAACCGAGGAGGGCGGTGTCTTGTTCGAACGGTTCACTGACCGGGCCCGAAGGGTCGTCGTGCTCGCCCAAGAGGAAGCGCGGCTGCTCAACCACAACTACATCGGCACCGAGCACATCCTGCTCGGGCTGATCCACGAGGGCGAAGGGGTGGCCGCCAAGGCCCTCGAGTCCCTCGGGATCTCCCTGGAGGCCGTGCGCAGCCAGGTAGAGGAGATCATCGGCCAGGGCGGCTCGTCGCCGTCGGGTCACATCCCCTTCACGCCCCGGGCCAAGAAGGTGCTCGAGCTCTCGTTGCGCGAGGCGCTCCAGCTCGGCCACAACTACATCGGCACCGAGCACATCCTCCTCGGGCTCATCCGTGAGGGCGAGGGCGTGGCCGCCCAGGTGCTGGTCAAGCTGGGGGCCGATCTGTCCCGGGTGCGCCAGCAGGTCATCCAGCTCCTGTCCGGCTACTCCGGCGCCGGCAGCCCCGAGGCGGGCAAGGCCGGGGCGACCACCGGGGGTGGCAGCGAGTCTCCTTCCGGCTCGCTCGTCCTCGACCAGTTCGGCCGCAACCTGACCCAGCAGGCCCGGGAGAAGAAGCTCGACCCGGTCATCGGCCGGGCCCGGGAGATCGAGCGGGTCATGCAGGTGCTGTCCCGGCGCACCAAGAACAACCCGGTGCTCATCGGCGAGCCCGGCGTGGGCAAGACCGCCATCGTCGAGGGCCTGGCCCAGCGCATCACCACCAACGACGTGCCCGAGACACTCACCGGCAAGCAGCTCTACACCCTCGACCTGGGCGCCCTGGTGGCCGGGAGCCGCTACCGGGGCGACTTCGAGGAGCGCCTCAAGAAGGTGCTCAAGGAGATCCGCACCCGGGGCGACATCATCCTGTTCATCGACGAGCTCCACACCCTGGTCGGTGCCGGTGCCGCCGAGGGGGCCATCGACGCCGCCTCCATCCTCAAGCCCATGCTGGCCCGGGGTGAGCTGCAGACCATCGGGGCCACCACGCTCGACGAGTACCGCAAGCACCTGGAGAAGGACGCCGCCCTCGAGCGCCGCTTCCAGCCCATCAAGGTGGAGGAGCCCTCGGTGGCCCACACCATCGAGATCCTCAAGGGCTTGCGCGACCGCTACGAGTCCCACCACCGGGTCACCATCACCGACCAGGCCCTGGTGGCCTCGGCCAACCTGGCCGACCGCTACATCTCCGACCGCCACCTGCCCGACAAGGCCATCGACCTCATCGACGAGGCCGGCAGCCGCATGCGCATCCGTCGCATGCAGACCCCGCCCGACTACAAGGAGCTCGAGAACGAGCTCTCCCGGGTGGTCCAGGCCAAGAAGGAGGCGGTGGAGGCTCAGCGCTACGAGGAGGCGGGCAAGCTCCGGGACAAGGAGAAGTCCCTCCTCGAGCAGAAGGCGTCCAAGGAGCGCGAGATCAAGGACTCGGGCGTCGACCTGTTCGACGAGGTCGACGAGGAAGCCATCGCCGAGGTGCTGTCGATCTGGACGGGCATCCCCGTCTACAAGCTCACCGAGGAGGAGACGGCCAAGCTGCTGCGCATGGAGGACGAGCTGCACAAGCGGGTCGTCGGCCAGGAGGACGCCATCAAGTCGGTCTCTCAGGCCATCCGCCGCACGCGAGCCGGCCTGAAGGACCCCAAGCGCCCCAGCGGCTCGTTCATCTTCCTCGGCCCCTCGGGCGTGGGCAAGACCGAGCTGGCCAAGACGCTCTCGGAGTTCCTCTTCGGCGACGAGTCGTCGCTCATCGCCCTGGACATGTCCGAGTACATGGAGAAGCACACGGTCAGCCGCCTGGTGGGCTCGCCCCCCGGCTACGTGGGCTACGAGGAAGGCGGCCAGCTGACCGAGGCGGTGCGGCGCAAGCCGTTCTCGGTGGTGCTCTTCGACGAGATCGAGAAGGCCCACACCGACGTGTTCAACACCCTGCTCCAGATCCTGGAGGAGGGTCGGCTGACCGATGCCCAGGGGCGCTCGGTCGACTTCCGCAACACCGTGCTCATCATGACCTCGAACCTGGGCACGGCCGACCTGCGCAAGGCGGCGGTGGGCTTCTCCAAGGCCGACGAGGCCGTCTCCTACGCCAAGATGAAGGAGAAGGTCAACGACGCCCTCAAGCAGCACTTCCGGCCCGAGTTCCTCAACCGCATCGACGAGACCATCGTGTTCCACGAGCTCTCCAAGGCCGAGGTCATCAGCATCGTCGACCTCATGATCAAGCGGGTGCAGGAGCAGCTGGTGTCCCAGGGCATCGGCCTGGAGCTCACCCCCGAGGCCAAGCTGGTCCTGGCCGACAAGGGCTACGACCCCACCCTCGGGGCCCGGCCCCTGCGCCGGGCCATCCAGCGCATGATCGAGGACCCCATGTCGGAGCGGATCCTGTTCAAGGAGTTCTCGGCGGGCGAGACGGTCATCGTCGACGCCGAGGGGGGCGAGATCGTCTTCCGCACCGTCGAGGGTTTCGAGCCCCCGCCGGTCGAGCTGGCCGAGGCCGGACCGGCCGAGTAAGCGGCGCGCGTTCCCGGTACCGCCTCACTCCGCTTGGAGTGCGGCTGCGCTGGGGGTCCGGGCCGCAGCCCGGCCGGGGCCGGCGGCCACCAGGTTGGCCACGAGCACGACGGCTCCGGCAGCGACCACGGCGCTGAGCGGCACGGCGGTGGCCGTGCTCGCGCCCAGGCGCTCGACCACGAGCGTCCAGGCCCACCCGCCCGCCACCAGGCCGATCGGGAGGCCGACCAGCACGGCGACGCCCGCCAGGCTGGTGGCCTGCCAGGCCACCGCGGCCCGCACCTGGCCCCGGCGGAAGCCCACGGCCTTGAGCACGGCGAGGTCGCGCCGGCGCCGGCGCACGCCCACGATCAAGGCGTGGGCCAGGGTGGCCAGGCCGAGGGCTCCGATCAGGGTGGCCAGGGCCACGGGCAGATCCTGGACCCGGCGCAGGTTCTCCAGGTCCGACGTGCTGGTCGGACCGAGCACGGCATCACCGAAGTCGGCCGAGAGCCGGGCCAGGGCCGCCGGTTCGTCGGCCCCGGGCCGGAGGCGGACCAGGTAGCGGTCGGGGGGTACGTCCCCCAGCACCTCGCTGAGCACCTGGAGCGCACCCTCGTAGGTGACCACGCCGCCCGAGCCCAGGGTCATGCCGGGGACGAGCACGGCCGGCGGGATCAACGTGCCCACGATGCGGGCCGTCACTGCCGGGCCGCCGGCCAGGGCGAGCTCGACGTCGTCACCGACGTCCTTGCCGAGGCGCTCCAGGGTGGCGGGCCCGAAGGCCACCTCGCCGGGGCCGGCGGGATGCTGTCCGGTGACGACGGGGGAGGACACCAGGCCATGGTCGGTGGTGACGGCGGCCACCTCGACGTCGGCGCCGTCGACGGTCATGGGCCCATGGACGAACCCCGAGAACTGGGCCACGTCGGGGTTGGCCGCGAGCAGGGTGGCTCCCTCGGCGGCGGCCTCGGCGGTGTCGTACTCGCCGACGGCCACGTCCCAGTTCCACCCCCGTAGCTCGGGTTGGTCGAGGAGCCGGCCGAGGCTGGCACCGAAGACGAGCGCGGCCGTCACCCCGGCGATGCCGACCACGACGCCGGCCACGGCGGTGCGCACCGGGACCGAGGCCTGCCCCTGCCCAGGCCCCAGGGCCATGCGCACGCCGGTGACCAGGGGTACGGGTAGGTTGCCGCGGGCCAGGCGCTCGGCCAGTCGGGAGGGCGCCGCGGTCGTGCCCGGGGAGCGTCCGAGGGGATCCCATGGCCGGGTGGCGCCCACGGCCGCCACCAGGCCCCACGCCGTCAGCGACACCACCAGCAGCACGGCGCCGGGAGCGAGGACGGCACCGTCGACCTCCACGCCCGGGTCGAGCTCGGCCCGGCGGGCCAGGCCTATGGGGGCGAGGGGTGAGAGGGCCACCGCCACCATCACGGCGAACACCCCGGCGCCGATCCCGATCAGCCCGGTGCGCACCAGGCCGGCGCCCACCAGCTGGGCCCGGGTCATCCCCAGCGCCGTGAGGGTGCGCCGGTCGGCGGCGTCGAGGACCACCTGGCGGCTGAGCGCCTGGCCGAGGATGACGACGGTGGCCACCGCGCCCAGGGCGGCGAAGGCGGCCAGGGCGGCGGCCTGCACGTCGATGGCGCGCTGGAGGGCGGGCACGCCCTCCAGGTCCTGGGCTCCGGGTTCCACGAACAGCACGCTCTCGTCGGCCACGGTGGCGGCCGCCTCGGAGAAGGCGTCCACGCCAGCCGCTCCCTCCTCCAGCCACACCGCCATGGCCACGCTGTCGGGCGCGACGCTGTCGGGGGTCACGCCGTCGGTGACGGTGCCGGGGCGGTGGCGGTCCCAGAACGCCGGGGTCAGGTAGAGGTCGTCTCCCTCGTGGGCCCCGGCCGGCGCCGCCTCGGCCCCGGTCCCGGCACTGATGTCGTAGGGCTGGCGCTCGACGCCGGTCACAGTGAGGCGCAGGGGAGGGCCACCAGGCTCGAGCCGGACCTCGAGGCCGTCGCCGGGTTCCAGCCCACGCCGGGCTGCCAGCGACTCGTCCACCGCCACCTCCTCGGCCTGGTCGGGACGGGGGTGGCGGCCGGCCACGATGAGGGGCCGGGCCAGGCGGTCGTAGGACGGGCCGTCGAGGACCACCCGGGCCGTGAGCTCGCTCTCGAGCGCCTCCCCTCCGGGGCCGAGCTCGGTCAAGGGCACGATGGCCGTGCGGCTGGCGTCGACCACCATCGGGAGGTCGGCGACCTGGGCGAACAACTCCTCCTGCTCTGCCGCCGAGAGGCCTCCTTCGAGGAAGACCACGGCGTCCTCGGGCTGGTGGTAGGCCAGCAGCTCGGGCAGCGCGGCCCAGGTGCGGTGTGCGCCGGCCGCCGCCGCCAGCACCACGCCTCCGGCCAGGCCGGCCACCACGATGAGGGCAATCGCGGTCCGCCTGCTCGCCCGCAGGTCGGCTCGGGCCCTGCTCCACGCCGCGCGCACCGCCCGCATGATGACCCATGGGGCCGAGCCAGGGAAGGGCCAGGTCGGCTAGAACAGGTTCCATGGCAGAGACGAGCGAGCAGACCTGGCGAGTGGAGTTCGAGCTGGCCCCGGGTGGCCACGCCACCGATGTCCACGATCGGCATCGGCGCCCTTGGAACATGCGGGCCATCTCCAGTGGACCCGGGGGCGCCGGCGCCGGGCCCATCGAGGAGACTGCCGACGACGTGTTGGACCTCATCCCCCACGCCGTGGAAGCGGTGGCCAACCTGTTGGTCCAGTGCCAGCGGGCCCAGGAGCAACAGCAGGCCTGACGTCCCACCCGGGGCCCTGACACGAGCCAGTACGATCGCCGCCCGGCGCTCCAGCGCGGGGAGGCGACGGGAGGACGGCGTGTCAGGAAGGGACGTGCACTTCGAGATCCCTGCCGACGACGTCGAGCGAGCGTCGGCGTTCTACGCCGGCGCCTTCGGCTGGCAGCTGAGCTCCATGCCGGGGAAGGGCTACACCCTCATCCGCACCGCGCCCTCCGACGAGCAGGGGATGCCCCAGTGAGCCGGGGGCCATCAACGGGGGGATGTTCTCCCGCCAGCCCGACATCGCCTCCCCCGTGGTGACCGTGGAGGTGGCCGACATGGGCGCGGCCCTGGCCGAGGTGCAGGAGCTGGGCGGGACGGTGGTCCGAGGCAAGGAGGCCGTGGGCGACATGGCTTCTCCGCCTACTTCACCGACAGCGAGGGCAACCCGCTGGGCCTCTGGCAGCTCGCTTCCTCCTCCTGACCCTGCCTCGACG
>JADDRA010000044.1:15198-26311 GCA_016781105.1 Actinomycetota bacterium | reverse complement strand
GTTCCAAGTCTTGTCCCGGACCGTGTTGATGGGACCGGTGGCGTAGACGAAGGTGTTTGGGTCCACGGTGTTGGTGGTGAAGCGGAACTCTTAGGTCACGTCCTCGATCGCGTCGCCGTTGTTGTCGATCTTGATCTCGTAGAGCACGTCGTCGCCGAACTCGAAGTAGTTCGGACCGCCGCCCGGCTCCTGGAAGCCCTGGAAGTTCGAGATCAGGTTGACCATGCCGGCGTCGTCGGAGTCCACAAAGGCGTAGACGTCGGTGTTGTCGGCCACCGGGCCCTTGAAGATCAGCGGCGCCTCGCGGTGGCTGGAGGCGTCGGCGGAGACCAGGGTCGACAGGGCGAGGGTCGAGCCCAGCCCTCCGGCCAGCAGGGCTCGTGAGCCCCAGGATCGCGGAGATGGTCGCACGCGGTACGTTCCTTCCTCGGGCCGGCGCAGGAGGAACGGAGCCGTCCGGTCGGGACGGGTTCGCGGTTCGCCCACGACCGGATCGTGATCGTTGTCACGTGTACCTCTCGGACCATTCCCCGGCAGGTCGGTCCTTCGGCCCGGGTGAGGCCGGCACCAGGTCGGCGTCGGCCACCACCTCCTCGGCCACCACGTCGGTGCGTAGGCCCTTGATCGAGGGCTGGCGGAGCAGGCCCGATCCGGTGACCTCGCTGTAGGCGACCTCCACCACGAGGAGCGGCCGGACGAAGCGCAACGGGACGGGCGGCTTCTCGGCGAAGGGCGAGGTCGGGATCTCGATCTGGTCGAACAGCCGCCGGAGTTGGGCGATCGTGGCCTCGGTGAGGCCCGAGCCGGCCTGGCCGAGGTAGCGCAGCCGGGCCGCCTGCCCCCGGCGTGCGGCCTCCTCGGGCCCCACGTCGAAGCAGCCCAGGGCGAGCGAGCCGATGCTCGACGAGCGCGACCCCTGGCCCGGCGACCACCCACCGACCACCAGCTCGCGGCGCCTACCGCACTTGACCTTGGACCACGCCGTCGATCTTCGGCCCGGGAGGTAGGGGGCGTCGCGATGCTTCGCCATGAACCCTTCCAGTCCCACCTGGCGGCACGCGTCCAACAGCTCCTCGGGAGCGGCGTCCAGCAGGGGGACGGTCTGGACCACCGGAGCGCGAAGTGCCAGGTCCTCGAGCACCCGGCGCCGCTCTTGCTGGGGGCGCTCGACCAGCAGGGCCCCATCGAGCCAGAGGACGTCGAAGGCCACGAACACCACCGGTGTGTCGGCGAGGAGCTGGGCGGGGGGCCGGGCGACGTGCATGCGCCGCTGGAGGCGCTGGAAGCTGGAGCGGGCCCGGTCGTCGAAGGCCACCACCTCGCCGTCGAGGACGGCCGGACGCCCGCCCAGGGCGCCGGCCAGCCCGGCCAACTCCGGGTAGGTGGCGCTGATCTCGCCTCCCCGGCGGTTGGCCAGCACGACCTGGCCGGCCTCGACCGTGGCGACCACCCGCTGGCCGTCGAGCTTGGGCTCGAAGAGGTGGGCACCGGTGCCGGGCGGCACTCCCCGGCCCCCGGCCAGCATGGGCAGCAGCCGCGGCGGGCGGGTCAGGGTGCCTCCCAGCTCAGGCGCCAGGTGCCCTCGGGGTCGCGTCCCAGGCGGGCGGGCGCCAGCACCGGGAGAGCGCCACCGTCGCCCTGGCGCTCCCAGCGCACGGCCCGGGCTCCGAGGGCCCGAGTCGACGGGAGGAGCTCCACCACGAAGCCGTCGTCGACGCTGGCCAGGCCCCGGGCCGCGATCGTCAGGGCCCACCGGACACCGAGGGTGACGCTGGCCCTGGCCCCCAGGCGGTCGATGCTGCCCGCCACGCGGGGAGCCGTGCCGGGCTGGGCCAGCTCGACGTCGACGGTGGGGCGCCGACCACCGTCGAGGCGCCGGGACCAGGAGGCGACGTGGTCGGCCAGCGGCCCGATGGCCCGCTCCCGCAGCTGGTGGGCCAGCAGCCGCTCGTGGCCCGAGCCGTAGTACGAAGACGTTCGCCACGCCCGCTCCCAGGTCAGCAGGAGCGACAGCTCGCAGGCGGGACCGAGGGCGCCGGGAGCGAGGACGCGCTCGGCGCCGAGCCGGTCGCGCAGCTGCACGAACAGCTCCGGGGAGGTGGCCCAGGAGTGGACGTCGCGCCACTGCTTGAGCAGCCGCAGGCATGCGGGGACCTCCGCACCGAGCGCCCGCATGGCCCGCTCGGCCTCCAGGTCGTGGTCCTCGATCACCAGGCCGCCCCGGCGCCAGCTCACCCGGTGGCGCTCCCCGCTGCACTCGACCAGCTCGGTGACCGGTGCGAGGGAGTCGCACCATCGCCGGCCCACGACCCCCTGCCCGCCGTCGCCGGGCCGGCTCAGGCGGCGAGGTCGAGGTGGACCGTGCGGGCCCAGGCCGGGGTGGACCACACCTGCCCGCCTCGGGCTTGCTCCTCGGCTCCCACCAGCCCGATCACCACCTCCATCCCCTTGGGGGCCTCACCGGGCCAGGGCGTCATCCCGTCGGTGAGCACCACCAGCACCGACGGGCGGGGCCGGAGCCGGGACGCAGCCTCGATCCCGGCGACCATGTCGGTGCCACCGCCGCCGACCAGCTCGACCTGGCGCACGTCGTGGACCTGGCGGGTGGTGTGGACCGAGGCGTCCACGGCCAACACCCGCAGCCGGGACCGGCCCACGCCCACGCCTCGCAGGAGCCCCTGGACCTCGGCCAGCACCCGGGCCAGGGCGGCGCCGTCCATGCTCCCCGAGGTGTCGCACAGGACCGCCACCTCGGGTAGCGGGCGCTCCAGGGCGGGCAGGACGACGTCGGGGCTGGCGCCCGAGCGCCGGGACGGCCGGCGGTAGCTGTAGTCGGCCCGACCGGCCACGGTGGTGATCCCCTTGCGGATCTCGGCGGCCAGCACCCGGCGCCAGTCGACGGCAGGCTCGAGGACCTCCTCGGCCCAGCGTCGCCACCCGGCGCTCACCCGGCCCCGGCCCGAACGGGCGTAGTCGACCACCCGGCTGGCCGTCTGGCACTGGAGCATCTCCCGCTCGCCCACCGGCACGCCGCCCCCGGCGTCGCCGGCCAGCTCCCAGGGCCGGGGCTGGGCGTCGGCCCCGCTCCCGCAGTCGTGGTGGTCGGGCGTGCGGAAGTCGCCCAGGTGGAGGTACTCCTCGGCCAGCCGGCCCGGCTCGCAGCCCAGCGTGGCGGGCAGGACCACCTCGCCGGGCAGGCGCAGGTCGGGGTGGGAGAGGTCGTCGTTGATCTCGGCGTCGGCGGCCAGGGCCCAGTCGTCGGCTTGGGCGGGGCCGAGCCCCAGGCTGCGGGCGCGCCCGGCGTGGTCACGCAGCAGGTGCCCGGTGTGGTGGACCAACAGGCTGCCCAGCTCGGCCACGCTCCACCGAGTGACCACCTCTGGGTCGACGTAGAGGCGCCAGGCCTCGTCGACGGTCGCCCCGTCGAGGCCGGGCACGGCCACCACCGTGGAGGCGAACAGCGCCGAGGACAGGTAGGGGTGGCGGGACAGGGCCCAGAGCCGGGCCGAGGCCAGCTTGGCCGTGTCGAGCTCGCTCCGGGACGTCTCCGCTTTCTGGGCACTTCTGGCCCCCTGAGGGCCACTGCTGCCCACAAAGCCGACATGGGCGTCATCGTTCACAGCAGTCCGGCCTCCTTGAGCATGGGGGCGAAGAGCTTGACCTCGGGGGGCGCCACCGCCGCGGGCGGCCGGCACCGGGCCAGGGTGCGGGCGGCCACGGCGGCCACGTCGGGCGCCGACCGGCCCACCCGGGCCACCACCTCCCAGCCGGCGTGCCAGCGCTCGACCGTGGGCTGGGCGGCCACGGCGGCGGCCACGGCCGACAGGGCGGCGTAGGCCCGGTCGCCCCGCTCGGGCACCACGAAGCGCTGGGGGTCGGCCAGCACCGCCTCGGGGTCGGGCAGGTCCATCTCCCGGCGCCAGAGCAGGAACTCGGTGCCGGTGCCGGGGCCGAGGGCACCGGCCAGCAGGGCGTTGAGGGCGTCGGTGGAGGCTCCGGTCACCTCGGCGGCGGCGAGCAGGCGGGCGGCCATGTCCCAGGTGCGGGGGCTGGGCCAGCCCCGGCCGGCCCGGGCCGCGTCGCCGGGCAGGGCGCAGGCCAGCCCCGGGCGCACGGTGACGAAGGCGGCCACCAGGCCCTGGGCCTGGGCCAGCGGCTCAGCGTCCCAGCCGTCGGCCAGCTCGGGGATGGTGGCGGTGGGGAACCCGCCCACGAGGCCCTGGGCGAAGGTGGCGGCGTCGACCTCCCAGTCGAGGTGGCAGAAGCGGTTGGCCAGCGGGGCCGACAGGTCCCAGCCGTCGGCGGCCTGCTCGGGGGGGTTGGCCGCGGCCACCACCACCACCCGCTCGGGCAGGTCGAGGTCGCCGACCACCCGCTCGAGCACCACCCGCAACAGGGCGGCCTGGACGGCCGGGGGGGCAGTGGAGATCTCGTCGAGGAACAGCAGGCCCCGCCCGGCCTCGGCCAGCCGCTCGGCCCAGCGGGGTGGGGCGAAGTGCACCACGCCGCCGATCACCACGGGAAGGCCGGAGAAGTCCGAGGGCTCCCGGATGGCGGCGATCACGGTCTCGCAGGGCCAGCCGGCGGCGTCGGCCATCGCCCGGATGGCCGAGGTCTTGCCCGTCCCCGGCGCCCCCCACAGCAGCACGGGCACGCCGGCGGCCACGGCCACGCCCATGGCCTCGACCGTCGCCCGCTGGCCGCTCATCCCCAGCACCCTACGGCCTGGTGCGACGGCTCGGCGGCTGCTGGTCGTCCCCGGTCCCCCCGACCGGCACCGGTAGCGTGAGCGCGTCGTGGAGGCAACCAAGCGGGGCGGGTCCCGTCTGCTCGTGGTGGTCATGACCGCCCTCGCGGTGGCCACCACGGCGTGCGAGGTCGCCGTCGACGTGGGCCTCGACGTCGCCGCCGAGGGGTCGGGCACGGTCCAGGTCCAGGTGGCATTGGACCCCGAGGCCGCCGGGCGCGTCGACCTGATCGACCAGCTCCGCACCGACGACCTGGAACGGGCGGGGTGGACGGTGGCCGGCCCGCAGCGCCGCGACGACGGCGCCACGGTCGTCACCGCCACCAAGGGCTTCGCCAGCCCCGCGGCGGCGGCCGAGGTGCTCCAGGAGGTCAGCGGTGCCGGGGGGCCGCTGCGGGACTTCGAGCTGTCGCGCCGCTCCTCGTTCCTCAGCACCGCCTTCGCCTTCGACGGGCTGGCCGACCTCAGCGCCGGCGTCGAGGGCTTCACGGACGAGGAGCTGCGCCGGGCCCTGGAGGGGAGCGGCTTCAGTCTGGCCGGGGCCGACCTGGAGGAGGTCCTCGGTGCCCCGGTGGAGGACACCTTCCGCTTCGAGGTGCGCGCCGCGCTGCCCGGTGAGGTCCAGGTGGCGCCACCGGGCACCGAGCATGACGACGGCGCCCGGTGGCGCCCAGTCATAGGCGAGCAGGTGGCCCTGTCGGCCACCTCGCGCCTGCTGCACACCGAACGGCTGGCCTGGCTGGCCACGGCCGGGCTGTGGGCCCTGGGCCTGGTCGTGATCCTGGCCCGCAACCGCCGGCGCCGGCCCCGGCGCCCGGAGACTGTCCCAGGCCCTTCGTAGCATCCGGGGCGTGACCCGGACCAAGCTCGTCCACCGCTGCACCGACTGTGCCGAGGCCAGCCCTCGCTGGCTGGGCCGCTGCCCGGCCTGCGGTGCCTGGAACACCCTGGTGGAGGAGATGGGGGAGCTCCGGGGTTCGGCTCACCCTGCTGCCCTGGGGCGGGTCGCGGGGCGAGCGACCGGCCCCGTACCCATCGGCGAGGTCGACCTCGACTCGTGGGGGCGGCGCGCCACCGGGCTGGGGGAGCTCGACCGGGTCCTCGGGGGAGGCCTGGTCCCGGGGTCGGTCACCCTGGTCGGGGGCGAGCCCGGGATCGGCAAGTCCACCCTGCTCCTCCAGGTCCTGGCGGCCATGGCCGGCGCCGGGGCCCGGTCCCTGCTGGTCACCGCCGAGGAGTCGGCCCCCCAGGTCCGGATGCGGGCCGAGCGCCTGGGCACACTGGTTCCCGAGCTGCACCTGCTGGCCGACGCCGTGCTGCCGTCAGTGCTCGGCCACGTCGACGAGCTCGATCCCGACGTCGTGGTGGTGGACTCCATCCAGACCGTCTTCGACCCCGACCTCGGGTCGGTGCCCGGCTCGGTGGCCCAGGTGCGCGAGTGCGCCCATCGCCTCGTCGTGGCCGCCAAGGAGCGGGAGATGAGCGCGGTGCTGGTGGGCCACGTCACCAAGGAGGGCTCGCTTGCCGGCCCCCGCGTGCTCGAGCACGTGGTCGACACCGTGCTGAGCTTCGAGGGCGACCGTCACCACGCCCTGCGCCTGGTGCGGGCGGTGAAGCACCGCTTCGGCTCGGCCGAGGAGCTCGGCCTGTTCGAGATGACCGACGGCGGCCTCGTCGGGGTGCCCGACCCCAGCGGCCTGCTCCTGGCCGACCGCCGGCCCGGCGTCGCCGGCTCGGTGGTGGTGCCCACCATGGAGGGCCACCGACCGTTGCTGGTGGAGGTGCAGGCCCTCGTCTCGCCCTCGACCCTGGCCCAGCCCCGCCGCTCGGCCCAGGGCCTCGACCACGGCCGCCTCGGCCTGCTGCTCGCCGTGCTCGGCTGTCGGGTCGATCTCGGCACCGCTGGGACGTCCCTCGCCCACTCCGACGTCCACGCCTCGGCTGTGGGGGGCGTGCGCGTGGTCGAGCCGGGGGCCGACGTCGCCCTGGCCCTGGCCCTGGTGTCGTCGCTGACCGGGCGGTGCGTGCCCGACGACGTGGTCGCAGTGGGGGAGGTGGGCCTCGGCGGCGAGCTGCGCCAGGCGGCCCAGACGGGGCGGCGCCTGGCCGAAGCCGCCCGGCTCGGCTTCCGGCGGGCCGTGGTCCCCGTCTCCGCTCCTCCACCGCCGCCGGGCATGACGCTGCTGAGGGCCTCCACCCTGACCGAGGCCGTCGCCCGGACCTGGCCCCTGCGCTCGCCCGGTCGCGCAGGGATGGGCACCGAGGCGGACCGGGGGTAGGACAGCGGAGCGGGCGGGCAGGTTTCTCCGGCGATGAGTTCCACCTTGCCCGCCAACAGGATCGCCGGAGTGCCTGCCCGTCGAGGCTCGATGCTCCTGGACGCGCTGGCGGCGGTGGCGCCGGGCAAGCCCCTGCGCGAGGGGCTCGACCGCGTCCTCCAGGCCGAGATGGGCGCCCTGGTCGTGGTGGGCGACGGCCCCGAGGTGCTCAACATCTGCTCTGGGGGCTTCCTGCTCGATGCCGCCTTCAGCCCCCAGCGCCTGTCCGAGCTGGCCAAGATGGACGGCGCCATCATCCTTGCCGCCGACGCCAGCCGCATCGCCCGGGCCAACGTCCACCTCGTCCCCAACCCCAACGTGGCCACCTCCGAGACCGGCACGCGCCACCGAACCGCCGAGCGGGTGGCCCGCTCCATCAGGGTCCCGGTGATCTCGGTCTCCGAGGACCAGTCGGTGATCGCCGTCTACGTCAACGCCGAGAAGCACCCCCTCGAGCCCATCCCCCGCCTGCTGGCCCGGGCCAACCAGGCCCTGTCCACCCTCGAGCGCTACAAGAATCGCCTCGACACCGTCTCGGGCTCGCTGTCGGCCCTCGAGATCGAGGACCTGGTCACGGTGCGCGACGTGGTGCTCGTCCTCCAGCGCACCGAGATGGTGCGCCGGATCTCCGAGGAGATCGTGCGCCACATCGTCGAGCTCGGGGTCGACGGTCGCCTCGTCCGCCTGCAGCTGGAAGAGCTGATGGGCGGCGTCGAGGACGACCACCGGCTCATGATCCGCGACTACGTCCACGAGGAGGCCACCTGGCACCTGGCCGAGGCCATCGAGGGCCTGGCCAACCTGAGCACCGACGACCTCCTCGACCCCAAGACGGTCGCCACCATGCTCCACCTCCCCGGGGGTGGTCCCGACCTCGACCGGACCCTCTCGCCCAGGGGTTACCGCCTGCTGTCGAAGGTGCCCCGCATCCCCGAGCAAGTGGTGGACGGGATCGTGGCCCACTTCGGCAGCCTGCAGAAGATCATGCGGGCGTCGGTCGCCGACCTCGACGAGGTCAAGGACGTGGGCGAGACCCGGGCCCGGGCCATCAAGGAGGGCCTCTCCCGCCTGGCCGAGACGAGCATCCTCGACCGCTACAGCTGAGCCGCGACGGCGGTGCCGGGTCTGCCGGAAGCTTCCGGTAGACATCTGGCGTGTGCGTGTGGGCGATCGTGGTGGCGGCGGGGCGGGGACGTCGCTTCGGCGGGGCCAAGCAGTACGAGGTGGTGGCGGGGCGGCGGGTGCTGGACTGGGCGCTCGAGTCGGCCCGCTCGGTGAGCGACGGGGTCGTGGTCGTGGTCGACCGGGCGAGAGCGGGGGAGGCGGAGCCATTGGCCGACGTGGTGGTGGCCGGGGGCGCGAGCCGTTCGGCGTCGGTGCGGGCCGGGTTGGCGGCGGTGCCGGCCGAGGCCGAGATCGTGGTCGTCCACGACGCGGCCCGTCCCTGCGCCTCGCCCGCGCTGTTCGAGGCCACCGTGGCCGCCGTGCGAGCCGGGGCCGATGCCGCCGTCCCGGGTCTGGCCGTGGTCGACACCGTCAAGCGGATCAACGACGACGGTGTGGTGGTGGAGACGCCTGACCGGGCCTCGCTGGTGGCGGTGCAGACACCTCAGGCCTTCGCCGCCGGACTCCTCCGGGCGGTCCACGCCGGTGGGGCCGAGGCGACCGACGATGCCACCCTGGTGGAGGCGGCCGGAGGCCGGGTCGTGATCGTGCCCGGGGAGGCGGCCAACGCCAAGGTGACCGAGCCGGCCGATCTGGTCCGGGCTGGGTCGCACCTGTCCGGTCCGCAGGGAGGCTCCGCGCCGCCGGGGCAACCGACCCGGGTGGGCCTCGGCTTCGACGTCCACCCCTACAGCGAGGATGAGCACCGGCGCCTGGTGCTCGGCGGTGCGGTGTTCCCCGGCGAGCGGGGGCTGGCCGGCCACAGCGACGCCGACGTGGTGGCCCACGCCGTGGCCGACGCCCTGCTCGGAGCAGCCGGGCTCGACGACATCGGGACCCACTTCCCCGACGCCGACCCAGCCTGGAAGGGAGCCGACAGCCTGGGCCTGCTGGCCCGCGCCGCCGAGCTGGTGCGCCAGGCGGGCTGGCAGCCGGTCAACGCCGACTGTTCGGTGGTGCTCGACCGCCCCAAGCTGGCGCCTCGGCGCCGGGAGATGGAGGCGTCGCTCGGCGCCGCCGCCGGGGCCGAGGTGACGGTGCGGGGCCGGCGCCCCGAGGGCCTGGGTGCCCTGGGGCGGGGTGAGGGGGTGGCCTGCTGGGCCGTCGCCCTGGTCGCCCGCCCCTCGGGACCGGTGCCGACGTGAGCCCACCCCGGCGCCCTCCCCGCCCGAGTCCGCCCGGGGGCGGCCGTCCCCGCCCCGGCTCGGGTCCCCGCCGGAGCGGGCCGGGCGGCCCGGGACGTCCCCGGAGCGGCTCGCGAGCGCGAGGTCGCCCTCGCGACACGGTCCGCGGCCCCTCGCCGTCGCCCCAACCACCGGGGCGAGCGGGTTCGGGCGGACCCAGGGGGCTCGGTGGTGAGCAGGTCGAGGGGCGCCAGGCCGTGCGGGAGCTGCTCCTCGCCGGGCGCCGGCGCGTGCGCGACCTCTGGATGGCCGACGACCTCGAGGACAGCCCCATCCTCGACGAGATCCGCCAGCTGGCCGGCGAGGCCCGCGTGCGCGTCCGCTCGGTGCGGGCAGCAACGCTGGCGGGCGAGGCCCGCACCGAGGCCCCCCAGGGCGTCCTGGCTCACGCCGAGCCGCTCCACGAGGCCGACTTCGACGCCCTGCTCAGCCGCGGGCGGGGATCCTGGACGGCTCCGTTCCTGGTGTTCCTCGACGGCATCACCGATCCCCAGAACCTGGGGGCCCTGCTGCGCACGGCCGAGGGGGCCGGGGTGTCGGGCGTCGTCCTGCCCCGGCACCGGGCCGCCCACATCACCCCCACGGTGACCAAGGCGGCCGCCGGCGCCGTCGAGCACCTGCCCATGGCCCTGGTCGGCGGCCTGCCCACGGCCCTGGCCCGGGCTCGCCAGGCAGGCGTGTGGACGGTCGGCCTCGACAGTGCCGGGGAGTCCAGCCTGTTCGACCTGACCCTGGCCGGGGAGCCCGTCGCCCTGGTGCTCGGCGCCGAAGGCCGGGGGTTGGCTCGACTGGTTCGCCAACGTTGCGACGTCGTGGCCTCGATCCCACTTCGTGGCCGGCTCCCGTCGCTCAACGTGGCCGCCGCCGGCGCCCTGGCCTGCTTCGAGGTGGCCCGCCGCCGGTCGTGACGAAAGGGGGCGTGACCGATACGCCTTCGTCATCGTCTTGTCACCTGGGTAGCTGGAGGGTGGCCAGGAGGCGGAGCTACGCTCGCACTGCCCGTTCCCGCTCCACCCGCAGCGCGTCGCAGCCCTCCAGGAGATCTCATTGTCGCCTCGATCCGGCAACGCCGCACTCGATCACCTCGACGACGACGCACTCGCCGTGCGGGCCCAGCAGGGCAACGATCTGGCTCAGCAGGCGTTGATTCAGCGCTACCGGCGCTTCGCCTCGTCCCAGGGCCGCGGGTACTACATCCCCGGCGGCGACGTCGACGACATCGTCCAGGAGGCGCTCATCGGGCTGTACAAGGCGGTGCGTGACTACCAGCCCGACCGCCAGGCCTCGTTCCGGGCTTTCGCCGAGCTGTGCATCACCCGCCAGATCCGCAGCGCCGTCAAGGCCGCCTGCCGGTACAAGCACCAACCGCTCAACCACTACGTCTCCATCTCCTCCCCCCGGCGGGAGGAGTCAACCGAGCCGGTGGCCGAGCGGCTGGTCGACGACCGCGCCGATCCGGCCGAGGACGTCATCGCCGTCGCCAGCGCCCGGGCCGTCGACGCCACGGTGGCGTCGGTGCTCTCCGGCTTCGAGATCGACGTGCTCCGGCTCTTCGTGACCGGCCAGACCTACGAGGAGATCGGGGCCCGGCTCGGCCGCCGGGTGAAGTCGATCGACAACGCCCTGCAGCGCATCAAGCGCAAGCTCGGCGCCCACGGCACCCCCGCCGAGCTCGTCCCCTCCTGACGCCCTCGGTCCCC
>JADDRA010000044.1:0-15058 GCA_016781105.1 Actinomycetota bacterium | reverse complement strand
ACGCCCTCGGTCCCCAGCAGGCCTCCGCCAGCGCACCGAGCGAAGCGAGCGGCGGACCGCCCGAGCGTCGAGCGCAGCGAGCGGCGAACCGCCCAAGCAGGCCTCCGCCAGCGCACCGAGCGAAGCGAGGTGCGCGGGCGGACCGCCCGAGCGTCGAGCGCAGCGAGCTTGCTCGGGCGGAACGGCGATGAGCGCCGCCGAAGGCGGCTCCTCGCCCTCCCGGCGAGCGCAGCTCGCCTGCTACTTCTTGGCGGCTTCGTAGTAGGGGTTGGAACCGCTGGCGTGGTCGGTGACGTCGGTCACCCGGGTGATCTCGGGCACCGACTCCCGGATGGCCACCTCGATGCCCTGGGAGAGGGTGACCGTGGCCATGCCGCAGCCCTGGCACCCACCGCTCAGGCGCAGGTAGGCGACGCCGTCGTCGACCGCCACCAGCTCGGCCCGGCCCCCGTGGGAGGCGATGCTGGGGTTGATCTGGGCGTCGATCACCTGGGCCACCCGCTGGGCCACGTCGCCGCTCAGGTCGGCGGGGGGCGGGGCGCTGATCGAGGGGCTGGCCGGCGAGGGCGGGCGGTTGGGGTTGGTGACGGTCATGCCCGGGTTGAGCAGGTCGCGGCTCACCCCCAGGGTGGCCCCCCGGAGCGCGTCGATGCTGGCGGCGGGGATGACGACCGAGACGTCGTCGTGGCGCTGGACGGCGTCACCGGGCTCCACCCGGTCGAGGGTGTCGAAGTACAGGTCGTAGGTGAACTCGAGGCCGGCCACCCCGGTGACCTCCAGCCACAGGGCCAGTGACTCGGCGTTGGGCTCGTCCGCCCGCAGGGCTACCACCTTCTTGCGGGCCTGATCGGTGACGGTGAGCACAGGGTCACCGCCGGCATCGGACCGGTCGGACTGCGAGTCGAGGTTCTCGGACGCGCTGGTGTCGGCCATGACCCCATGATAGGCGAATGCCCCGGGTCCTCCTGATCCTGCCCACCGGCACCTACCGGGCCACCGACTTCGTGCGCGCCGCCTCGGCCCTGCGCGCCGAGGTGGTGGTCGCCTCCGAGCACCGACAGGCAATGGCGTCGACCATGGAGGACCGGGCCCTGGTGGTGCCCCTGGACCGGCCCGGGGCCGCCGCCGCCGCCATCGTCGACTTCGCCCGCCGGGCCCCGGTCGACGCCGTGGTCGCCGTGGACGAGCAGGGCGTCCTGCCCGCCGCGCTGGCGGCCGAGCGGCTGGGACTGGCCCACAACCCGCCCGCCGCGGTGGCCGCCACCCGAGACAAGCTGGCCAGCCGGGTCGCCCTGGCCGAGGCCGGCATCGCCCAGCCCGCCTTCGGGGTGGCCCGTCCCGGTGACGACGTGGCCGGCCTGGCCGTCGAGGTGGGCCTGCCCTGTGTGGTCAAGCCGGTCTCGCTCTCGGGGAGCCGGGGGGTGATCAGGGCCGACGACCCGGCCGGGGCGGCGGCCGCCGCCACCCGCGTGCGCGCCATCCTGGCCGAGGCGGGAGAGGACCCGGGCGCTCCCGTGCTGGTGGAGGCCTTCGTCCCCGGCGCCGAGGTGGCGCTCGAGGGGCTGCTGCGGGGCGGGGAGCTGGAGGTGCTGGCCGTCTTCGACAAGCCCGATCCCCTCGACGGTCCCTACTTCGAGGAGACCATCTACGTCACCCCCTCCCGCCTGGACGGCCCCACCCAGACAGACGTCTGCGCCCTGGTGGCCGACGCCGCCCGGGCCCTGGGTCTGGCCGAGGGTCCGGTGCACGCCGAGGTGCGGGTGGCAGCGGGCGGCGCCCGCGTGATCGAGGTGGCGGCCCGCTCCATCGGGGGCCTGTGCTCGCGGGCGCTGCGCTTCGGGGCCGGCATCTCCCTCGAGGAGGTCATCCTGCGCCACGCCCTGGGCCTCGGCCTCGACGACCTCCACCGGGAGGACCGGGCTGCCGGGGTCATGATGCTGCCGATCCCGCGCTCCGGCCGCCTGGTCGAGGTGGGTGGCCTCGACGCCGCCCGGGCCGTGCCCGGGGTCGAGGGCGTGGAGGTGACCGTCGCCCGGGGCCGGGAGGTCCGGGCCCTGCCCGAGGGCGACCGCTACCTCGGGTTCCTCTTCGCCCGGGGTCCCACCTCGGCCGAGGTGGAGGGTGCCCTGCGCCGGGCCTTCGCCCACCTGGCCATCGACATCACCTGACCATCGACATCACCTGACTTCATCGCCTGACCAGCCGTCCGACCTGGTTGCCCGACCCTCGTGCCCGACACTCGCCCGGGACCGAAGTGGGGCGGGGCGGGTGATGCGGCGTCGGTAGCGTGGACCGGTGCGCGTGCTGCTGGTCTCGACCTACGAGCTCGGTCACCAGCCCGTCCACGTGGCCTCGCCGGCCGCCGCCCTGCGCCGAGCCGGCCACGAGGTGGCGGCACTCGACCTGGCGGTCCAGCCCTGGGACCCGGCCCTGGTGCGCTGGGCCGGCGCGGTGGCCTTCTCGGTGCCCATGCACACGGCGATGCGCCTGGCCCTGGCCGCGGCCACGGCGCTCCGCCGCCGGCGACCCGAGTTGCCCGTGTGCTTCTTCGGGCTCTACGCGGGCGTCAGCGCCGACCTGACCCTGCGGGCCGCGGCCGACCAGGTGATCGCCGGCGAGTACGAGCCGGCCCTCCTGGCCTGGGTCGACCGGCTCGCCGACGAGCACGGGACGGGTGAGCCCGCCCGGGAGGCGCCGGCGCCGCCGGCGGCCACGGGTCGCGCCGTCGTTCACCTGGGCCGCAGCGACTTCCAGGTCCCCGCCCGTGACCTGCTCCCACCCCTGGAGCGCTACGCCCACCTGGTCGTCGACGCTGAGGAGCGCCTGGTGGGCGCGCTCGAGGCCAGCCACGGCTGTGCCTCGCGCTGCCGGCACTGCCCGGTACCGTCGGTCTACGACGGGCGCATCCGGGTGGTGGGCCCCGAGGTGGTGCTCGCCGACGTCGCCCAGCTGGTGGCCGCCGGCGCCCGTCACCTCACCTTCGCCGATCCCGACTTCCTCAACGGGGTCCACCACTCCCTGCGGGTCGTGCGGGCCGTGCACCGTCGCTTCCCTGGCCTCACCTTCGACTGCACGACCAAGGTCGAGCTCATCCTGCGCCACCGCGACATCTGGCGGGAGATGGCGGCGTCGGGCTGCCTGTTCGTCGTGTCCGCCCTGGAGAGCGTCAACGACGAGATCCTGGCCCGGCTCGACAAGGGCCACACGGCTGCCCAGGCGGCCGAGGCCGTGGCCGTCCTGCGGGAGGAGGGCATCGAGCTGCGACCGTCGTTCTTGCCCTTCACCCCCTGGACGAGGGCCGCCGACCTGGTCGACCTGGTCGACTTCGTGGCCGTCCACGACCTGGTGGCCAACGTCGATCCCGTGCAGTACACCATCCGGTTGCTGGTGCCCGAGGGCTCCCTGCTGCTCGACCACCCCGACATGGCCGCCCACCTCGGTCCCTACGACGCCGAGCGCCTGGGCTACTCCTGGACCGCAGCCGACCCGGCCATGGACGAGCTCCAGGCCGAGCTGACCGCCCGGGTGGCGTCGGGCATCGCCGCCGGAGAGCCGGTGGGCGCCCTCTTCCTGGCCGTCAGCCACGCCGTGCGCGCCGCGGCCGGCACCGCAGCGGGCCCCACCGGCGCCGGTGCCCGGGAGCTCGTCGCCGCCGGGTCCGGGCCCGGGCGGCCTCGGCTCAGCGAGCCGTGGTTCTGTTGAGCGGAGCCGACCGAGGGCCAGTTCGGCCCTCTCCCCAGCCCGTGACCTCCATCGCCGTGGTGCTCTTCGAGGGGGGCCGAGGAGCTGGACTGGGTGGGTCCCTGGGAGGTGCTGGCGACGTGGGCCCAGGGCTGGCCCGACGACGGGGTGTCGGTCGTCACGGTGGCCGACCACGACCGCGTGCTGCGCTGCGCCAAGGGCGCCCGGGTGCTGGCCGAGCGCACCTGGGACGACCCCGGGCCCTTCGACGTGCTGGTGTGGCCCGGGGGCCGGGGGACTCGGAGCCGACTGGGCACGAGGCGGTGCGGGCGAGGGTCCGCCGGGCCGCGGCCGGCGAGGTGCTCATGACGAGCGTGTGCACCGGCGCCCCCCGGTAGCCTCGGGCCAGGCGACCGACGGTGGTGGGAGGGCGTGACCATGGACGAGGTGCAGGGTGGCCAGCAGGCCGGCGCGGAGGCGGGGGGCACCGAGGCGGGAACGCCCGCCCGGGCGACGGCGACCTTCGGGGCCGGGTGCTTCTGGGGGATCGAGGCCGCCTTCCGCCAGGTCCCCGGGGTGGTCTCCACCGCGGTGGGCTACATGGGCGGGACCAAGGACCGGCCGAGCTACCGCCAGGTCTGCACCGGCCGCACCGGCCACGCCGAGGTCGTGCAGGTCACCTACGACCCCGAGCGCCTGGGCTACGACGACGTGCTCGCGGTGTTCTGGGACAACCACGATCCCACCACCTTGAACCGCCAGGGTCCCGACGTGGGCACCCAGTACCGCTCGGCCGTCTTCTTCCACGACGAGGCCCAGGAGAAGGCGGCCCGTCGCTCGATCGAGGAGCTGGAGGCGTCGGGTCGCTTCCGCCGCCCCATCGTCACCGAGCTCACGGCGGCGGCCACGTTCTGGCCGGCGGAGGACTACCACCAGCAGTACCTGGAGAAGCGGGGTCTCTCGACCTGCCGGATCTGATGGCACACTGGGGGCTTCCACTGGCAGTCGCAGGAGCACCCATGCCGTTCGAGATCGGCGACCACGTCGTCTACCCCCACCACGGCGCGGCCGTGATCGAGCGCAAGGAGATGCGCGAGGCCTTCGGTGAGCAGACCGAGTACCTGGTCCTGCGCATGGCCCATGGCGACCTGACCCTCTCGGTCCCCTCCGACAAGGTCGAGGAGGTGGGCATGCGACCTCCGATCAGCGTGGAGGACGTGGAGGACCTGTTCCAGCTGCTGTCCAAGAAGGACGTGCGCGAGCCAGGCAACTGGAGCCGGCGGTTCAAGAACCACCAGGAGAAGCTCAAGACCGGCGACGTCTACCAGGTGGCCGAGGTGGTGCGGAACCTGGCCCTGCGCGAGGCGGCCAAGGGCCTCTCGGCGGGGGAGAAGTCGATGCTGGAGCGGGCCCGGGGGATCCTCGTGTCCGAGCTGAGCGTGGCCCTGTCGATCAGCGAGGACGAGGCCCTCGAGCGCCTCTCGGCCGAGATCGCCTGACCGCCAGCCGGGCGTGTCGGGCCACCCCTTCTTGCGTCTGTGAGTGGCACCTGCTGGGACTCACCGACGCAAGAACGGAAGAGCCAGACCTCGAGCACCGTTGCCCAGCGCAGGCGCGCCTCCCGGGGGCCGCTCGGTAGGGTCGACGGCATGGTCCTCACGCTCGCACCCGTCCCTGCCCTGATCCTGGCCCAGGCCGAGCAGACCAGCGACGCCGCCGCCGAGCTGGAGCTGGAGAAGGCCTGCGGCGAAACCCCCGGTGCCGCCTGCCGCTTCATCTTCGACCAGACCGGCGAGCCCACCCTGGCCCAGGTGGTCGACTTCCTGCTGTCCAAGCCGCTCAAGATCGCCCTCATCCTCGTCCTGGCCCTGGTCGCCACCCGCCTGGCCCGCCGGGCCATCCGCCGCTTCGTGCGCAGCTTCGAGCAGCCCGACGTGCAGCGGACGCTGGGCACCATCCGGGAGAAGGCCCCCGCCGCCCTGTTGACGACCGGACCGGTGCAGATGCGCTCGGTGCAGCGGGCCGAGACCATCGGCGCCGTCCTGGGCAGCGTGACCACGGCGGCGGTGTGGACCATTGCCGGCTTCACCATCCTGGCCGAGTTCGGGGTCAACCTCGGTCCCCTCATCGCCGGTGCCGGGATCGCCGGCGTGGCGCTGGGCTTCGGCGCCCAGAGCCTGGTCAAGGACTTCCTGTCGGGCATGTTCATGTTGGTGGAGGACCAGTTCGGGGTGGGCGACGTCATCGACGTGGGCGACGCCTCGGGCACGGTCGAGGGGCTGAGCCTGCGCACCACCCGCCTGCGCGACGTCGAGGGCACGGTCTGGCACTTCCCCAACGGGACGATCCAGCGGGTCGGCAACAAGTCCCAGCAGTGGTCCCGGGCGCTCATCGACTTCGACGTGGCCTACGAGACCGACCTCTCCCAGGCCAAGGCGATCATCAAGCGGGTGGCCGACCAGGTCTGGCAGGACGAGGTCTTCGGGCGCGACGTGCTCGAGGAGCCCGAGGTCTGGGGGGTGGAGGCGTTCGGACCCGACGGCGTGGCCATCCGCCTGGTGGTCAAGACCTCGCCCTCGGCCCAGTGGAAGGTGATGCGCGAGCTGCGCCAGCGCATGAAGTCGGCCTTCGACGCCGAGGGCATCGAGATCCCCTTCCCCCAGCGCACGGTCTGGGTCCGCCCCGACGGCGCCACCCTGCCCGGGGCCGACGGCGCCAACGGGCACGCCTCGTCGGCGCCGGCGACCAAGCCCGGCGGCTGAGCGTCCGGGCGGCCAGGCGCTCGCCGCCCGCTCCGTCGGGGGCTGACGGCCTACTCCTCGGCCAGGGTGACGGCCACGGAGGCGGGGGCGCCCTCCTCCACCTCGAGCCGCTCGATCCGGCCGGCGTCGCGCACGTCGCCGGCGGCCTCGGCCAGGGCCGCCAGCCTCGCCGGCGCGTCGGTCACCACCACCCGGGCCACGTCGGTGCGCAGCGAGCGCTGGGCCGCGGTCTTGGCCTTGCGCACCTCGCCCAGCACGGCGCCGGCCACGTCGAGCACCAGGGGGTCCCCACCGCCGGCAGCGGAGGCCAGGCACGAGGGATCCGGCCAGTCGGACCGGTGCACCGAGCCCTCGTGCGACCACGACCACACCTCCTCGGCCACGAAGGGCAGGAAGGGGGCGAACAGCGCCACCAGGGTGTCGAGGGCCCACGACAGGGCCATGTGGGCCGAGTCGGCTCCTGTGTCACCCGCCTCGCCGTAGGCCCGGGCCTTGACCAGCTCGAGGTAGTCGTCGCAGAAGCGCCAGAAGAAGCGCTCGGTGTGCTCCAGGGCCCGGGCGTAGTCGAAGCCCTCCAAGGCGGTGGTGGCCCCGGCCACCACCTCGGCGAGCTGGGCCAGCATGGAGCGGTCGAGGGCGGCGGTGACGGCCGGGTCGCCGGCGGGTTCCTCGGGGAGGCGGGACAGCACGAAGCGGGAGGCGTTGAGCAGCTTGATGGCCAGGCGCCGCCCCACCTTCATCTGGTTGACGTCGAGGGCGGTGTCGGTGCCCGGTCGGGCGCTGGCCGCCCAGTAGCGCACGGCGTCAGAGCCGTGCTCCTCGAGCACGGCGGCGGGCGTCACCACGTTGCCCTTGGACTTCGACATCTTCTTGCGGTCGGGGTCGAGGATCCAGCCGTTGAGGCTGGCGTCGCCCCAGGGCAGGCAACCCAGCTCGGCGTGGGCCCGCACGATGGTGGCGAAGAGCCAGGTGCGGATGATCTCGGGGCCCTGGGGCCGCAGGTCCATGGGGAAGGTGCGCTCGAACAGGTCGGGATCGTCGGCCCAGCCGGTGGCGATCTGGGGCGTGAGCGAGGAGGTGGCCCAGGTGTCCATGATGTCGGGGTCGCCGACGAAGCCGCCGGGACGGCCCCGCTGATCGGCCGTGTAGCCCGCCGGCACGTCGGACGACGGGTCGACGGGCAGCGACGCCTCGTCGGGGAGGATGGGGGCGTCGTAGCCGACCTCGCCGTCGTCCCCCACCGGGTACCACAGGGGGAAGGGCACCCCGAAGAAGCGCTGGCGGCTGATGAGCCAGTCGCCGTTGAGGCCCTCCACCCAGCTCTCGTAGCGCTGGCGCATGAAGGGTGGGTGCCAGGCCAGCTCCCTGCCTCGCTGCAGCAGGGCCCGGCGCAGGTCGGGGTCGCGCCCCCCGTTGCGGATGTACCACTGGCGGCTGGTGACGATCTCCAGGGGCCGGTCGCCCCGCTCGTAGAACTTGACCGGATGGGTGATGGGGGTGGGCTCGCCCGCCAGCTCGCCGGCCTCGACCAGCAGCTCCACGATGCGGGCCCGGGCCTGGGTGGTCGTCTTGCCCGCCAGCTCGGCGTAGGCGGCCCGCCCGGCCTCGGAGGTGATGGCGTCGGGCGGGTCGGCACGCAGCCGCCCGTTGCGGGCCAGGACGTTGCGGATGGGCAGGCGCAGCTCCCGCCACCAGGTGACGTCGGTGGTGTCGCCAAAGGTGCAGATCATGGCCATGCCCGAGCCCTTGTCGGGCTCGGCCAGCTCGTGGGCCAGGACGGGCACGTCGACGCCGAAGAGGGGGGAGACCACGCTCGAGCCGAACAGCTCGGCGTAGCGCTCGTCGTCGGGGTGGGCGACGAGGGCGACGCAGGCGGGCAGGAGCTCGGGGCGGGTGGTCTCGATGAACACCTTGCCGCCGCTCCCGTCGCGGCGGGCGAAGCCGTAGCGGTGGTAGGCCCCGGGCTGGTCCCGGTCCTCGAGCTCGGCCTGGGCCACGGCGGTCTGGTCGGTGACGTCCCACAGCGTGGGGGCCTCGGCCGCGTAGGCGTCGCCCCGAGCCAGGTCACGCAGGAAGGCCTGCTGGCTGGTGCGCTGGGCTCGGGGGCCGATGGTGGCGTAGGTGAGCGACCAGTCGACCGACAGGCCGACCCGGCGCCACACGTCCTCGAAGGCCTTCTCGTCCTCGGCGGTCAGGCCCAGGCACAGCTCCACGAAGTTGGGCCGGCTGCAGGGGACCTTGCGCCTGGGGTCGGGACGGGCCGGGGGGCTGAAGCCCGGATCGTGGGGGAGCGAGGGGTCGCAGCGCACCCCGAAGTGGTTCTCGACCCGCCGCTCGGTGGGCAGGCCGTTGTCATCCCAGCCCATGGGGTAGAAGACGCCCTCGCCCCGCATGCGATGGAAGCGGGCCAGCGCGTCGGTCTGGACGTAGCCGAAGACCGAGCCCATGTGCAGCGAGCCGCTGATGGTGGGGGGCGGGGTGTCGATGCTGAACACCTCGGCCCGGGGCCGGGACCGGTCGAAGGCGTAGGTCCGATCGGCCTCCCAGCGCTGCGACCACTTCTCCTCCAGGCCGTCGAGGGAGGGCTTGTCGGGGGCGGCGACCACGGCTGCTCACGCTAATGGGAGCGGCCTGTCGGGAAGCACTCGGTAGCCTGCCGGCCCATGCTGCGCCTGCACGACACGGCCACCGCCACCGTGCGCCCACTGGAGCTGCGGGAGCCGGGCAAGGTGTCGATGTACGTGTGCGGGCCCACCGTCTACGACGTCCCCCACCTGGGCCACGGACGCTTCGTGCTGGTGTTCGACGTGCTCCGCCGCTACCTGTCGTGGCGGGGCTTCGACGTGCGCTACGTGTCCAACATCACCGACGTGGACGACAAGATCATCTCCCGGGCCGGCGACGAGGGCCGGACCGAGGCCGAGGTGGCGACGCAGTACGAGGCGGTGTGGAACCAGGCGATCGACGCGCTGGGGGTGGCCCGGCCCGACGAGGTCCCCCACGCCACCGACTTCGTGGAGCGCATGGTCGTCCTCGTCGCCGAGCTGGTCGACGCCGGCGTGGCCTACACCACCGCCGAAGGGGTGTACCTGGCGGTCGACGAGGTGCCCGGCTACGGCCGACTGGCCCGCCAGTCGCTCGACTCGCTGCGGGCCGGGGCCCGGGTGGAGGTCGACGACGACAAGCGCTCGCCGCTCGACTTCGCCCTGTGGAAGCGGGCCAAGCCGGGGGAGCCGTCGTGGGCCTCGCCGTGGGGGCCGGGCCGGCCGGGCTGGCACACCGAGTGCGTCGTCATGGCCCTCGACCTGCTCGGCGACGGGTTCGACGTGCACGGTGGCGGGGCCGACCTGGCCTTTCCCCACCACGAGAACGAGCGGGCCCAGGCCGTCGCCCTGGGCCGGGGCTTCGCCCGCCACTGGGTGCACAACGGCTGGGTGGTGGTCGAGGGCGAGAAGATGAGCAAGTCGCTGGCGAACTTCACCTCGTTGACCGACCTGTTGGCCCGGGTCGACAGCCGGGCCTACCGCCTGCTGGTGCTGCGATCCCACTACCGCTCGCCCCTGGAGGTGACGCCGGCCTCCACGGCCGACGCCGCCGCCGCCCTCGAGCGCCTCGACAACCTGGCCCGCCGGTCGGCCGAGGTGGGGCTGGCCGAGGTGGCACCCGACCCCGAGGCGCTGGCCCGCTTCGTGGACGCCATGGACGACGACCTGGACACCCCGGCGGCCATGGCCCTGCTGTTCGACCTCAACCGGCGGGCCAACGTCGCCCTCGACGCCGGCGACCTCGACGCCGCCGCACCCGTGGTGGCCGCCCTGCGAGAGCTGGCCGGGGCCGTCGGGCTGGCCCTGGCCAGCGGGGACGGGTCCCTCGACGCCGAGACCTCGGCGCTGGTCGAGCGGCGCGACCGGGCTCGCCAGGCCCGGGACTGGCCGGCGGCCGACGCCGCCCGCCAGGAGCTAGTGGGCAGGGGGTGGGTGGTGGAGGACACGCCCGCCGGAACCCGGGTCCGGCGCCGGGCGAGCCCCTGACTCTTGGCCCGGCGCCCCGGGCGGACCTAGCCGGGAAGCTGGGCGTCGAGCTCGGTGGCGGGAGCGTCCCCGCCCCCGCCGATGCCGGCCTGCAGCCCCGCGGCGCAGTCGCCGGGGGCGGCCGGCCGGTCGGCCACGTCGAGGTCGACGTGCAGCCCCCGACCGGCCATCTCGGCGGCCAGGGCGAGGCGAGCGGCCAGGTCAGCCAGGCTCAGCTCGGCCTCGGCCTCCAGCGACGGCTCCTCCTCGCGGGGGCGCTCGTGGCGGTCAGCGCCGAGGACGCTGTCGACCTCCACGCGGCCCTCGGGACGGGCGGCCGGTGGGGCGCCACCTCCCTCGGGTGGGGCAAAGCCGGCGGGGGGCGGCCCGCTCACCTCGGCGGGGACCGGACCGGCACCGGCCGGGCCCACCTCGATCCGCGCGGACGCACACTCGCCGGCAGGAGCGTCGGTGCCCGGCTCGACGGGCAGCGGTGCCGGTGGAGGCGGCGTCGACGGGTCGCCGGGGGCGGGCGCCGGACCGGTCGCCTCCGGGGGCGGCGTGCCCTCGGGGAACGCCGCGCCGAGGCCCGACTCGGCCTGGTCGTCGCCCACCACCACCTCGGTCGCCTCGGGCGCGGCCGGCTCGGGGTCGGAGCCGGTGACGTAGGCCCCGCCGGCACCCACGGCGATGATGCCTGCCGCGGCTGCCGCCGCCGCCTTCTGCGCCCAGGCCTGCTGGGCCCAACTCGCGGCCTTGGCCACCTTGGCGCCCAAGCCGAACAGCCCGGGAGCGCCGGCGGCGCCGAGGCCGCCGGCCAGGGCGAGGGGGACGGGCAGGGCGGCCCGGCGCAAGCAGGTGCCCACCTCCTCCAGCTCCTTGCGCCGGGCCTCGCAGGAGGCACACCCGGCGAGGTGCTGGTCGACCTTGGCCAGGTCGCGCGGGGACAGGCCACCTCCGACGTAGGCGCCCAGGCGGTCGACCGTGGTTCGGCATCCCGGGTCGACGCTCTTGCCCAGGTGGGCCTGCAAGAAGCGCTCCCGCAGGCCGGTGCGCGCCCGCACCGCCAGCTGCGCCGCTCCGTTGGGGGACAGGCCCAGGCGCTGGGCCGCGTCCTTGGTGGCCACCCCCTCGACCTCGGTGAGCCACAGGATCGACCGCCACCGCTCGGGCAGGTTGCGGAAGGCCTCGGCCACCAGGGCGGCCTCCTCGTCGTGGCTCAGGTGCTCCGAGGGGGTCGGTGAGGTGGATTCGACCTCGCTCAGGTGATCGTGCTCGGTGGGCCGGCTCCGGCTGGTCTTGCGGATGTTGTCGAGGGCGGCGTTGCGGGTGGCGGTGAGCAGGTAGGAGCGGAACGAGCCTCCCTTGTCGAGGTGACCGGCGCGCACCGCCACCAGGACCCGGGCGAAGGCCTCGGAGACGGCGTCGGCGGCGTCGTCGGCGTTGCCGGTGACGGTCTGGCCAAGCCGCCAGGCGGCCAGCGAGTGGCGCTCGTAGAGCTGGGCGAAGGCGTCGTCGTAGCCGGCGACCACGCCGTCGACCAGCTCGGCATCGGTGAGCATCGCAACATCGGTGAGCATCGCAACCCCTCCTCCCCCGCCGCCCGTCGAACTCGCTACCGCATCGAGGATACGTGGCCAGAGTAGGTTCTGGGCGTCGCGCCTGTCGCCTCCTCGCTGGTCCGCCGGCAGGGGAGCGGGTGGCTTACCCTGGGACGTCTGGTCGGAGGAGGGGAGAGCCGGTGAGGCACAGAGCGGTGCTGGCGCCGGTGCTCGGCGTCCTCGCCCTGGTGGCCGGCTGCGGCGGCGGCGGCGGCGAGGAGGAGGTCCGGCCGACCACGACCACCATCTCCGGCGAGGCCGCCGCAGCCGGTCGCGAGGTCTGCACCATGCTGTTCTCCGATCCCACCACGGTCCCTTCGGTGGAGCGGGCCCGGGTGGCCGGCCCCCAGCTGGCCGCCGTCGTCGAGGACCTCGAGGCGGTGGTGGCCGAGGAGGACCAGGGCCGGCTCACCGCCGAGCAGTTCGTCGACCGGCTGACGACCCTGCTCCCGGCGTTCGAGATCGTCTGCGAGCAGAGCTACGGCGTGAGCGCCCCGCCCGACTACCTCGATCCGTCCCCCTGAACACCGGCACCTGGCGCCGGGACGAGGCGTTCGCCCGCCTCAGTGCTCGATGACGGTGCGAGCCACCTCGCCCGCGGCCAGGGCGGCCAGCGCCTGGTTGACCTCGCCCAGGCCGATCGTGCGCGACACGAGGGGCTCGAGGTGGAGCTGGCCGCCGCGGTGCAGCTCGACCAGGTGGGCCACGTCGGTATGGGTGTTGGACGAGCCGTACCAGCAGCCGCGCACCGTCTTGGCCGCCAGCACCAGGCCGAGGAAGGCGGGCAGCTCCACCACCACCTCCATGCCCGGGATGCCGACCAGCACGGCCTGGCCTCCCCGGCGGGCCATGGCGATGGTGGCGTCGATGGTGGCAGGCAGGCCGATGGCCTCGAAGGCGACGTCGACCCCCCGCTCCCCGGTCAGCTCCCGTACCCGGGCCACGGCCTCGGACGCGCCGGCGTGGACCAGGTGGGTGGCGCCCAGCTCCTCGGCCAGGGCCAGCTTGGCCGGCTGGAGGTCGACGGCGATGATCCGCTCCGCGCCCCGGATGCGGGCGCCCTGGACGACGTTGAGGCCCACGCCCCCGCAACCGACCACGGCCACGGTGGCGCCGGCCTGCACGTCGGCGGTGCGCAGGGCCGCGCCCACGCCGGTGAGCACCCCGCAGCCGATGAGGGCGGCCAGGGCGAAGGGGACGTCGTCGGGGATCCTCACCGCGCCCACCGCCGGCACCACCGCCAGCTCGCTGAAGGTCCCCGACGCCGCCATCTGGTAGAGCGGGGCACCCCTGGAGGTGAAGCGATGGCTCCCGTCGAGCAGCCCCCCGGTGACCAGGGCGGCGTTGGCGTTCTCGCAGAGGTGGCCCTCGCCCCGGGCGCAGTACCAGCACCGCCCGCACTGGGGCACCCAGGAGACGACGACGTGGTCACCGGGGCGCAGGTCGTCGACACCCTCGCCCACCGCCTCCACCACCCCCGCCCCTTCGTGGCCGAGGACCATGGGGCAGTTCAGCACCAGGGTCCCCTGTTGCACCGAGAGGTCGGTGTGGCAGACCCCCGATGCCCGGTAGCGGACCAGCACCTCCCCGGTGCGGGGGGCCTCCACCTCGACGTCGTGGCGGATCTCGAGGGGGGCGCCCACCGACGTGAGCACCGCGGCCGTCACCACCACCGGCAGGGTAGACGGGGCGAACGTCCACTACCGTGGACCGCGGCGCGGCGCGCCACCTGTCCCCAGGGAGAAAGCACCCCATGACCGATTCCTCTGACACCCTCGCGGACCAGACGCCGAGGGTCGTGATCATCGGCGCCGGGCCGGCCGGGTTGACGGCGGCCTACGAGCTCGCCGTTCGCTACGGCATCACCTCGACCATCCTCGAGGCGGACTCGGTGGTCGGCGGCATCAGTCGGACCGTCGAGCGGGACGGTTGGCGCTTCGACATCGGCGGACACCGCTTCTTCACCAAGGTGAAGGAGGTCGAGGCCTTCTGGCACGAGATCCTGCCCGACGAGGACTTCATGCTGAGGCCCCGCATGAGCCGCATCTACTACGAGGGTAAGTACTACGACTACCCGCTCAAGGCCTCCAACGCCCTGCGCAACCTCGGCGTCACCGAGGCCACCTTCTGCGTGCTGTCCTACCTCTGGGCCCGCATCCGCCCGCCCCGGGACCAGACCACCCTCGAGGGCTGGATCGTGGCCCGCTTCGGCTGGCGGCTCTACAAGCACTTCTTCAAGACCTACAACGAGAAGCTGTGGGGTGTGCCCACCAGCAAGATGCCGGCCGACTTCGCCGCCCAGCGCATCAAGAACCTCTCGCTGTCGAACGCGGTGGCCAACGCTCTGCTCCCCAAGCGCAACCAGAAGGAGATCACCTCCCTGATCGAGGAGTTCCAGTACCCCAAGCTCGGTCCGGGGATGATGTGGGAGCGGTGCCGGGAGCTGGTGGAGGCCAAGGGCTGCCGCGTGGTGATGGACGCCCGGGTCGTGGGCATCTCCCACCGGGACGGCAAGGCGGGCTCGGTGACGATCGAGCGGGGCGACGGCAGCCGGGAGGAGCACCCGTGCGACCACGTCATCTCCTCGATGCCGATCTCCCAGCTGCTCCAGGCCATGGACCCCCCGGCAGCCGACCGGGCGGTCCGGGCCGCCGACGACCTGCGCTATCGCGACTTCCTCACCGTGGCCCTGGTCGTGCCCGAGGAGGCGAGCTTCCCCGACAACTGGATCTACGTCCACTCCCGCGAGGTGCAGGTGGGCCGCATCCAGAACTTCGGCTCGTGGTCGCCGTACCTGGTCAAGGAGGGCCGCACCTGCCTGGGCCTCGAGTTCTTCGTCTTCGAGGGCGACGAGACCTGGACCAAGCCCGACGAGGTGCTGATCGAGCAGGGCAAGCGCGAGCTCGGCATCCTCGGCCTGGTCGACCCGGCCAAGGTCGAGGCCGGCTACGTGGTGCGCATGCCCAAGGCCTATCCCTTCTACGACGAGCACTACAAGGCCAAC
>JADDRA010000009.1:4538-5097 GCA_016781105.1 Actinomycetota bacterium | reverse complement strand
GACCCGGGGGCAGCCGTAGGCCGAGATCTCGTCGCTCGGGACCTTTTTCAGGGCGATCACCGAAGCGCCCCGCTCGCGGTGGGCGGCGAGCATTCCCCGCAACAAGGCGGCGTCGTCGACCATCAGGTCGTCGGGCAACAACACGGCGAAGGGCGACCCGCCGACGTGGTCGGCGGCCATGGCGATGGCGTGGCCCAGGCCGAGGGGCTCGCCCTGGCGCACGTAGTGCATGCGGGGGCCCTGCGCCAGCGCCACCACCGTGTCGAGGGCGTCGTGCTTGCCCTTGCGGTCGAGCTCGGCCTCGAGCTCGGGCAAGCGGTCGAAGTGGTCCTCGATGGCCGACTTCCCGCGGCTGGTCACGACCAGCACGTCGTCGAGGCCGGCGGCGAACGCCTCCTCCACCACGTACTGGATGGCCGGCCGGTCGACCACGGCCAGCATCTCCTTGGGCTGCGCCTTGGTGGCCGGGAGGAAGCGGGTCCCGAGCCCGGCGGCGGGGATGACGGCAGTACGAACGGACGGGTTCACTCAGCTACCTCCGGTAGGGGTCAGGGCGACG
>JADDRA010000009.1:2479-4443 GCA_016781105.1 Actinomycetota bacterium | reverse complement strand
GGCCACGCCGAGCGAGACGGTGACCGAAAGCGGACCGGCGTCGGTGGCGATGGGTCGCTGGCCGATGGCGGCGCGCACCTTCTCGGCCACCTCGAGAGCGCCGGCCGGGTCGGTGCGGGGCAGCAACAGCACGAACTCCTCGCCTCCGTAGCGCGCCACCAGGTCGACCTGACGGGTGGAGCTGGCCAGGCGGTTCGAGACCTCGACCAGCACGGCGTCGCCCGCCTGGTGGCCGTGGCGGTTGTTGACGTCACTGAAGTCGTCGAGGTCGCACATGACCAGGGCGAACTCCTCGCCGAAGCGGGCGGCCCGATCGAGCTCCTCGGAGCAGCGCAGGTCCAGGTGGCGGCGGTTCCACAGCCCGGTGAGGCCGTCGGTGATCGACAGCCGCCGGGCCTCCTCGTGGAGGAACGTCCGGTCGATCGGGGCCTGGGCCTGGCGAGCGAACTCGGTGATGAGGTCGAGGTCGTCGGCGCTGAAGGGGCGGGAGCGTCCGTAGAGGCCGAGCACCCCGAACAGGTGGCCGGCGGCGTACAGCGGCACCGCCAGCGCGGTGGACGTCGAGGGCTCGGGCGGGGTGGGGGCAAGGCCTCCTCTCGGCCACCGGGCCGGTGCGCCGGAAGCGGCGACACTGCCGGCAAGGCCGACGCCGTGGGCGACCCGCCGCTCGAGCACGTCGTCGGTCCCCCGGGCCACCTTCGCCACCAGGTGGTTGCCCCTGTCGGCGAAGAACACCGCGGCGTCGGCGTCGAGGATCGCCTGGGTGCTCTCCAGGACCACGTCAAGCAGCGCCCGGCGGTCGTCGGACGACTCGAGTGCCTTGCCGATGCGGGTGAGTGCGAGGCGGAAATCGGTGCGGCTCCGTTCGAGCTCCTCCACGTAGGTGGCCACCTGACGGGAGATGCGCCAGACGACGGCGCCGACCAGGACGCCGGCGACGGCCGAGACGGCGAAGCCGAGGTGCCACTCGTCGCCGATGCCCCCGGCCGCCGCGGCCGCCAGCGCCCCCAACGGCAGCAACACCACGGCCGCCGCCACCAGCCGCAGGCGACCCCAGATGGTCAGGGGCTGGGTGAGGGCACCGGCCCTCGGCGCCGAGGCACGCGTCCCACCGGCTCCATGGTACGAGCATGCCAGCGGTACACTGGCCCTCGCCCCTACCGGTGCTCCCGACCGGGAGCCGTTCACTTGGCGGTGGTGGTACCGCCGGCCGCGGAGGACCTGGGTTGCCCACCTACGAGTACGCCTGCCGGAGCTGTGACACGCATCTCGAGGTCGTCCAGCGCTTCGACGACGAGCCCCTGTCGCAGTGCCCGAGCTGCGGCGGCCAGCTGCGCAAGGTCTTCGGCAGCATCGGGATCTCGTTCAAGGGCAGCGGGTTCTACAAGACCGACAGCCGAGCCCCGGCCACCTCGGGCTCCGGGGCGTCCTCCACGGCGGGTGGCGCCGACGGCGACAGCTCCTCGGCCACGAGCGGAGACGGGGCGGGCTCGGCCGGCACCGACGGCGGCTCGTCGGCGGTCAAGGACGCCGGAACCAGCGCCACCAAGGAAGCGAAGGGTTCGAGCCCAGGCTCGTCGAGCGCGTCGAACCCCTCCGCCAAGTCCGCCTAGGAGTGCCGCCTAGCGCGTCGCTCGGCGTCCTCGGCGGCTCCGGGTTTTACCACTTCCTCGACGACGTCGAGCAGCACACGCTCGACACTCCCTTCGGACCGCCGTCGGCGCCGGTGACCTTCGGGCGGCTCCACGACCGTGACGTCGCCTTCCTGCCTCGCCACGGTGCCGCCCACGAGCACCCGCCGCATCGCATCAACTACCGGGCCAACCTCTGGGCGCTGCACGCCTTCGGGGTGCGCCGCGTGCTCGGTCCCTGCGCCGCCGGTTCGCTGCAGCCCCACGTCCACCCCGGCGACTTCGTGGTCTGCGACCAGTTCGTCGACCGTACGTGGGGTCGACCGAGCACGT
>JADDRA010000009.1:0-2442 GCA_016781105.1 Actinomycetota bacterium | reverse complement strand
CGAGCCCTACTGCGCCGAGCTGCGAGCGGCCCTGGTGGCGGCCGCTCGGAGCCGCGAGGTCCGTGCCCTCGACGGCGGGACGGTGGTGGTCGTCCAGGGCCCCCGCTTCTCCACCCGCGCCGAGTCGCGCTGGCACCGGGCCCAGGGCTGGGAGGTCGTCAACATGACCCAGTGCCCCGAGGCGGTGCTCGCCCGGGAGCTGGGCATGTGCTACGCCACGGTGGCGCTCATCACCGACTACGACGCCGGGATCGAGGACCTCGACGGGGCCGGACCGGTCTCCCAAGAGACGGTGTTCAGCATCTTCGAGGAGAACCTGGGCCGGCTGCGTCAGTTGCTGTTCGCCGCCATCGAGCGCATCGAACCCCAGGACGCCGCCAGCTGCGCCTGCGCGGCGGCGCCCAACGGGATGGTGCCCTAGCGCTCACGCCACCGGGGCCCTTGCCCCCTTTCCGGCCCACCCTCGTGAGGTCTAACCTGCCCGTCGCGCTTCCCCCGCCGCAGCACCAGCCTGCCCGAGGAGCGCCAGTGCCCGTCTCCACCGTTCCCCGTCCTCCGCTCGGTCGCGCTCGGCCCCGCCTGGCGCGCAGACCGTCGCTGTTCTGGCTGGCCGCCCTGGTGGTGGCCGCCGGCACCGGTCTCACCATGGCCCGCTTCGTCGGCCAGGCGCGGGCTGAGGCCGTCCGCTGGGGAGTCCTGCGCCCGACGCTGGTGGCCGCCGCCGATCTCGAGCCCGGCGCCGTGCTCGGCCCGGGCGTCGCCCGTGTCGAGCACCGCCCGCTTGCCCTGGTGCCCTCCGAGGCGCTGGAGGGCCCGGCCGAGGGCCAGACCGTGGTGGCCGCCATCGCCCGAGGTGAGGCGGTGGTCGCCACCCGGCTGGCTCCAGCCGGGCTGTCGGCCCTGGCGGCGGCCCTGCCTGCCGGCACCGTCGGCATCGCCGTGCCCAACGGTTAGGGTGGCCTGTCGCTGGAACCTGGCGACGCCGTCGACGTGCTCGTCACCTTCGACCCCGGCACCCTGGGTGACGGGGAGCCGACCTTCCCGGTCGCCCGTGCGGCGATGGTCCTCGAGGTGGGCGAGGAGGCGGTCACCCTGGCGGTGCACGAGCCCGAGGCGTCGCGCGTGGCCTTCGCCCTCACCGCCGGGGTGGTGACGCTCGTGCTCAGCGCCAGCCGGTGATCGCCACGGCGACGATGGCGGCGCCCGCCAGCGCTCGGTAGATCACGAAGGGGGTGAAGGTGCGGGTGCGGACCAGGCGCAGGGTGCCCCACACCGCCGCCCAACCGGTGATGGCCGAGGTGGCGACGCCCCAGGCGAAGGCGCCGCCGAAGCCGGCGGGGATGCCCCCGGCCACGAGCAGATCGAGGCCCTTGTAGAGGGCGGCACCGGCGATGACGGGCAGGCTCATCAGGAACGACAGCCGGGCAGCTGCCTCGCGTCGGAACCCCAGTCGCCGAGCGGCGGTGATCGTCACGCCCGAGCGCGAGACGCCGGGCTGGAGGGCCAGGGCCTGCGCCACGCCCATGGTGAGCGCGTCACGCATGGAGAAGTCCTCGGCCCCGCGATCGCCACCGAGGCGGTCGGCCCACAACAGCACGAGCCCGAAGCCGGCGAGGAGCACCCCCACCAGCCACTTCGTCTCGCCGATGCCGGCGAAGACCTCCCCGAACAGCCCGCCGACGAGGGCGGCGGGCACCGAGGAGGCGATCAGCAGCCAGGCGAGGCGTCCGTCGTCGGACTCCTCCGGCCCCGTGCTGGCGCCCCGCGCCGGCGGCACGGACACCTCGCTTACCGCCACCTCCGTCGCCACCCGGCGGGCTCGCAGGGCGTTCACACCGCCGCGGGCCAGCCGCACCACGTCGTGGCGGAAGTAGGCGACGGCGCCGACGAAGGTGCCGACGTGCAAGGCCACGTCGAAGGTGATCTCGAGGTCGGGGCGAGCAGCGAAGTCGTCCCAGCCGAGCAGCCACGGGACGACCTCGAGGTGGGCGCTGGAGGAGATCGGGAGGAACTCCGAGAGCCCCTGGACGAGGCCGAGGACGATCGCGTGCAGGATCGGCACGCCTCAGCGACCCCGTCGCCGGTCGTTCGGGGTCACGGCAGCGCAGCTTAGAGGCGGGACCGAGGGGCGGGCGGTTGCCCCGACGGCGGCGACCACCAGGAGCCGGAGATCGACCCTGCCGCTGTTCTCCGGGCACGTCACCGGGCCAGGCCGTGGTTCTCCACCAGAGGCGGAGAGCGGTCGTTGACCGCTCTCTTGGGGCACACTGCCGCGATGGGACTTTTTCGCAGTTCGCTGCTACCGGCGCTGCCCGTCAGCCGGATCGGTGCCGCCCTGTGGGCCTGGCAGCATCGCAAGGAGATCGCCGGGTGGGCCGGGTGGGCAGCGAGGGCAGCGCCCCGGGTGGTGGCCGGCGATCAGCGTGACGTGCTCGCCGAGGG
>JADDRA010000096.1 GCA_016781105.1 Actinomycetota bacterium | reverse complement strand
CGAGGGGCTCGACAACCTCGACACGACCGCGCTGTTGTTCCTGACCTCGGGTACCACCGGTCGGCCCAAGGCGGTGATGGAGAGCCTTCCCGTCTGCTGGGCCAAGATGCAGTTCTTCGCCGACGCCTTCCGCCCAGGGCTCGACGACGTGCACCTCGTGTACCTGCCGATGTCCCACGTGTTCGGGCTCCGCCTGGCGCTGCTGGCCCTGCTGCGGGGCGGGCGGCTGGTGCTCCAGGAGCGCTTCTCGCCCGAGGGCGCCCTGCGCCTGGTCAGCGCCGAGAAGGTGACGGTGCTGCCGGGCATGCCCACCCACCTCACCTTGTTGCTGGCCCGGCTCGACCCCGCCCGCCACCGCGTCGACAGCCTGCGCTGGGTCATCTCCGCCGCCGCCACCCTGCCTTCCACACTGGTGGAGCAGGTCTACGAGCGTCTGGAGGTGGAGATCCTCTACGTGTTCGGCTGCAGCGAGGGCTTCACCACCCGCACCACCGAACGCCGCGACATCCTCGAAGGCTCGGTGGGCGCCACCGTCTTCCAGGGACCGCCGGGGACCTCGGCGGCCGGTACCGTCGCCATCATGCGCCCCGACGATCACGCCCTGCTCGCCCCCGGCGAGGTGGGAGAGATCGTCTTCGGTGCCGCGGTGCCGGTGCGCTACTGGCACCAGCCCGAGGTGGCGGCCGACGGCTGGTACCACACCGGTGACCTCGGCCGCATCGACGCCGAGGGGCGGCTGTTCGTGCTCGGGCGCCTGAACGACCTGGTGAACCGGGGTGGCCTCAAGGTGTCGCCGACCGAGGTCGAGGCCGTCCTCGTGCGCCACCCTGGTGTCGCCGACGGAGCCATCGTCGCCGCCCCCGATCCCGTCCTCGGAGAGGCCACCTGCGCCTGCGTGGTGCCCGCCGACGCCAGCCCCCCCGACCTGGGTGAGCTGCGCAGCTTCCTGGGCGAGACCCTGGCCCGCCACAAGCTCCCCGACGAGCTGTGCCTGCTGGAGGCCATCCCCCGCTCGACCCTCGGCAAGGTCGACCGGCCGGCGCTGCGAGCCCTGGTCGTGGATTCCGGAGCGCCCCGACAGCGCGTGCGCGGGTGATGGTCGTAGCGGTGACGAAGGCCAACCAGACCCGACCGGCCATCGTCTCCGGGGGCGGTCGGGGCATCGGTCGCGCTGCCGCCCTGGCCTTGGCGGCCGCCGGCCATCCGGTGTGCGTCAACGACACCGGGGTGGCACTCGACGGCAGCACCCCCAGCTCCGCCCCGGCCGATCGGACGGCGGCCGACATCACAGCCGGCGGGGGCCGGGCCAGGGCCAGCCAGGTGGACGCCCGCGGTGCCGACGCCGCCCGCAACCTGGTGGCCGACGTCGAGGCGTGGGCGGGGCGCCCTCCCGCCGTCCTCGTCCACGCCGCCGGCAGCCTCCGGGACGGGATGGTGCACAGGACGGGTGACGACGACTGGGCCGAGGTCCTCGGGTCGCACCTGGCGGTGGCGGTCCAGCTCACCCGGGCCGTAGCGGCCAACATGCGGACCAACCGTTTCGGCCGCATCGTCTACCTGGGAGGGGCAGCAGGCCTGGTCGGCAGCGTGGGGCAGGCCGGCTACGCCGTGGCCAAGGCCGGCCTGTTCGGGCTCACCCGGGCGGTGGCGCTGGAGATGGCCGGGCGCGACGTCTGCGTCAACTACCTCGTCCCCTTTGCCTTCACCCGCATGACCGAAGCGATCCCGCCCGTCACCGACCAGCTCAGGGACTACCTGCGCCACGCCCCAGGGGCCCGGCCCGAGGACCTGGGAGGGCTGGTGGCGTGGTTGTGCTCCGACGCCGCTGCCGGGATCAGCGGTCAGGTGCTGGGAGCGCGGGGGGCGGAGGTCGCCATCTGGTCCCAGCCCCGTCCCGTCGCCTCCTGGGTGGCCCCGGCTGGTTGGTGCCCCCAGCGTCTCAGCACGACCCTGCGCCCCGAGCTCGAAGGCCACTTGGTGGCGCTGGAATCCGAGTTCGACCTGTTCGGGGCCGCCCCTGTCCCCGTGGCCCCCCAGAGAGAGGCATGAGGGCGGCCCCCACCCTCGAGGCGCCCTTCTCGGGAGAGGTGGCCGACGCCGCCGAGGCCCGAGCGCTGGGGCCCGAGTACGTGGCCGCCGCCGGAAAGGTCATCGCCAGCCACGTCCGCAACGAGCTGGCCGGCGCCACCGTGTTCGACGAGCCCGCCATTGCCCTCGCCCCCAGCCCGAAGGACAAGTGGCTGGCCTGTCGCATCGCCATGGAGGAGTACGGCCATCACCTCAAGTTCAACAAGCTTGCGGCGGAGCTGGACCTCGACGACCCAAGGAGCCGCCCGGCCCTCTCGGTCTTCGACTACGAGTTGCGCTCATGGCCCGAGTTCGTCGTGCTCAAGGCGGTGGTCGACCTGGCCGAGGTGGTGCTGATGGAGGAGCTGCGGGAGTGCAGCTACCTGCCTCTACGCAGGCTGGCGGTAAAGCTCCTGCCCGAGGAGCGCTTCCACGTGGCCTTTGGTCGGGCCGCAAGCATCGAGCTCAATGCCGATCCAGCCAACCGGCCGCAGCTACAGGAGGCGGTGCACGACCTGGTGCGCTTCACGCTGCCCTTCTTCGGGCGCAGCGTCTCGTCCAACAACGATCTCTTCCGGCGCTGGGGCATCAAGCACCGGAGCAACGACGAGGCCCGCGCCGCCTTCGTCGCCCGCAGTCGCAGCTTCGTGGTGGAGGAGCTGGGCCTGGAGTACCCGGAGGTGAGCCTGCGGTGGGAGGGCGTTGGTGGCTGAGCAGCAGCCGTCCAGGGTGGGCTGGCACGCGGTCGACCGGTGGGGCCAGGAGCTGGCGTCGGACCGACGGCCCGGGGAGGTCCCGGGCCTCGGTTCGCCGTCGGCAGCCGTCGCCCTCGCCGCCGCCCCGGTCGCCACCTGGCCGCCAATGGCCCTGGCGAGCGACGGGCGACGGGTCGGCTTGGCGGCAGCGTTGGGCTCCGGAGGAGACGAGGTGGAGGCTCTCCTGTCCCGCCTCCTGGCCTCGCCGGGCGAGGGTGACGAGATCGACGTACCCTGCTGCGCCGCCACCACGCCGGTGGGCCCAGTGGAACTGCCCGTTGCCGTCGTCTCCCTGGCCGAGGGCGTCGAGGTCTCCGCCAGCGTCGATCCGGCCTGGATGGCGGCGGTAGAGGCTCGACGCCGCGCCCCTCGTCGAATGCTGGTGGATGCGGGCCGGGGCGACCACCTTGAAGCCGCCCTCCACGTGGGCATGCTGCTAACCACCAAGTGGCTCGAGCCGGCCCAGGACGCTGGCCCCGACGCCCGGGTGGCCTCCGGGGCCCAGCTGTGGGTGCTGAGCGGGGCCATCGCCTGGGCTCTCACCGCACGGGGCGTCAACCCCTTCGGCTCCTGGGCTCACTTGGTCACGTCGGGCCTGTGGCCCGTTGGCCCGACGGGAGGCCGGCTGGTGGTGGCTCGGACCGATGCCGCTGGCGGGCGAGGACAATGAGGTTGAGGGTGCAGGGGCCGCCGCTGGTGGTCGAGACCTTCGCCCGGCGCCTCGCGCCACTCGGACTGGGGAGGGTCGGGAGCTTCGACGGAAACGGCGGGGTGCTCGACTGGGGTGAGAGCGGCAGCGACGGGCCCGAGCTCGAGGTAGCCATCTCCTGGCACGGACCGGCTGGCCTGCCCGAGTGCCCGGCCAGTGAGGCCACGGTTCAAGCGCTGTCGGGGCTCATGCACCTCCATGGTCACGACGACGGCGGCCCGAGGAGGATTGGCCTGGAGGTGGCCTCGGTGGCCGCTGGGATCCTGGCCGCCCAGGCAGTGCTGGCGGTCAGGATCGGGCGGCATCGTGGCCAGTTCTTGGACGGCGTGGGGACCTCGGTCCTCCAGGCCGGGCTGCTGCTCGTCTCGCACCACATCGCCGCCGCCACCTGCGCCGAGGGCTGGGACCCGACCCCGCCAGCCCCGGCACCCGGTCCGCCGTTCTGCAGCGGCGACGGGCGATGGTTCGAGATCGAAACGCTCGACCCCGAGGCTTGGAAGTCCTTCTGGTTCGACCTGGGTGCGGACGCCGCGGAGCTGGGCCGGGCATGGGCGCTGTTTCGCGCTCGCTATTACCGCGGCACCTGCTCCCTCCCCCCGGGCCTGCACGAGGCCACCGCCGGCCACAGCCTGGCCACCATCGCCGAGGTGGCCGACCGCTGGTCGGTGAGCCTGTCGCCCCTGCGGAGCTACCGCCAGGTCCTGGCCGAGCCCGGATCAACAGCAGGCCATCCCGAGCTCGGCCCCTTCACCAGGCGGGTAGCGGCCGGTGGGGCGGCTGGGCCGGCACGCCCAGGTGTCGCCGGTTCCGAAGGCGAGAACCTTCCTCTCCGGGGGTTGGTGGTGGTCGAGGCTACGAGCCGGCTCCAGGGCCCCTTCGCCGGCCTTCTGCTGCAGATGCTCGGCGCCCAGGTGGTGCGCGTCGAGCCGCCGGGTGGCGACTTCGGGCGGATCGTGCCACCGGTGGCCGGTGACACGGGGTCGTTCTTCCTCTGCTGCAATCGAGGCAAGGAGGTGGTGGAGATCGACCTGGGCCAGGCATCGGGGCGAGCGGCGCTGGTCGAGCTGGTGAGCGGGGCCGATGTGTTCCTGCACAACTGGCGCCCGGGCAAGGCCGCGGAGTGGGGCCTCGACGCCGAGGACCTCCTGGCCGTCAATCCCAGGCTCGTCCACGCCAGCGCCTCGGGGTGGGGCGAGCGTCCACCGGGGCGACTGCTCGGGACCGACTTCTTGGTGCAGGCCTACGCCGGGTTGGGGAACGGCCTGCGTCCCGACGGAGAGCAGCCGTTTCCCTCCCGGCTGATCTTGGTTGATTACTTCGGCGCCCTCATAGCCTGCGAGGGGATCCTCACCGGCCTGTACCGCCGCGAGCAGCACGGCTGCGGCGTCGCCGTTCGGACCTCGCTGTTGGCCGGCGCCATGGCCCTCCAAGCCCACGTCCTCGACAGGCTGGCCCGCGGGCAGGAGGAAGGCCGTCGGGCAGGCCGGCCGCAATGGGGGCCCCTCGCCCGCCCGGTGGCGGCTGCCGACGCCGCCGTGGTCATGACCGTCGAG
>JADDRA010000030.1 GCA_016781105.1 Actinomycetota bacterium | reverse complement strand
TCCATCGAGCGGGTGGCCACCGGCCAGTACCTCTAGACAGGCTCGCTTCGCTCGCCGAGAAGGCGAGGTGCCGCCTTCGGCGGCGCTGACTGGCCGTTCCGCCGGGGCAGGCCTCGCTGCGCTCGGCGCCCCGGCGGCGGGGCAGGCCTCGCTTTGCTCGGTGCCCCCCGGCGGTGTGCCCCCGCGGACGCCATCGGCGGGGGTAGGGTCGGCTTCGTGGCCATCCGCAAGGTCTGCGGCATCGAGACCGAGTACGGCATCGTGCTGCGGGGGGGCGTCGAGCCCAACCCGATGGCCTCGTCGTCGCTGCTGATCAACGCCTACGTGGCCTCGCTCCAGCGCAAGGTGGGGTGGGACTTCGAGGACGAGACCCCGGGCAACGACGCCCGGGGCTACCGGGTCGAGGGACCGGCGGCACCCGAGGTGGAGACCCACCTGGTCAACGCCGTGCTCACCAACGGGGCTCGCTACTACGTCGACCACGCCCACCCCGAGCTGTCCACGCCCGAGTGCGTCGACGCCCGAGAGGTGGTGGTCTGGGACAAGGCCGCCGAGCGCATCCTGGTCGAGTCGATGCGCGCCGCCGGGGCCAGCCTGGCCCCGGGCCAGCAGGTGGTCGTCTACAAGAACAACAGCGACCGCAAGGGCAACAGCTACGGCTGCCACGAGAACTACCTGATGGACCGGGCCGTGCCCTTCCCCCGCATCGTGGCCGGCGTCGTCCCCTTCCTCGTCACCCGCCAGCTCTTCGCCGGGGCCGGCAAGGTTGGCTCGGAGGCGCCCGGCATCTCCTCGGCCGAGGTGCCCTTCCAGCTCTCACAGCGGGCGGACTTCTTCGAGGAGGAGGTGGGCCTGGAGACCACCCTCAAGCGGCCCATCGTCAACACCCGCGACGAGCCTCACTGCGACGCCCAGAAGTACCGGCGCCTGCACGTCATCCTGGGCGACGCCAATTGCGCCGAGGTCTCCACGTTCCTCAAGGTCGGCACCACCGCCCTGGTGCTGGCCATGATCGAGGACGACGAGCTGGGCCGCGACCTGGCCCTGGCCTCGCCCGTGCAGGCGCTGCGGCGGGTCTCCTACGACCTGGGCCTGTCGGCCACCCTGGAGCTGGCCGAGGGCGGCTGCATCAGCGCCCTGGACCTGCAGTGGGAGTACCTGACCTGGGCCCGCAAGTACGCCGAGTCCCGGGGCCTCGAGGCCGTGGGGGAGGAGGTCGGGGCCGAGGTGCTCCGGCGCTGGGAGGCCGTGCTCACCGCCCTCGAGACCGACCCGATGTCGCTGGCCGGCACGCTCGACTGGGTGGCCAAGTACCAGCTCCTGTCGGCCTACCGCGAGCGCGACGGGCTGGGCTGGGATTCCGCCCGCCTGGCGGCCATGGACCTGCAGTACCACGATCTGCGCCCGGAGCGGTCGCTGTCGGCCCGCCTCGACCTCGAGCGGCTCACCACCGACGACGAGGTTGCCTCGGCCACCACCCAGCCGCCCCGCACGACCCGGGCCTGGTTCCGGGGCCGCTGCCTGCAGCGGTGGGCGCCCCAGATCGTGGCCGCCAACTGGGATTCGATGGTGTTCGATGTGGGAAGCGATCCGCTCCGGCGCGTGCCGATGATGGAACCGCTCAAAGGGACCGCAGAGATGGTCGATGCACTCCTGGACGAATGTGCCACGCCCATCGAGCTGCTCCGGCGGCTCGGGGCCAGCTGAGGAGGAACCGTGGCTGAACGAGAGCAGCGCAGGAAGCCCGTGCCCAGCCGGCACGACGAGGTCGTCGAGGAGGCCCCGCCGCACTCCGAGCGGGGAGAGAAGATCAAGACCGAGCTCGACGACCTCCTGGACGAGATCGACGAGGTCCTCGAGGTCAACTCCGAGGAGTTCGTGAGGTCCTACGTGCAGAAGGGCGGCCAGTAGGCGCACACCGGGGCGCGAGCCCGCGCCCGTCCGGGGTGGAGATGGGCGCGCCCGCTAGCCTCGCCGCTCGTGGCCTTCCCCCTCTACCTGCCCGGTGACGATCCCGGGCCCAGCTTCGCCGAGCTCCTCCGGCGCAGCCGCGGCGCTCCCCCCACGCCCTCGGGCCCGGTGGCCGAGGTGACCCATGGCACCACCGTGGTCGCCCTGCGCTACGCCGAGGGGGTGGTGATGGCGGGCGACCGGCGGGCGACGTCGGGAAACCTCATCAGCCACCGCTCGATGGAGAAGGTCTTTCCCGCCGACCGGCACTCCGGGGTGGCCATCGCCGGAGCGGCGGGGCCGGCGGTCGAGATGGTCCAGCTCTTCCAGCTCCAGCTCGAGCACTACGAGAAGGTCGAAGGCGTCGAGCTCAGCCTGGAGGGCAAGGCCAACCAGCTCAGCCTCATGGTCCGCAACAACCTGCCGGCGGCCCTGCAGGGCATGATGGTGGTGCCGGTCTTCGCCGGCTACGACGTGCGGCGCGGGGTGGGGCGCCTGTTCCAGTACGACATCACCGGCGGTCGTTACGAGGAGAGCGACTTCGCCACCACCGGCTCGGGCCGCCTCCACGCCGGCACCGTGGTCAAGCTCGGCTACCGCGACGGCATCAGCCGCGACGACGCCCTCGATCTGGCCATCTCGGCGCTCTTCCAGGCCGCCGACGAGGACTCCGCCACCGGCGGTCCCGACCTGGTCCGGGGCATCTACCCGACCATGGCCACCATCACCGCCGAGGGCTTCGAGCGCATCGAGGAGGACCAGGTGGCCGAGCGGTTCCGGCGCCTGGTCGAGCGCCTGTCCACCCCCGAGGGGACGGCCAGCGTCGGCGCCACCCCGACCATGGGCGACCAGGGGATGCGGCCGTGAGCATGCCGTTCTACGTGTCGCCCGAGCAGGTGATGAAGGACCGGGCCGACTACGCCCGAAAGGGCATCGCCCGGGGGCGCAGCCTGGTGGCGGCCAGCTACGAGGGGGGGATCCTGCTCTGCGCCGAGAACCCCTCCAGCCGGTTGCGCAAGATCAGCGAGATCTACGACCGCATCGCCTTCGCCGGGGTGGGGAAGTACAACGAGTTCGACCAGCTCCGCATCGCCGGCATCCGGGCCGCCGACCTCAAGGGCTACGCCTACAGCCGCGAGGACGTCGACGCCCGCAGCCTGGCCAACAACTACGCCCAGATCCTGGGCCAGATCTTCACCCACGAGATGAAGCCGCTGGAGGTGGAGATCCTGGTGGCTGAGGTCGGGCCCGCACCGGCCGACGACCGGCTCTTCCACCTGCTCTACGACGGGACGGTGGTCGACGAGAGCCGCTTCACGGTCCTCGGGGGCGAGGCCGAGGCCATCGCCGAGCGCCTGGCCCGGTCCTTCGAGGACGGCCTCGACGGCCTCGACCAGCGCGCCGTGCTGCGGGCGTCGACTGCGGCGCTGGCCGGTGACGACCGGGTGCTCAGCGGTCGTGAGCTGGAGGTGGCCGTGCTCGAGCGCCAGGGCGCCCGGCGCGCCTTCCGGCGGCTGAGCGCCGAGGTCCTCAGCGAGCTGCTGGCCGGCTGATCATCGGGGCAACGTCTCCTCGGCCTCCTGGCCCGGGGCTCGGGCGTCACGCTCGACCGAGGGGGTCTGGTAGCCGATGGTGTTGACGTAGGCGAACAGCACCAGGCCCACCACCACGGCCAGCACCACCCAGGGGGCCAGCGGTCGTCGGCCGTCGTCCCCGCCCCCGCCCTCGCCCTCGCCCTCGACCCGGATGTGGGTGTCGGGCCAGGCGGAGCTGTCGTCGTCGGCGCTGGCGGTCCCGGCGAACGCGGACTCGACCTCGTCGGCCAGCAGCAGCTCGCGAGCGGCGTCCAGGTCGGGCGCGCGCACCAGGATCTCGACGTCGCCCACGGGGTAGGGGCCGTCGATCCCGCCCCCTCGGAGCTGGGTGACGATCCCTTCGGAGCCCAGGCGGGCGGCCAGCACCCGGGCGGCGAACCCGTCGTGCGCCTTGGCCAACGGCACCATCCGCAGCCGCTGCACGACGACACGATACCGCTGGTGGCGGAGGCGATGGGCGCTGCGCCGGGGACGTGCCCCGCTACCGTGACGGCGGTGGAGCGGCGGATCTTCGGGCTCGAGAACGAGTACGGCGTCACCTGCACCCTGCGGGGCCAGCGCCGGCTGAGCCCCGACGAGGTGGCTCGCTACCTGTTCCGCCGGGTGGTCTCCTGGGGCCGCAGCAGCAACGTGTTCCTGGAGAACGGGGCCCGCCTGTACCTCGACGTGGGCAGCCACCCCGAGTACGCCACCCCCGAGTGCGACTCCGTCCACGACCTGGTGGTCCACGACAAGGCGGGGGAGCGCATCCTCGAGCAGCTCCTGACCTTCGCCGAGCAGCGGCTGCGCGAAGAGGGCATTCGCGGCGTCATCTACCTGTTCAAGAACAACACCGACTCGGCCGGCAACTCCTACGGCTGCCACGAGAACTACCTCACCAGCCGCCGGGACGACTTCGGCCACTACGCCGAGGTGCTCATCCCCTTCCTCGTGTCCCGCCAGGTCTACGCCGGTGCCGGCAAGGTGCTCCAGACCGCCCGAGGGGCCATGCACTGCCTCTCCCAGCGGGCCGAGCACATCTGGGAGGGGGTCTCCAGCGCCACCACCCGCAGCCGGCCCATCATCAACACCAGGGACGAGCCCCACGCCGACGCCGAGCGCTACCGCCGCCTGCACGTCATCGTGGGCGACTCCAACATGAGCGAGTACGCCACCTTCCTCAAGGTGGGGGCCACCTCGATCCTGCTGCGCATGCTCGAGGACCCCTCGGTCGTGCTGCGGGACATGACCCTGGAGAACCCCATCCGGGCCATCCGGGAGATCAGCCACGACATCACCTGCCGCAAGCGGGTGCGCCTGGCCCACGGGCGCGAGGTCAGCGCCATCGACATCCAGTCGGAGTACCTGAACCGGGCCCTGCGCTACGCCGAGACCAAGGGCGTCAGCCCCCTGGAGGAGCAGGCCCTGGGGATGTGGGAGCACTGCCTCACCGGGCTGGCCAAGGACCCCCTGTCGCTCGACCGGGAGTGCGACTGGGTCATCAAGCACAACCTCATCGAGGCCTACCGCGACCGCCACGACCTGCCGCTGCTGCACCCGCGGGTGGCCCTGATGGACCTGCAGTACCACGACGTCAACCGGGAGCGGGGGCTGTACTACCGCCTGGAGGCCCGCGGTCTGGTCGACCGCATGTGCTCCGAGGAGGAGATCGACCGGGCCGGGCCCGGCGGGCTGGAGCCGCCCCAGACCACCCGGGCCCGTCTGCGGGGCGAGTTCATCCGCCGGGCCAAGGAGCGCAAGCGCGACTACACCGTCGACTGGGTCCACCTCAAGCTCAACGACCAGGCCCAGCGCACCGTGCTGTGCAAGGACCCGTTCAAGTCGCGCGACGAGCGGGTCGAGCGCCTCATCTCGTCGCTGTAGTGCATGCCCTCGTTCCGCACGGCGACCGTCGTCGCCCTCCTGGACGAGCGACGCGGGCTCCAGCGGGTGGAGGTCGCCTTCGTCCCCGGTGAGGAGGCGGGCCCGCCGGGCTCGTCCCCGGGCGTGGGCAAGAGCCGGGCCTACGTGCTCACCGAGCTCACCGGGCCCGTGGCCGTGGGCGACCCGGTGGTGCTCAACACCACGGCCATCGAGCTGGGCCTGGGCAGCGGCGGGTGGCACGTCGTGCACTGGAACCTGGCCCGCACCACCTGGTGCGCACCCGGGCCCGGCTACGCCATGAAGCTGCGCTACACCAGCCTCCAGGCTGACACCGGCTCGGCCGAGGAGCTCTACGCCGGCAGCCTGGCCGACGCCGACGACCTCGAGGGTGTGCCCGTCGTGGTGTGCGGCCTGCACAGCCAGGTCCCCTGCGTGGCCGTCGCCCTCAAGCACGCCCGACCCGAGCTGCGCCTGGCCTACGTGATGACACCGGGCGGCGCCCTGCCCATGGCGGTCTCGGATCTGGTCGCCGCCATGGAGGACCGGGGCCTCGTCGACGCCACCGTCACCGCCGGCCACGCCTTCGGAGGCGACCACGAGGCGGTCAACGTGGCCGCCGCCCTGGTCGTGGCCCGCCTGGTGGAGGGGGCCGACGTGGTGGTGGTCGGCATGGGCCCGGGATCGCTCGGCACGGCCACACGCCTGGGGTTCTCGGCTCTGGAGGTCGCTCCTGTCCTCGACGCGGCCGAGTCCCTCGGGGGCCGGCCTGTGGCCGCGGTGCGCTTCTCACTGGCCGACCCCCGCCTGCGCCACCAGGGTGTGAGCCACCACAGCCGGACCGCACTCGGGCTGATGACCAGGGCCCGGGCCACCATCGGTGTCCCCGAGGGCGTCTACGCCGAGCGGGTGCGAGCCGACCTCGAGGCCTGTGGCGCGGCCGACCGCCACCGCCTGCTCGGCGTCGGTGACCCCGACGTCCCCGCCCTGCTGGCCGAGCGGAGGTTGACGGTCACGTCGATGCGGCGGGCGCCGGCGGACGACCCCGGGTTCTACGCGGTGGCCGGCGCGGCAGGCACGGCCGCCGCCACCCTGGCTCGTTAGCAGTTCCTCCCCGAGGTCGGCTGCCGGGTCGGCTCCCGGGTCGGCCGCGGCTCGACCGTCGGGCGGTCAGCTCCGGGGGTCGTCGGGCCGCACCGCACCCTCGTCGCCGGGGCGGCGACCGGGGGTCGGCGGTGACATGCCCTGCTGGGCCTGGAAGGTCTGCAGGCGGGCTTCGAGCTGCCTGGACGCCTCCAGCGCGGCCCGGGCGGCCCGCTTGAGCCGGCGCAGGTAGGGGACGAGCACCGCCGCGCCGACGAGGACCAGCACCATCAAGACCAGCGGGAGGTAGTCCACGGCCCGAGACCGTATCCCCTCGGATGCGCTCCGAGGCCGGCGTGGAGCTGGCCGGGGGGAAGCCGGAGGCTGTTGCCATAGACTGGCGCGGGTCCCTGCTGTTTGAGGAAGGGTTGGAAGCGCATGGCCAAGCAGCGCGCCGAGCGCGCCGACGAGGATCTCGTCCGGCTGTACCTGAGCGACATCGGCAAGCACGCCCTGCTGACCAAGGCGGACGAGGCCCGGCTGGCCCAGGCCATCGAGGACGGCAACGCGGCGCGCAAGGAGCTGGCCCGGGCCGAGGAGGCCGGGGAGCGCCTGTCGGTCGCCCGCCGGCGCGAGCTCCGCCTGGCGGTCCAGGCCGGTGACGACTCCACCCAGACCTTCATCAAGGCCAACCTGCGCCTGGTGGTCTCGATCGCCAAGAAGTACCAGGCGTCGGAGCTGCCGCTGCTCGATCTGGTCCAGGAGGGCAACCTCGGGCTGATCCACGCCGTGGAGAAGTTCGACTGGCGCAAGGGCTTCAAGTTCTCCACCTACGCCACCTGGTGGATCCGCCAGGCGATCACCCGGGGCATCGCCAACACGGGCCGCACCATCCGCCTGCCCGTCCACGCCGGTGACCAGCTCACCCGCTTGCGCAAGGCCCAGGGCGTCCTCGAGATCAAGTTCGGCCGCCCGCCCACGCTGGGCGAGCTGGCCACCGAGCTCGACCTGCCCGTCGACAAGCTCATCGAGATCTTCCGCTACGCCGGCGGCACGCTGTCGCTGTCGGACCCCCTGCGCGAGGACGGCGACGCCGAGCTGGGCGACGTGGTGGCCGACCCCAACGCCACCTGCCCCTTCAGCGCCGCGGCCGACGCCCTGCTGCCTGCCGAGGTCGCCCGTTTGCTGGCACCCCTCGACGAGCGCGAGCGCACCGTGATCAGCCTGCGCTACGGCCTGGATCGGGGTGAGGCCCGCACCCTGGAGGAGGTCGGCGAGAGCTTCAACCTGACCCGGGAGCGGATCCGCCAGATCGAGGCCCGGGCCATGTCGAAGCTGCGCCACCCCTCGGTGGACACCGGGGCCCACGAGCTGCTGTCGGTCTGACGGCCACGGCGCTCAAGGGGGCCGACCGGGCGAGGCGGCGGCCTTGGCCTCCAGGTGGGGCCGAGCTCAGCGCTTCCGGGGGCGGATCTGCACGACTGCCGGCTTGGGCGGTGGAGCCGCCGGCTCGGGGGCGCCCTCGGGCAGGATGAGCTCCTTGAGGTCGTAGGCGTCGAGCAGGGTGCCTGCCACCGGGTCGCTGGCGGCCGACTCGAGGAAGATCTCGCCTCGCCAGGACTCGACCATCCCCACCAGGCGGGTCAGGCCCTCCCGGTGGAAGACGTCGACCCAGTCGAGCAGCTCGGTGACCCGTTGGCCCACGGTCTCGTCGGGGTTGGCCATGAGGGCCTCGACCAGCTCGCCGATGCGGCTGGCGACGTCCCGGTAGGCCAGCTGTTCCCCCTCGCTCATGGCGCCACGCTACCGTCAAGGCGCCGAGCGCCGTCGAGGCGCCGAGCGCAGCGAGCCTGCCTCGACGGAACGGAGATGAGCGCCGCCGAAGGCGGCACGATGCTCTTCGGCGAGCGCAGCGAGGCTGTCGGCGAGCGCAGCGGGCCGGTCAGGCCTCGGTGATGGTGACCGACTCGATGACGAGATCGTCCTTCGGCCGGTCGTTGCGACCGGTGGGCACCGCCTCCATGGCGGCCAGCACGTCGAGGCCCCGGACCACCTTGCCGAACAGCGAGTAGTTGGGTGGCAGGCTCGTCCCCGACGGCCCGCTCACGATGAAGAACTGGCTGCCGTTGGTGTCGGGCCCGGCGTTGGCCATGGCCAACGAGCCCACCTCGTAGCGACCGGGCTTGGGGAGCTCGTCATCGAAGCGGTAGCCGGGGCCGCCGCGCCCGGTGCCCTCGGGGTCGCCACCCTGGCACATGAAGCCGCGGATGACGCGGTGGAAGACGAGCCCGTCGTAGTAGTGGTAGCGGGCCAGGAACACGAAGTTGTTGACCGTGGTGGGGGCGGCGATGGGATCGAGGGCCAGGGTCAGGTTGCCGAGCGAGGTCACCATCTCGGCGCCGTAGCGCCGGGACAGGTCGATGCACATGGGTGGCGGACCGTCGAAGCGGGTCCGGCGGGGGCTCGAGCCGTCGACGGCGGGGCAGGGGGTGGCCATGAGCCGACTGTGGCACGCGGCAGGGGCCGAGACCAAGGCGACGGTGCTGGTGGGCACGCCCCCGGCGCCGGTAGCTTCGGCCCATGGAGCGTGAGCTCGCGCCGCGTCTGGCTGAGCTGGTCCGCGACATCCCCGACTTCCCCGCCCCCGGCGTGGTGTTCAAGGACCTCACGCCCCTGCTCGGTGACCCCGGCGCCTTCGCCGCTGTGGTCGACGCCCTGGTCGAGCCCTTCGCCGGGCGGGGGATCGACCAGGTCGTGGGGATCGAGGCTCGGGGCTTCATCCTGGCCGGCCCGCTGGCCTACCGCCTCGGGGCCGGGTTCGTCCCGGTGCGCAAGGCGGGCAAGCTGCCCTCCGCCGTGGAGGGTGAGAGCTACGCCCTGGAGTACGGGACCGACCTGCTCGAGATCCACGCCGACGCCCTGCGGCCCGGCGCCCGGGTCCTGGTCGTCGACGACGTGCTGGCCACCGGGGGGACGGCGGCGGCCACCGTCCGCCTGGTGGAGCGGCTCGGGGCCGAGGTCGTGGGCCTGGCGGTCGTCGTCGAGCTCGGGTTCCTGGGCCCCCGGAGCCGGTTGCGGGGGCGAGAGGTCGTCTCGCTGGTGCACTACGCCGAGAGCACCCTGGTGGGACGGTGAACACGGTCGATCGCGTCCTGCCCTGGCGCCGCACCGCCCTTCCCGCCGACGAGGTGGCGCCGCTGCTGTCGGCCTACCGGGCCCGTCACCCCCGAGCGTCGACGGCGATGATCAGCCGGGCCTACGCGGTGGCGGCAAACGCTCACCAAGGCCAGGTCCGCACCTCGGGCGACGCCTACATCAGCCACCCCCTGGCTGTGGCCATGATCGTGGCCGAGCTGGGCCTCGACGACGTCACCGTGGCCGCCGCCCTGCTGCACGACGCCGTGGAGGACACCGCCGTCGACCTGGCCGAGGTCTCGTCGAGCTTCGGTCCCGAGGTGGCGGCCATCGTCGACGGCGTCACCAAGCTCGACCGGGTCCGCTTCGACTCGCGCGCGGCCCAGCAGGCCGCGTCCATCCGCAAGATGCTCGTGGCCATGGCCAAGGACCTGCGGGTCCTGATCATCAAGCTGTCCGACCGGCTGCACAACATGCGCACCATCGCCGCCCTGCCCGAGGCCAAGCAGCAGCGCATCGCCCAGGAGACCATCGACATCTACGCCCCGCTGGCCCACCGGCTGGGGATGGCCGCGATCAAGCAGCAGCTCGAGGACCTGTCCTTCGCCACCCTGTACCCCAAGCGCTACGCCGAGATCGAGCAGATGGTGTCGGTGCGCAGCCCCGAGCGGGAGCTGTACCTGGCCCTGGTGATCGAGGCGGTGCGGGAGCGACTGCGGGAGCTCAAGATCGCCGGCGAGGTCACCGGCCGGCCCAAGCACCTGTGGTCGATCTACGAGAAGATGGTGGTCAAGGGCAAGGAGTTCGACGACATCTTCGACCTGGTCGGCATCAGGGTCGTGGTCGACCGGGTGGAGGAGTGCTATGCCGCCCTGGGCTCGATGCACGCCACCTGGAAGCCGGTCCAGGGCCGGATCAAGGACTACATCGCCATGCCCAAGTTCAACCTCTACCAGTCGCTGCACACCACGGTGGTCGGGCCCCAGGGCAAGCCCCTGGAGGTGCAGATCCGCACCCGGGAGATGCACCGCCGGGCCGAGTTCGGCGTGGCCGCCCACTGGGCCTACAAGGACGAGCTGAGCGCCGGGGACGTGGCCTGGCTGAACAACCTGGTCGACTGGCAGTCCGAGACCAGCGATCCCCAGGAGTTCATGGAGACGCTCAAGGTCGACCTGGAGCACGACGAGGTGTTCGTGTTCACCCCCAACGGCAAGGTCATCACCCTGCCCGACGGCTCCACGCCGATCGACTTCGCCTACGCCATCCACACCGAGGTGGGCCACGCGTGCATCGGGGCCAGGGTGAACGGGCGTCTCCAGCCGCTCGACTCCAGGCTGCACTCCGGCGAGACGGTCGAGATCCTCACCACCAAGGTCGACCCGGCGCCGTCGCGCGACTGGCTCAAGATCGTGGCCTCCCCTCGGGCCCGCAACAAGATCCGCCACTGGTTCTCCCGGGAACGGCGCGAGGACGCCATGGAGACGGGCCGGGACGAGCTGGCCAAGGCCCTGCGCCGGGAGGGCCTGCCCGTGCAGAAGCTGCTCACCTCGCCCCTGCTCGGCGAGGTGGCCGAGACCATGGGCTTCTCTGGTCTCGACGCCCTCCACGTCGCCATCGGCGAGCACCACGCCTCCGCCCGCTCAGTGGCCCAGCGGGTGGCCCGGGAGCTGCGCAGCGGTGAGGGCGAGGAGCAGCTGCCGGTCACGGTCCGAACGCCCCGGCGGCGCCGTCCCAACTCGGGCGTGCACGTCGAGGGTCTCGATGACGTCATGGTGCGCCTGTCGCGCTGCTGCACGCCGGTGCCGGGCGACGAGATCATCGGCTTCGTCACGAGGGGCAGGGGCGTGACCGTGCACCGCAGCGACTGCGCCAACGCCGTCTCCCTGGCCCAGGGCCAGCACGACCGCATCATCGAGGTGGACTGGGACCAGCACTGGGGCGCGGGCACCTTCGTGGTCTCCATCGAGGTCAAGGCCCTCGACCGCTCCAAGTTGCTGCGCGACGTGTCGGCCACCCTGGCCGACCACCACGTGAACATCCTGGCCTGCGCCAGCCAGACGGGCAGCGACCGCATCTCGCGGATGCGCTTCGACTTCGAGCTGGCCGACCCGACCCACCTCGACTCGCTCATCACCACCATCCGCCGGATCGAGTCGGTCTACGACGCCTACCGGGTCCTTCCCGGCGGCGGGCACTGAGGAGGAACCAGCCGGGAAAGCTCGGACAGCACGGGAGCGGGGTGGGTAGCGTCGGGCATGGCCGCCGGCCACCATGGCGAGGTGGACGGTCGCAAGGTAATCCTGGCCGGCCTCCCGCTGGCCGCCTGCACCCGCCAGATGCGCCAGCTCCGGGACCTGGGCGCCCAGCGCTGCCTGTGCCGCGGGTGGCGAGGGCACGGGTGAGCAGCCCGATCCGGCCGACGCCGACTGGGTGGTGGTCGACGTCGATGCCCCTGACCTCGTCACCGCCAACCGCCGCCAGGAGGCCCTGCTGGCGGCACCCCCGCCGGAGGTGGCCGAGGAGCTCGATCGCTACGACCCCGACGGCCGCGCTCTGGTCCTGGTCGCCCCCTTCCTGGCCACCGCCAGGGCGGGCGACCGGATGGTCTACGGGGCACGGCGACCGGAGTGGGTGGCGCTCGAGGACAAGGCACGCGATCACCTCCTCCTCGACGCAGCCGGGGTGGCTCACCCCGACTTCCTGCTGGCACCACCCGAACGGGACGTGCTGACGGGGGCGGCGGCACGCCTGGATCGGGGCGGGGGCACGGTCTGGGCGGGTGACGCTCGGGAGGGCGTCAACGGTGCCGGTGAGTACGTCCGGTGGATCCGTGAAGCCCACGTCGACGACACCCAGAGGCGGTCACCTTCTTCCGGGCCGGCTGCGACCGAGTGCGCATCGCGCCCTTCGTCGAGGGGCTGCCCTGCAGCATCCACGGCTGGTGACCGACGACGGGGTGGCCGTGTTCCGACCGGTCGAGCTGGTCATGCTGCGGCCATCCGCCGGAGCCCGGTTCCGCTACGCGGGTGCCGGCACCTTCTGGGACCCGGCGCCAGTCGACGGGGAGGCCATGCGGGGGGCGCCTCGACGAGTGGGCAACGTGTTGCGTGAGCGGGTGGGTCTTCGGGGGGTGTTCGGGATCGACGGCATCCTCGGCGAGGACGGCTTCGTGGCGACCGAGCTCAACCCCCGCTTCGCCGCCGGCCTCGGTTACGTCACGGCGGCCCTGCCCGAGCTGGCGTTCGACCTGCTGCACCGGGTGGTGGCGGCAGGGGACGGCCACGAGGTCGTGGCCGCCGACCTCGAGACGGTGGTCGTCGACGCCGCCGATGGGCGCCGTCGGGGTGCGGGTTGGGCGACCGCGGGGAGGTCCTGGCCTCGGACCGGCCACCACCGCCTGGTCGCGCTCGGCGATGGCCACCGGCCGGCCACCGACGAGGAGGAGGCAGACGCCCTCTTGCACAACGGCCCCGGCGCAACCGGTGGGTTCGTGCGGGTGACCTTCGCCCCTCGCCGGATGCACGCCGGGCGCTCCATCGCGTCCTCGGTGGTGGCGGCCCTGGCCTGGGCCGACGCGGCCCTGCAGGCCGGTGTCGGCCATCTGGCCCCGGCGGTCGAGGTCCGGTGAGGGCGGCCAGGACGTCGCGGCGGGCCGCCGGCTGCACGCCAGACCGCCTTCTGGCGCCTGGTGGCCCAAGCGGCTACGCGTTGCTGGGGGGTGGACCAGTGACGCCGGGCGCCGAGGACGCCTCCAGCTCCACCCCTCGGGTCTCGGGCAGCCGGAGGAACACCAGCGTGGCCACCAGGGCGGGGACCGCGACCACCACGGCGGCGGGGGAGAAGCCGTCGAGACGGTCGGCCAGGGCGCCGAAGACGACCAGGCCGGCGACGGCTCCCACCACGCCGGTGGCCACCAGCCAGCCTGCCACCCGGGCCCGGACCTCGGTGGGGAACAGCTCGTTGCCCAGGGCAGCGATGGTGGGGGCGAAGGCGTAGCCGAACAGCACGGCCAGCAGCGCCCCGGCGGTGGTGGTGGGCAGGCCGCCGGCGTAGGTGAGCACCGCGGCCAGGCCGACACCGGCGAGCGACAGCGCCGCCGTCGGTCGTCGCCCCCAACGGTCGGCCCCCCAGCGCCCGAGGAGGAGGCCGCCCAGGCCCACCGGGACCGCGGCCAGGTACAGGGCGGCCGTCACCGCAGGGGCCACGTCGAGGATGCCCTCGGCGTAGACGTAGACGAAGCTGTTGGCCGGCCCGGTCACGAAGGCGGCGACGAAGGCGATCGCCACCATGGCCGCCAGGCGGGCCCGACCGGTGGCGTCCAGCTCGGGCAGGCTCCCCAGGCGAACCCGGGCGCCGGTGGTCCGGGCCCGGAAGCGGTCGGGCTCGGCCATCCACCGGGCCAGGAGGGGGAGGAGCACCAGGGGGATGGCGGCCAGGGCGAAGGTGCCCCGGAAGCCGAAGCTCGGCGGGACCAGGCCCCGGACCACCGCCACCAGGGCGGCGCCCACCCCGTAGCCGGCGGCGACCAGGGCGACGGCCTTGGCCCGGTCGGCGCTGGCGGTGTGCTCGCCCACGGCCACCTGGGCCACGGCGTTGGCCGCGCTGAGGAAGGGGCGGCTAAGGCCGAAGGCGGCCACGAACCACCAGTAGCCGGGGCTGAAGGCCCCCAGCACGACGAGGGCCAGCCCGAGGGCGGCGCAGGCCAGGAGCACCCGGCTGCGCCCATGGCGATCGGCCGTGCCGGCGAGGGGCAGGGCGCCGAGGGAGGCCAGGCGGATCACGGCCAGGCCGACACCCAGCACGGTGCCCGACAGCCCGGCCTGCTCGGCCACCGAGGCGCCTGCGCTGACCTCACCAAAGGCCTCGGCCACGTCGGCCAGGGCGGCCACCGCCCCGAACTGTCCGAAGCCCGAGGCGATGGCGACCGCGGCCACGCTGACCACCGGGGCCTGGAGCCAGGTGTAGAGCTGCAGCGGCTGGTCCGGCGAGTTCACCGGTGCCCCCGGCGCCGGCACCGGCACCGGGGAGGAAGGGTCGGGGGCCATGCCGGGGCTGACGGTAGCCTCGCCCCCCGTGCCCGCCGTGCCCTCGTTCCGGACCCCGACGGGCACCCGCGACGTCCTGCCTCCCGAGACCGGCCGCTGGCAGGACCTCGTCGCCCGCTTCGCCACCCTGGCGGGCAAAGCCGGCTACGGCCTGGTGGTGAGCCCCATGTTCGAGGACGTCGGGGTCTTCCAGCGGGTGGGGGAGAGCACCGACGTGGTCGCCAAGGAGATGTACGACTTCGAGGACAAGGGCGGTCGCCACCTGGCCCTGCGCCCCGAGGGCACCGCCTCGGTCGTGCGCGCCTACGTGCAGCACCGGCCCACCCTCCCCTGGAAGGTGTGGTACTGCGCCCCCAGCTTCCGCTACGAGCGGCCCCAGGCCGGCCGCTACCGCCAGCACCACCAGCTGGGCGTGGAGGCCCTCGGGGTCGAGGACCCCGAGCTCGACGTCGAGGTCGTCACCCTGGCCCGCTCCCTCTACGACGAGCTCGGCCTGGCCCGGGTGACCCTCCTGCTCAACTCGATCGGCGATGCCGCCTGCCGCCCCGCCTACCTCGAGCTGCTCGAGGCCTTCCTCGTCGAGCACGACGAGGAGCTGTGCGCCGAGCACCGCCGGGGTGCCCGCCGCAACCCGCTGCGGGTGCTCGACTGCAAGCGGCCCGAGTGCCGGTGGGCCACCGCCGGCGCGCCGCGCATCGTCGAGCACCTGTGCCCCGCCTGCGCCGCCCACTTCGCCGCCGTCCAGGACGGCCTGGCCCGGCTGGGCGTGGCCTTCGTCCTCGACGCCCGCCTGGTGCGGGGCTTCGACTACTACACCCGCACCGCCTTCGAGTTCCAGGCCTCGGCCCTGGAGAGCGCCCAGAGCACCATCGGCGCAGGTGGTCGCTACGACGGCTTGGTCGAGGCCCTCGGGGGGCCGCCCACCCCGGGGGTGGGCTTCGGCATCGGCATCGAGCGGGTGCTGCTGGCCTGCGACGCCGAGGGCGTGCTTCCCGCGCCGGCCGCGGCCGTCGATGTGTGGGTGGTCGACGTCGTCGGCGCCGGGGCCGCCGGAGAGCTGGCCTGGGCCCTGCGCCGGGCCGGCGTCGCCGCCGACCGGGCCTTCGGCGAGCGCTCCATGCGGGCCCAGATGAAGCTGGCCGACCGCTCCGGCGCCCGCCTGGCCCTCATCGTGGGCCCCGAAGAGGTCCGCTCGGGGACCGTCTCGGTCCGGGACCTGCGAGCCGACGACGGCGCCCAGCAGGTCGTCGCCCGCGAGGCGGTCGTCGCCGTCGTCGAGGAGCTGCTGGCGTGACTGCCTCCAGCGCCGAGCCCGAGACGCGCTCGCCCGCGTCCACCTCGATGCGCACTGACCGCTGCGGCGAGCTGGGGACCGGCGACGTCGGCCGCGCCGTCGCCCTCTGCGGCTGGGTGGCTCGGCGTCGGGAGCACGGCGAGCACCTGGCCTTCGTCGACCTGCGCGACCGCTCCGGCGTGGTCCAGTGCGTCGTCGACGGGGCTTCGGAGCTGCGCTCGGAGTACGTGGTCCGCATCACCGGCACCGTCCGCCTCCGTCCCGAGGGCACGGCCAACGCCGACCTGGCCACCGGCGAGGTGGAGGTCGGCGACTGCGAGGTGGAGGTGCTCAACCCGGCCGATCCGCCACCGTTCCCGGTGAGCGACCGGGTCGAGGCCGACGAGACGATGCGCCTGCGCCACCGCTACGTCGACCTGCGCCGGGAGCGCATGCAGCGCAACCTGGCCGTGCGGGCGGCGGTCACCCGGTCCCTGCGGGCCGCCATGGACCGCCTGGGGTTCCTCGAGGTGGAGACGCCGCTGCTGTGGGTGCCCACGCCCGAGGGGGCCCGGGAGTTCGTCATCCCCTCCCGGCTCCAGTCCGGGAGCTTCTACGTCCTGCCCCAGAGCCCCCAGCTGGCCAAGCAGCTGCTCATGGTGGCGGGGGTCGACCGCTACTACCAGATCGCCCGGTGCCTGCGCGACGAGGACCTGCGGGCCGACCGCCAGTTCGAGTTCTCCCAGCTCGACCTGGAGGCCTCCTTCGTCGGCCAGGACGACGTGCTCGGCTTCGTCACCGGCGCCGTCCTCGATGCCACCGAGGCCGCCACCGGGGAGCGCCCGGCGCACGTCGAGCGCCTGACCTGGCGCCAGGCCATGGAGCGCTTCGGCTCCGACAAGCCCGACCTGCGGGCCGGGCCCGCGCTGGTCGAGCTGGGCGAGGTGTTCGCCGGCACGACGTTCCGGGCCTTCGCCGGGGCGCCCTGCGTCAAGGGCCTGCGGGTGCCGGGCCGGGGCGACGTCGGGCGCAACCGCCTCGACGCCCTCACCGAGTCGGCCAAGGCGCTGGGGGCCAAGGGACTGGTGTGGCTGCGGGTGGAGGAGGGGGGCGCCCTCGACTCGCCGGTGGCCAAGTTCCTCTCCGACGAGGAGAGGGCCGGCCTGGTCGCCGCTGTGGCCGCCGAGCCGGGCGACCTGGTGCTGGTGGTGGCCGACGAGCGGCCGGTGGCCCGCACCGTGCTGGGCCAGCTGCGCCTCGACCTGGGCCGTCCCCCGGTGGGCGAGGGCGAGCGGCGCTTCGCCTGGATCACCGAGTTCCCCCTCTTCGAGGGGCTCGACGCCGAGGGCCGGCCCGTGCCCGCCCACCACGCCTTCACCATGCCCCACCCCGACGACCTCGGCCTGTTGGAGTCCGACCCCCTCGCGGTGCGCTCCCAGTCCTACGACCTGGTGCTCAACGGCTGGGAGCTGGGCTCGGGGTCGATCCGGATCCACCGGGCC
>JADDRA010000092.1:15320-17535 GCA_016781105.1 Actinomycetota bacterium | reverse complement strand
TCGTGCCAGGGGGTGCGGGGGTGGCGGTCGTTGGCCCAGTCGAAGTAGGGGTTGGGGATCACCGACTTGCCCACGAAGGGGGCGCTGTCGAGCTCGTTGGCGGCGCCGTCGGGATGGCCGAAGCGGTACCCGAAGACCGCCTCGTCCCAGTCGGTCGCCCCGTCGACCGCCTTGGCGTAGGGGTCGAGCAGGACCTTGTTGGGGTTGCAGCGCTGGCCGGCGGCGAGGTCGCGGGGCCCGTGGACCCGGAACCCGTAGCGCTGGCCGGGACCCATGTTGGGCAGGTAGCCGTGCCAGCACAGGTCCGAGACCTCGGGCAGGTCGACCCTGGTCTCGGTGCCGTCGTCGTCGAACAGGCACAGCTCGACCCGCTCGGCCACCTCGGAGAACAGCGAGAAGTTGGTGCCCATCCCGTCGTAGGTGGCCCCTAGGGGGTAGGGCTCGCCGGGCCAGATCCTCAGTGGCATCGCCGTGACGCTACCGGAGCGGTTCCGCAGACGGCACGGCCGCGTCGACGCCTCGGGGTTGGTTGGACCGGCTGGCGTGCCCACCCCTAGCATCCGCCCGGGCGGCACCGGGCTGCCAGAGGGGGTGAGGGCGACCATGGCCACGTTCACGTGGACCAACGACAGCTTCGTGCAGATCTCGGCGGACTCGAGCGTGCACCCGATCACTGCCGAGATCCGTGGCCTGCGAGGCCAGGCGACGTGCGACGTGAGCAACGGGGCGCTCACCCCGGGTCCGGGCACCAGCGGCTGGATCGAGGGCGACGTCTCCCAGATGGAGACGGGCAAGAAGCTCGAGGACATCGCCCTGCGCAAGCAGATCGACGCCAAGCGCTTCCCCAGCGTCCGCTACGAGGTGCGCAGCGTCGAGGGGGCGGGCGCCAGCTTCAAGGTCTCGGGCGCCTTCACCTTCCACGGCGAGACCCAGCAGTTCACCGAGGAGTGCCAGGCCCGACTCGAGGGTGGCCAGCTGGTCGTCGACGCCGACCACACGGTCGACATCCGGGACTTCGGGGTGAAGCCGTTCAAGGTCCTGACCCTGTCGATCCAGCCCGAGGTGCGCCTGACCCTGCACCTGGTGGGCTCGGAGAGCGGAGGCGCGGCGCCGGCCTGGGGCTGAGCGTCGGCCCGGGGCCGGGCTGGCAGGTCGGGCACCAGTAGGTGGCCCGATGGTCCTCACCCATGCGGGCCCAGGCGATCGGCGTGGCGCACCGGCGGCACGCCCTGCCGGCTCGGCCGTAGACGGCGAGGCCACCGTCGAGGGTGGCCCGGTCGGGGTGGTCGAGGTTGGCCCGGAGCTGCTCGGCGGCCGTGCTCAGGAGCCGGCGACGGAGGTCGGGGTCGAGCGTTGCGATGGGCGCGCCCGGGTGCACCCTGCAGGCGAAGCACACCTCGCTCTTGTAGACGTTGCCCACCCCGGCGGCGATGCGCTGGTCGAGCAGGACGTCGACGACGGGGCGCTGCGGCCCGCTGAGGCGCTCGACGCGCCGGAGGGCCTCGTCGAGGTCGGGGTCGGGCCGGCACAGGTCGGGACCGAGGTGGGCCGTGCCCGAGGCGGGCGCGCCGGCGGTCGCCAGCTCCACCACGGGGGCGGAGAAGCACACCGCCACCCAGCCCCGCTCATCGCCCGCCCCCGGGGTGACCTCGACCACGGCCCGGGCCGCCGCCGGCTGCCGGCGCCAGCGTTCGCCGGGGCGGTAGAGGTGCCAGCTCCCGGACATGCGCAGGTGGGTGCGCAGGGCGCGGCCGTCGTCGAAGTGGATCAGGCAGTGCTTGCCTCTGGCCTCGACCCGCACGACACGCGTCCCGGGCGGGAACGGCCGGTGGACCAGTCGGCGGGCTTCGAAGCGGGCGAGCACCCGTCCGGCCAGGGCTCGATCGAGGGTCCGGGCCGTGCGGAAGATGGTGTCGCCCTCGGGCACTTCCAGCTCGCTACTGGAGGGTGAGGCCCCGGTAGCCGTCGACGAAGCCCGCAGCCCGGAGCTGTTCGGCCAGCGGTGACTCGGCGACGGGGAGCCCGTCGGCCTTGCCCACGACCAGACGGCGCACCCGCCCGTCCTTGACCAGGGCCACCAGCCCGTCGACCCAGGCCGGGTGGTGCACAGCCGCCGGGAAGCTGATCAGGCTGCGCCCGCCCCGCTCCAGGTAGGCCACGGCCTCACCGCCGGCGATGACGACGTAGGCGCCGGCCGCCCGGGCCGGTCGCCCCA
>JADDRA010000092.1:4920-15140 GCA_016781105.1 Actinomycetota bacterium | reverse complement strand
AGTAGCCCCGCCGCACCGTTCCCGCCTCCTCCATGGCCCTGAGCACCCCGTAGACGGCGGCGAAGCCTCCTTCGGCCCCCTCGGCCAGCACCGCCTCCCGGGCGACCACCCCGTGGCGCTCGAGCAGGGCGGTGGCCCGGGCGTGGGCCCGCTCGGTGGAGGTGGGGGTGGGCTCGAGCAGGGGTGCCACCAGCGACCAGCGTCCGGCTCCGGTCGGAGGTCCGAGCCGGGTCAGGCGCCCGGGCCGGGGAGGACCCGGACGGCGCCGGCGCCGGGCCGGCCCGGTCGCCCTGGCCCGCAAGGCGGCCAGGCTGTCGTTGGTCACCTCGCCCGCCCACACCAGGTCCCACAGGGCGTCGAGGACCAGCGTCTCGTCGGCGGTGCCGGCGGCCCGCACGAGGTCGGGCCAGAACGAGGCCCCCCGCTCGGCCAGCCCGTCGCGCAGGCGCTGGTGGATCTCTCCGTTGGGCCGACCGTCATCATCGGCAGGCAGGGGAAGGGGGGCCAGGAGGGGGACGAGGTCGCGCCGGTACAGGGCCACCCGCCCTTCGCTGGTCCCCGAGCGGCCCGCCCCCAGCCACACCACCTCGCCGGCGGCGCAGAGCTGGTCGAGGTCCGTGCTGCGGTAGCCGGCGACCCGGGCGGCCAGCACGTCGTGCTCCAGCACCGAGGTGGGCAGGGCCAGCCCCTGGAGGCGACCGACGGCGTCGACGAGGGCGTCCAGGCCCCGCCGGCGTTGGCCAACGCCGTGCCAAGCGGGCAGGAAGCGTCCCAGGGTGACGGCGTCGACGGGCTCCACCTCGCGGCGCAAGGCGGCCAGCGAGCGACGCCGCAGCAGTCGCAGCACCTCGGCGTCGCACCACTCCCGCCGGGTCCCGTCGGGGCGGAACTCGCCCAGCACGACCCGGTCGGCTCCGGCCAGGCGGGCCAGGGACTGCTCCACCCGCTCGGGGGGCGCGCCCAGGCGCCGGCTCACGTCGGTGGCGTGGAAGGGCCCGTTGGTCCGGGCGTGGCGGGCCACGAGGCGGTCGAGGGGATGCTCGGCCGCCTCGAGGAAGGCGGCGGGCAGCCCGGGGGGCACGGGCACGCCCAGCCCGTCCCGCAGCCGGCCGGCGTCCTCGGCCGCGGCCAGGCGCTCCTCGCCGCCCACCCGCACCCGCACAACCCGGCGCCCCGCCACCAGCTCCTCCACCCACCAAGCGACGATCCGTTCTCCTTGTTCGCCAGAACGGGGGGAGGGCGGGGAGTGAGAGGGCCCGTGAGCGGGGGACGAGCGGGCGGTCAGCTCCTCGACGGAGAGGGGGCCGAGGCGTCGGAGCAGGTCGTGGGCCTCGTCGGCGTCGCGGGCCCGGCGCCCGTCGACCAGGCACTGCAGCTCCAGCTCCAGGTCGGCCAGGGCGGCCGGGTCGATCAGCTCCCGCAGCTCGTCGGCGCCCAGCAGCTCGCGGAGCAGGTCGCGGTCGAGCGCCAGGGCCGCGGCCCGGCGCTCGGCCAGGGGGGCGTCGCCCTCGTACATGTAGACCGCCACCCAGCCGAACAGCAGCGAGGCGGCGAAGGGCGAGGCGCTCTCGCTGTCGACGCTCACCACCCTGGCCCGGCCCGAACGGAGGTCGGTCAGGACCGACTGCAGCGCGGGCAGGTCGAACACGTCGGCCAGGCACTCGCGCGTGGTCTCCAGCAGCAGGGGGAACGAGGGGTAGCGGGCCGCCACCCGCAGCAGGTCGGCCGCCCGCTGGCGCTGCTGCCACAGGGGGGTGCGACTGCCCGGCCGGCGGCGGGGCAGCAGGAGGGAGCGGGCGGCGTTCTCCCGGAAGCGGGCGGCGAACAGGGCGGTGCCGGGCAGCGAAGCCAGCACCAGCTCCTCGACCTCGTCGGGGTCGATGACGACCTCGTCGACGGGGATGCGGTCCTCGGACTCGGGTAGGCGCAGCACGATCCCGTCGTCGGACCAGATCGTCTGCACGGCCATGCCGAGGCGCTCGGCCAGGCGGGCCTCCAGGGCCATGGCCCAGGGGGCGTGGACCCGGGCGCCGTAGGGGGAGAGGATGCAGACCCGCCAGTCGCCGATCTCGTCCCGGAAGCGCTCCACCACCACCGTGCGGTCGTCGGGGACCACCCCGGTGGCCTCGGCCTGGTCGGCCAGGTAGCGGGCCAGGTTGTCGGCCGCCCAGCCGTCGAGGCCGTACTCCGACCGGAGCTGCTCGAGGGCCGCCTCCCGCCCGTCCTCGTCAGCGCCGAGCGACCCCGCCACCTCCCGGACGAAGGCGCCGATGGCCCGGCCCAGCTCGAGGGGACGCCCGGGCTTGTCACCGTGCCAGAACGGCATCTTCCCCGGCTCGCCCGGAGCGGGGACGACCACCACCCGGTCGAAGGTGATCTCGGCGATCCGCCAGGTGGAGGCCCCGAGCAGGAACGTCTCGCCCACCCGGCTCTCGTAGACCATCTCCTCGTCGAGCTCGCCCACCCGGGTGCCATCGGGGAGGAACACCCCGAACAGGCCCCGATCGGGGATGGTCCCGGCGTTGCTGACCGCCACCCGCTGGGCGCCCGAGCGGCCCCGCACGACGCCGGCCACCCGGTCCCAGACCACCCGGGGCCGCAGCTCGGCGAACTCCTCGCTGGGGTAGCGTCCGGCCAGCAGGTCGAGCACCGAGGCCAGGGCGTCGTCGGTCAGCTCGCAGAAGTTGGCCGCCCGGCGCACCAGGGCGGCCAGGTCGTCGACCCGCCACTCGTCCAGGGCGCACGCGGCCACCACCTGCTGGGCCAGCACGTCGAGAGGGTTGCGGGGGAAGCGGGTCTCCTCGATGAGGCCCTCGTCCATGCGCCGGACCACCACCGCCGCCTCCACCAGGTCACCCCGGTGCTTGGGGAAGACCTTGCCCCGGCTGGGCTCACCCACCCGGTGGCCGGCCCGGCCGATGCGCTGGAGCCCGCTGGCCACCGAGCCCGGCGACTCCACCTGCACCACCAGGTCGATGGCCCCCATGTCGATGCCCAGCTCCAGCGACGAGGTGGCCACCAGGGCGCGCAGGCGCCCGGCCTTGAGCTGGTCCTCGATGTCGAGGCGCTGCTCCCGGCTGAGCGACCCGTGGTGGGCCCGCACCAGCTCGCCGCCCACCCCGAACTGCTCGCCGCCGACGTGGGCGGGGACCTCCCCGGTCCGCTCGGCCCCGTCGAGCTCGTTGAGGCGGGCGGCCAGGCGCTCGGCCAGGCGCCGGGAGTTGACGAAGACGAGGGTGGAGCGATGGGCATGGATCAGCTCCAGCAGGCGAGGGTGCACCGACGGCCAGATCGACGTGCGGGCCCGACCGGCGGCGGTGGGGCCGCTGACCGGCTCGTCCATGACCTCGCCCATGCGGGACAGGTCCTCGACCGGGACCACCACCTCGACCTCCATGGGCTTGCGCCGCCCGGCGTCGACGATCGTCACCGGCCGCCAGCCCGCCTCGGTGCGCCCGCCGAGGAAGCGGGCGATCTCGTCGAGGGGGCGCTGGGTGGCCGACAGGCCGATGCGCTGGGGGGCGCCGTTGCCGGCCCCGGTGACCAGGTGCTCGAGGCGCTCGAGGGACAGGGCCAGGTGGGCGCCCCGCTTGGTGGCGGCCAGGGCGTGGATCTCGTCGACGATCACCCAGCGCACCCCGGCCAGGGTCTCCCGGGCCCGGGAGGTGAGCATGAGGAACAGCGACTCGGGGGTGGTGATGAGCACGTCGGGCGGGCGGCGCACCAGGGCCCGGCGCTCGTCGGCCGCCGTGTCGCCGGTGCGCATTCCCACGCTGGGCAGGTGGACCGAGCACCCCAGGCGCTCGGCGGCCAGGGTGATGCCGGCCAGCGGCGCCCGCAGGTTGCGCTCCACGTCGACGGCCAGGGCCCGCAGGGGCGAGACGTAGAGCAGCCGGGTGCGGGCGGACCGGTCGGGGGCCGGCCCTTCGGCGCTGACCCGGTCGAGGCCCCACAGGAAGGCGGCGAGGGTCTTGCCCGAGCCCGTGGGGGCCAGGATCAGCGTGTGCTCGCCCCGGGCGATGGCCGGCCACCCCTTCTCCTGGGCCGGGGTGGGCGCGGGGAACGAGGTGGTGAACCACTCGCGCACCGGCGAGCTGAACCCGTCGAGGGCCATCGGAGCGAGGCTACCGAGCCCGCTCCGGGCCCTCGGGGGGGCTTGACGCGATGGCTACGCTCGGGACATGGCCACGCAGGACGCGCACACCGGCTTCGCCGAGTACTGCGAAGCGATCTTCGAGCTCCACGAGGACGACCTGGAGGTCATCCAGGCCCGCATCGCCGAGCGCCTCGACATCTCCCGGCCAGCAGTGTCGGAGATGATCCGGCGCATGGCCAACGAGGGCCTGGTCACCGTCGACGGCACCATCCAGCTCACGTCCTCGGGTATGGCCCTGGCTGAGCAGGTGGTGCGGCGCCACCGCCTGGCCGAGCGCTTCCTCACCGACGTGCTCGGGCTGAACTGGGCCGAGGCCCACCACGAGGCCGGGCGCTGGGAGCACGTGCTGAGCGACAAGGTCGAGCGGGCCATGAACCGCATCCTCGGTGCCCCCACCACCTGCCCCCACGGGAACCCCATCCCCGGCTCGGCCTACACCGAGCCCGAGGTGGTGACTCTCACCCGGGTCGAGGTCGGTGCCCGCTTCACCGTCACCCGCATCCCCGAGGAGCTGGAGTTCGCGCCCGGCGTGCTCGAGTTCCTCGAGGCCAACCAAGTGAAGCCGGGCATGGTGGGCGAGGTGACCGCGGCCTCGCCCGACGGCACGGTCACGCTCGAGATCGAGGGCCTGCACGTCGGGATCGGCCCCTTTGCCGCCCGGCGCATCCTGGTCACCCTGGGCGCCGTCGTCCTGGCCTGACCGGCTTCGCCAGCCCGGGGCCCGCGTTGACTCCGGCTCTCTGAGCGTCCTAGGTTCGGCATGCCTAACCGTTTGCGCCGCGGCTGCGGCGCGCCGTCGACCTCGAGGAGCTCCCATGACCAGACGGTCGTCCATCGCCTGCCTGCTGTTGAGCATCACCCTGCTCGCCGCCGCCTGCGGTGACGGGGGGGAGGAGGCGGCCCAGGTCGAGCCGGCCACGGGGAGCCTCACCGTCTACTCCGGGCGCAGCGAGGAGCTGGTCCGTCCGCTGATCGAGCAGTTCGAGAGCGAGTCGGGGATCGACGTGCAGGTCCGCTACGGCGACACCGCCCAGATGGCGGGGGCCATCCTGGAGGAGGGGGACAACTCCCCCGCCGACGTCTACTACGGCCAGGACGCCGGCGCCCTCGGGGCCCTGTCCGAGGAGGGCCGCCTCCAGACCCTCGACCAGGCCGTCCTGGACCGGGTCGATGCCCAGTTCCGCTCCATCGACGGCCAGTGGGTCGGCGTGTCGGGCCGGGCCCGGGTGGCGGTCTACAACACCAGTGCCCTGTCCGAGGACGATCTGCCCGAGTCGATCCTCGACTTCACCGATCCCCGCTGGGGTGGCGGCAAGATCGGCTGGGCGCCCACCAACGGCTCCTTCCAGGCCTTCGTGACCGCCCTGCGGGTGTCCGAGGGCGAGGACGGCGCCCGGACCTGGCTGGAGGGGATCAAGGCCAACGAGCCCAAGGTCTACGACTCCAACGTCCCCATCGTCGACGCCGCCGGCGCCGGCGAGATCCAGGTCGGCTTCGTCAACCACTACTACCTGTACCGGGCCCGGGCCGAGAACCCCGACTTCCCCGCCGCCAACCACATCTTCCCCAACGGCGACCTGGGGTCGCTGGTCAACGTGGCCGGGGTGGGCATCGTCGACACCGCACCCCACGACGAGGAGGCCCAGCGCTTCGTCGACTTCCTCCTGAGCGAGCCGGCCCAGCAGTACTTCGCGGCCGAGACCTTCGAGATCCCCTTGGTCGACGGCGTGGAGCCGGCAGCCGATCTCCCCCCGCTCGAGTCGCTCCAACAGCCCGACATCAACCTCAACGAGCTGGCCGACCTCCAGGGCACACTCGACCTCATGACCGAGGTGGGACTGATCTGACGACGACCGCCCGGGGTACAGGGACGGGGCGCCGGGCCCGGGCGACACCCGCGCTGCTCCTGGCCGGGACCGTCGTGGCCGCGGCCACGGTGCTGCCGGCCGTGTACCTGGTGCTGCGGGCCAGCGACGCCGGGCTCGGGGACATGCTCGAGACGGTCACGGCCGGGCGCACGATGGAGCTGCTGGGCCGGACCGCCCTGTTGGCGGTGACGGTGACGGTCGCCTCGGTGGCCCTGGCCGTGCCCCTGGCCTGGCTGACGGTGCGCACCGACCTGCCCGGCCGCCGGGCCTTCGTCGTGTTGAGCGCGCTGCCGCTCGCCATCCCCAGCTACGTCGGAGGCTTCGCCTTTGTGGCCGCCCTCGGGCCTCGGGGCCTGGTCCAGGGGGCGCTGGCACCCCTCGGGGTCGACGAGCTGCCGTCCATCTACGGGTTCCCGGGGGCCTGGCTCGTGCTGACGCTGTTCAGCTACCCCTACGTGCTCCTCACCGTGCGCGCCGCCCTGCGCCGCCTCGACCCCAGCCTGGAGGAGGCCAGCCGGACGTTGGGACGAGGCCGCCGGGCCACCTTCTGGCGTGTGGTCCTGCCGCAGCTGCGGCCGTCGATCGCGGCCGGGGGCCTGCTGGTGGCCCTGTACACCCTGAGCGACTTCGGGGCCGTGTCCCTGCTGCGCTTCGACTCCTTCACCCGGGCGATCTTCGTGCAGTACCGGTCGTCGCTCGACCGCTCCGCCGCCGCCACCCTCGGCCTGGTGCTCATCGCCCTGGTGCTCGTGGTCCTGGCCGCCGAGGCCCGCAGCCGGGGCCGGGTCGACTACCACCGCCTGCACGGGGGCGGTGCCCGCCCGGCGCCGGTGGTGAGGCTCGGGCGCGGCCGCTGGCCGGCGGCGGTGGCGTGCGCTGCGCTGGTGGGCCTGGCCCTGGTCGTCCCCCTGTGGGTGATCGGCTACTGGCTGGTGCGGGGGGTGGCCGCGGGCGAGCCGGTGCGCCTGACCGGGACCCTCATCGGCCACAGCCTGGCCGCCTCGGCCCTGGGGGCGGTGGTGGCCGTGGTGGCGGCCTGGCCCGTCGCGGTCCTGTCCGCCCGCCACCCCGGCCGGTTGTCCCGCCTGGTCGAGCGGGCGTCGTTCACCGGCTACGCCCTGCCCGGGGTGGTGGTGGCCCTGTCCCTGGTCTTCTTCGGAGCCCGGGTCGTCCCGGCCGTCTACCAGACCCGGACGCTGCTCGTCTTCGCCTACGTGGTGCTGTTCCTGCCCCAGGCGGTGGGAGCGATCCGGGGCTCGCTGCTCCAGGTCAACCCCTCGCTGGAGGAGGCGTCGCGCCTGCTGGGTCGCTCCCGGGCGGCCACCACCCGGGCGGTCGTCCTGCCCCTGGTGCGGCCCGGCGTGCTGGCCGGGCTGGCCCTGGTGTTCCTCACCTGCATGAAGGAGCTGCCGGCCACCCTGCTGCTCGCGCCCACCGGCTACGACACGCTGGCCACCCAGATCTGGAGCGCGACCAGCGAGGCGTTCTTCGGCCGGGCGGCGGCACCCGCCCTGGCGTTGGTGCTGCTCTCCGCCCTGCCCATGGCGCTGCTGGTGATCCGAGAGGCCGACCGGGGCGACCGCCGGTTGGCCACCGACTCGGCCACGACGACGGACGAGGCGCCGGTAACTCCCGAGGCCCCGGCCATGGTCGCCACCGGGTAGCGGAGCGTCAGCGGATGTTGGTCTTCAGGCTGATGAGCACCAGGAACCGGGCAAGCGCTTGTGATCCCTCCGCCTGGAGCACGCTGAGGCTGCGGACGGCGGCTCGAGCGGTGTCGACGAGGTTCAGGACGCTGGTCTTCGAGAAGTCGGCCAGTTGGTCGTAGTCGGCCGCGTGGCGTTCCTCTCGAAGGTCCAGGAATCCGTCGGCGAGGTCCACCATCACCGGTTCTGGCTGCACTGCCTCCACGAGACCTGCGACCTGCCGAGGCGGGCGATCGCCTCTCGCCACCCAGCGACAGGGCGTAATAGGCCGACGAGACGCTGCGCCGCAGATTGGTGTTGCGAGGCTGACCGCGAACCGCTCGCCGGTAACCGAGCTCGTCGGCCTGGCGCAGGAGCCACTCCGGCTTGATCTCCCGCTGCAATCAGGCGCTCCCGACTCGGCGTCGTCCTCGGCCTGAGGCTCCTCGTGCTCTGGCCTGAGCTTCAGGTGGAACTGGAGGCCGGAGGGGTGTGCGAGGAGCAACTCGCGAACTCGCCTGCGCAGTGCTGGCATCGACGCGAGGCCGAGTGCGGCCCCTTCAGTGCCGTTCTGCTCGGCGAAGGCTCAGCCGTTCGAGCACACGGCGGCCTCCGGCGCCGTCCTCGTCGACATGGACCAGGCGGCGGTGGGAGCGCCGGCGTAGGAAACCGCCACTCGCTGGCCCCGGGTCAGCGAGGGCGAGGCCGCCACCCGGGCCCGGAGCCGGGTGCCGGCGTCGAGGATCACCTCGTAGACGCTGTCGTGGCCGTAGAACTCGACGAGGTCGACCTGGGCGCCCTCCCCGGGGGCCAGGGTCAGCGCCTCGGGCCGCACCAGCACCTGGACCGGACCCCTCACCTCGTCGGCCAACCCCACCCGGCCCACCGGGGTGTCGGCGTAGCCGCCGCTGGCCTCACCCGGGACCAGGTTGGCGTCGCCCACGAAGCTCGCCACCCACGGGGTGGCGGGGGCGGCGTAGAGCTCGGGGGGGGCCGCGCGCTGCACGATGACCCCGTCGCGCATCACGGCCACCTCGTCACCCAGGACGAACGCCTCCTCTTGGTCGTGGGTGACGAACACCGTGGTGATGCCCAGGTCGGACAGCAGGCGGTGGACCTCGGCCCGGATCTCGACCCGCAGGACGGTGTCGAGGTTGGAGAAGGGCTCATCGAGCAGCAGCACCGACGGCCGGGGCGCCAGCGCCCGGGCCAGGGCCACCCGTTGCTGCTGGCCGCCCGAGAGGGTCCCCGGCGAGCGGTCGCCGAGGCCGGCCAGACCGACCATCTCCAGCGCCGCCTCGACCCGGTCGTGCCCCGAGCCCCTGCCCGTACGGCCCCGGAGGCGGGGCCGGCCCGCCCGGCCGGGGAGGCCGTAGCCGACGTTGGCGGTCACGCTGAGGTGGGGGAACAGGGCCCAGTCCTGGAAGACCATGCCCACCCGGCGGTCCTCGGGGGCGACGTCGACGCCGTCGCCCGCCAGGAGCCGGCCCGCGACGCGGACCTCGCCGCGGTCGGGCGCCTCCAGGCCGGCGATCGTCCGCAGCAGCGTGGTCTTGCCGCACCCGCTGGGCCCGAGCAGGGCCAGGACCGTCCCCGGCGCCACTTGCAGGGCGACGTCCCGCAGCACCGGCTGGGCCCCGAAGGCCTTGCACAGGCCCTGCACCTCGATGGACGCGCCGCTCGGCTGGTCCTCCTCGGCGCCGATGGCGTCGGCGCTCACGCAGGCGTCCCGTTCATCCTGCTTCACAGCCTACGCCCGGCCCTCCGAACGCCGAATGCCGCGCCCGGGCGGTGGCCGGGTAACGGAGCTTGGCCGGGGCCGGTCAGAGCACACGATGACTTCCATGGACGGCGCACGGTGACCACCACCAGCGCGACACCCCTCTCGGGCCCCACCACCCTCGCCGACCTGCTCCCGCGGAGCCAGGTTCGCACCGTCGTCCTGGTCGTGGGCTTCGCCCTCCTCACAGCCGCCGCCGCCCAGATCGCCATCCCCCTGCCGTGGACACCGGTGCCCCTCACCGGCACGACCTTCGCCGTGCTCCTCGCCGGTGCCAGCCTGGGATGGAAGGCCGGTGCCGCCAGCCAGCTCCTCTACAACGCCTTGGCCCTGGCCGGCCTGCCCTTCTACCAGGACGGCAACCACGGCTGGGAGTACGCCACCGGAGCCACCGGTGGGTACCTGGTGGGCTTCGTGGTGGCCGCCGCCCTCGTCGGGCTCCTCGCCGAACGGCGCCAGGACCGCAGCGTGGTGACGGCCGTTCCCGCCATGCTGGCGGGAACGGCCGTGATCTACCTCTTCGGAGTGCTGTGGCTCGGCCATGTGCTGGGCGCCGACGCCACGACGGCACTGGAGAAGGGGATGCTGCCCTTCGTGATCGGTGACGCCGTCAAGCTGGTGGCCGCCGGCGCCCTGCTGCCCGCCGCCTGGCGCCTCGCCCGCACCGATGACAGGGGACCCGGTCCCGAGAGATCGTGAATCTGCGCACGAGCGTGTAGGTTGGATTGGCC
>JADDRA010000092.1:0-4737 GCA_016781105.1 Actinomycetota bacterium | reverse complement strand
GTGGCGACCCACGTCGACCGGCACTCCCCCTTGGCCCGCTGCCAGCCGGGCGGGAGATGCCGCTACTCCCCGCGGCGAGTCGCCGCCCACAACGTCACCGGCGCCCTGAACGACGTGCTGCGCCTGACGCTCGGGCGGCGTGAGGACCCGGCCCGCCACCTGGTCGACGACGCCGCCATGGCGGAGATGGTCACGAGCAAGGAGACGTCCCATCGCCGGACGGGCACCGCCCCGGGCTCGGACGCAAGCCAGTGAGCGGGTCGGCGTCAGGCGGAGGAGCTCGCCGGACCCTGATCGTCGCCGGTCGCGTCGATGCCCGGTGGGCGGCGGTGGCTGCCGTCGCAGAAGGGCTTGTCGGCCGACCGGCCGCAGCGGCACAGCACCAGGTCGTCGCCCCGCACCCGGAGGGGCCGACCCTCGTGGTCGACCAGCCTGACCGGACCGGTCACCTTCAGGGGGCCTCCCGCCCGGACCTTGATGGTCACCAGCGCCTCGTCCCGCCCGCCGGCGCCGCCGGGCTCCGGCCTCTCGGGGGGACCGGCGCCCCCGCGCTCCTCTGCGGTCATCGGGGGACCGCCGCCCCGGCCAGCGCGTCGGGGAGCGCCTCGGCGTGGACGATGCGCAGGCGGCGGGTGGCGCGGGTGAGGGCGACGTAGAGGCTGCGTAGGCCCTGGGGCTCCTCGGCCACGATGCGGCCCGGTTCGACCACGATCACGGCGTCGAGCTCGAGGCCCTTGACCAGGCGGACCGGGACCAGCGTCACCTGGCTCCCCAGGCCGTCCGACGCCGCCAGCCCGTGGTCGACCCCGGCCGCGGCCAGGGCCGGCGCCACCTCCTCCACCAGCGACTCGGGCACGACCACGGCCACGTTGCCCTCCCCGACCACCCGTCGCTCGCTCCCGGCGATGGTGGCGACGGCCGCCGCCCGCTCCTCGACTGCCACCTCGACCACCTCGGGGGGGTCGCCCCCGGCACGGACCGACCGGGGTGGGCGCAGCCCGGGGGCGGCCAGGGGCAGCACCCGCTCGGCCAGGGCGAGCACGGCTGACGGCGTGCGGTAGGCGATGGTGAGCTCGTGGATCCGAGGTGCCCGCCGGGAGGGCAGGTGCGCGAGCACCTGGTCCCAGCCCGAGGGGGCCAGCGCCCCGGTGGCCTGGGCGATGTCGCCCACCACCGTCATCGAGCCCCCGAGCGAGCGCCGCGACAGCACGCGCAGCTCCATGGGCGTGAGGTCCTGGGCCTCGTCGAGCACCACGTGGCCGTAGGACCGCGGCTCCTCGTCGTCGGCCGATCGGGGGCCGAGCCGGGCCCGGGCCTCGTCGAGGAGGGCCACATCGGCGCTCGTCCGGACTGCCCCCAGCTCCCGGGGCCGGTGGAGGGCCTCGACCTCGTCGGGCCGGAGGCGGCCGGCCGAGGCCAAGCGGAGCAGGGCCCGCGACCCGAAGAGGTCGCGCAGCAGCTCTGCGGGGCTGAGCCGGGGCCACATCCACTCCAGCGCCGCCCGCACCTCGTCGCTGCCCCGCAGCCGCTCCCGGACCATCTCCGGCTCCACGTCGCCGGTCCGGGCACTGGCGGCCAAGGCCTTCCACAGGCCCCGCTCGACCAGCCGCCGCCCCGCGTTGTGGCCTCGTGCCCGCCGCCGGGCGTTGTCGACCAGGCGCTGGCTGGTGGCCACGTCACAGCGCAGGGACTGCAGCCCGTAGCCCACGACCAGGTCGGTCCGCAGGGCCCGCTGGCGGTCGCGCACCGCCTTGGCCACCACGTCGACCATGCGGACGTCACCTTTGACCACGGCGGCCTCCGGGGTGTCCCGCCGGTCGTCCACCTCCTCGGGCACCAGGTCGGCCAGCGTGGCCAGCTCCACGCCGGCCTCGCCCAGCGACGGCAGCACCCGCTCGATGTAGCCGAGGTAGAGCCGGTTGGGGCCCACGACCAGCACCCCCTGGTCCTCGAGGGGGAAGCGGTGGGTGTAGAGCAGGTAGGCGGCCCGGTGGAGGGCCACGACGGTCTTGCCCGTGCCCGGTCCGCCCTGGACCACGACCACCCCGGCGAGCGGGGAGCGGATGATCTCGTCCTGCTCGGCCTGGATGGTGCCGACGATGTCGCCCAGGTGCCCCGACCGGGGCCGCTCCAGGGCGGCGAGGAGCACCCCCTGGCCCGCCACGTCGGTCGAGGCCGCCGCGTGGGGGTCGGCGGACCCCTCGGCGAACAGCTCGTCCTCGATGCCGAGGAGCGTGCGCCCACGGGTGGCGAAGTGGCGCCGTCGCCGCAGCCCCATGGGGGCCCGCCCGGTGGCCCGGTAGAAGGGCTCGGCCACCGGCGCCCGCCAGTCGACCACCACCGGCTCCTGGTCGGCGTCGGCGACCGCCACCCGACCGACGTAGAAGCGCTCGCCCTCGGGCCGCTGGGCGGTGGAACCGAGGTCGATGCGCCCGAACACCAGGGAGGCGTCGCCGGTCTCGAGCTGGGCCAGGCGAGCCCGGATGGTGTCCTCGACGACCTCGGCCTCGACCCGGGCCTGGTGCGTGCCCTCCCGGGCGGACTGGGCCAGCCGGCGCAGGCCCATGACCCGGTGCCGGGCCGCCTCCAGGCTGGCCTGGGCGTGGTCGAGGTACGCCTGCTCGGCCTCGAGATCGGGGTGTCCGGCCAAGGTCGTCTCGTGCAGGGTCGCGGACGGGGGGCCGGCCATCATAGGGGCGCCGAGGCGGGCGCGGGCCCCGGCGTCGACGACCGGGACCCGGGAGTCACCCTCGGTAGTCTCCATCCGTGGAGCCCGAGTGGGACGACGAGCGCATCACCGCCTTCGGGATGCTCCTGGAGGCCTACGCCGCGCTGGTGGGCAACGTCGGTCGCGATCTCGAGGCTGCCAGCGACCTGGCCCTCAGCTCGTTCGGGATCCTCCTTCGCCTGGCCCGCAGCCCCGGCCGGCGACTGCGCATGACCGAGCTGGCGGCCCAGGCGGCGCTGAGCACCAGCGGCCTCACCCGCCTGGCGGACCGGCTGGAGGAGGCCGGCTATCTGCGCCGGGAGGCCAGCGCCTTCGATCGCCGCTCCTCCCTGGCCGTGCTCACCGACCTGGGAGCCGAGGTGCTGGCCAAGGCCGTGCCCGGGCACCTGGAGAGCCTGGAGCGCAACGTCGCCGGCCCGCTCGGGCCCGAGGGCCTGCGCCGGTTGACCGCCATGCTCGAGGTGCTGCGCGACCACGCCCGGACCGGCCCGGTCCCGCCCGGCCCCGACCTCTGACCGGACGGGCTGGTTCTGGTCGCGTCCGCCGGTGTCACCCTGGTGCTGGGAGGCGGGGGCCTCGTCGGCCACGCCTGGCACCTCGGGGTCCTCGCCGGTCTGGCCGACGCCACCGGCTGGGATGCGTGCAGCTCCGAGCTGATCGTCGGCACCTCGGCAGGGGCGGTGGTGGGTGCCGAGCTCCGAGCCGGTCCGCACCCCGTCGACCTCCTGCGCCCAGGGGTGGGCGCGGCTCCTGCGACCCTCCCCCGGCCCTTCCTCCACCCTCGTAGCCGTCGCCCCGCGGCCCTGGGCACCGCGGCCTGGGCCCTCGCCACCCGGGCACCGGCCGGCCTGGTGCTCGCCGGGCTGCTCCCCCGGGGGCGGCGGGACCCGGCGCTCATCAGCGAGGCCCTGGCCCGCTTCTTCCCTCCCGGCACGGTGTGGCCCCCGGGGCTGTGGGTGTGCACGGTGCGCCTCCGCGACGGCCGGCGTGTGGTGTTCGGGCGGGGCGGCGGTGAGGAGGCAGGGCTCCCGTCCGCCGACCTGCCCACGGTCGTGGCCGCCTCGTGTGCCATGGGCGGGTTCTTCCGCCCTGTCGTCATCGCCGGTGAGGAGCACGTCGACGGAGGGAGCCGGTCGGTGACCAACGCCGACCTGGCCGCCGGGGTCGGGGCCGACCTGGTGGTGGTGTCGTCACCCATGTCGGTGGACCAGGTGGTGGCCCGGCAGCCTCGCTCCGGCCCCGGCTCCGGCCCCGGCGCGGCCAGGCCGGCGGCCCGCCTGCAGCGCGCCCACCGCCTGGTGCACGCACGGCGCCTGGCTCGCGAGCTGGTGGCCGTGCGTCGCTCGGGGAGCCTGGTGCTGGCCCTGGAGCCCGGGGCCGACGACCTGGCGGTCATGGGGAGCGTGGGCGCCTCGATGGATTTCGAGCGCCGGGTGGCGGTGGCCGACCAGGCCCGCCGGACGGCGGCGCACCGCATCCGCTCGTCCGGCCTCACCGAGGTCCGCCGGGTGCTGGAGGCCGGTCACCGGGCCTGACCCCCGCCCGTCCCACGTTCGCGTAGGCGTCGGTGCAGAGGGGAGGAGCAGACCCCCGTCCTGGCTCAGGTCGCCGGCAGAAGCGTGCGCGGCAGTGGCGCACCCACGCATCTACGACGACGATCGCTACCTCCGCGAGTTGCGAGACGTTTGCCTGGCCCTGCCCGAGTCCTGCGAGGTCGAGGCCTGGGGGCGGCCGACGTTCCGGGCGGGCAAGAAAGATGTTCGGGGTGTTCGAGGGCAACGGCGAGCACCCCTACGCCGTCGTCTTCAAGCCCGATCCCGGCGAGGGCCCGGCGCTGCTCGGCGACGGCCGCTTCTACGTGCCCGCCTACTTCGGCCCGAGCGGCTGGCTGTCGTTGGACTTCACCGCGGCCGCGGTGGACTGGCAGGAGATGCCCTGCGCCACTGGGAGGGTTCGCTCCGCCTGACGCTCGGCTCATCCACCGTTCCCGGGTCCGGAGCGACCGGGCC
>JADDRA010000015.1:4765-5060 GCA_016781105.1 Actinomycetota bacterium | reverse complement strand
TTCCGTCCCGGCTGAACCGCCCGCAACCGCCGCTGAGTTCAGCGGCTCGTACCGTTTCGCTCCGGCTGGGGTCCGCCACCAAGCTGGGGAGACCTCGGTGGCGCCCGGTTGGCGGGCGGCGTGGGCCGGGTTCACCGCCGCCGCCGCCGGTCGGGCCCGCCTCGGTGTCGGGCAGACTCGGGCTCGTGCTCCGCCGCCCGCTCCGCCCCCTGGTCCGACTGCGGGGGCTGCTCGGGCCCGACGCCGCCGGTGCTCGCCAGAGCCTCACCGCCCTCGCCCTCAGCACGCTCACCAG
>JADDRA010000015.1:4302-4729 GCA_016781105.1 Actinomycetota bacterium | reverse complement strand
CACGCTCGAACGTCTCCCCGGGCTGTTGGTGATGGTCCCGGCGTCGATCGGCATGCGAGGCAACATCTTCGGGGCGTTGGGGAGCCGGCTGAGCACGGCCATCCACACCGGCACCTTCGGCCTGTCCCGACGAGTCGACACCGTGGTCGGCCAGAACGTCCTCGCCTCGGCCGTGCTCACCGTTGTCACCGCGGTGGCGCTGGCGGTTCTGGCCAAGACGGTGGCGGTGGCGCTGGGGTTGCCGGAGACGGTCTCGGTGCTCGACCTGGTCGTGATCTCGGTGCTGGGGGCGTTGCTGTCGTCGGGCGTGGTGCTGGTGTTCAGCCTGACGCTGGCTTCCGGCGCGGTCCGCTACGGCTGGGATCTCGACAACGTGAACGCTCCGCTGGTGGCCTCGATCGGAGACGTGGTTGGCCTACCGTCGCTG
>JADDRA010000015.1:0-4245 GCA_016781105.1 Actinomycetota bacterium | reverse complement strand
CTCGTGGTGCTGACGGTCGTCGCCCTGGTCGTCAGCCTGCGTTCCCCGCTGGCCCTGCTGGTGCGCATCCTGCGCGAGTCGATCCCCATCTTGTTCCTGGCCGGATTGGTCAGCACCCTCGCCGGCGTCGCCATCGAGAAGCGCCTGACGACCTTCACCGCCCTGCCTGCCCTGCTCGTCCTCTTGCCCGGCCACCTGAGCACCGCCGGCGCCCTCGGCGGGGTACTGGCCAACCGCCTCTCCAGCAAGATCCACCTCGGCGTGGTCCAGCTGACCAGCCTGCCCGGCCGGGAGGCCCGTACCGACATCATCTTCGTGGTGGTCCTGGCCGTGCCCGTGTTCGCCCTCAACGCCGCCGTGGCCGACGTCGCCGCCCGGCTCATCGGCGTGGCCAGCCCCGGGCTGTGGACACTGGTGGCGGCGTCGCTCACCGGTGGGCTCATGGCCGTGGCCTTCTCCGTGCTGATCGCCTACTACGGGACGGTGGCGGCCGTGCGCCTGGGCCTCGATCCCGACACCTACGGCGTGCCCATGGTGTCGTCGTCCATCGACCTGTTCGGCGCGTTCTCGCTCATCTTCGCCATCGTCGCCCTGGGCATCGTGTGAGGGGCAACAGCACTAGCCTGGGAGCTGCGGTGGAAGAGCGACCTCGCAACCTGCGAACCATGATCCCGGAGGCCAAGGACTCCTGCGAGCTCATGATCGACCTGGCCTATGCCTCGGTCTACTTCAACGACCCGCAGATGGCCGACGAGGTGGGCGAGCTCGAGGGCCGGCTCAACGACTTGATCCATGACATGCGGACGGTCTGCGTTCTCGCTGCCCGGTCTCCCCGGGACGCCGACGCCATGGCGTCGGTGCTCCAGGTCGTCTCCGCCATCGAGCGCATGGGCAACGCCGCGGTCGACATCTCCCGGATCGTGACCCACCGGGTCGGCATCCCCCGAGAGCTGGTCGCCGACCTCTCCCGGGCCGAGGAGGTGAGCCACCGGGTCCCGCTGCGGGAGGGGTCGCACTTCGCCCACCGGGTGCTGTCCGATTTCGAGCTGCCGGTCGCCGTCGGCATGCGTGTGGTGGCCATCCACCGCGAGCGCGACTGGATCACCGACGTCGGCGGGGACGAAGTCCTCCTTCCTCGCGACGTCCTGTTCCTGCACGGCTCACCGGCGGGCATACCTCGGCTGCGCCAGCTGGCCGGAGCCCCCTCGTGGGAGCCACCGGAGCTGGAGGAGGCTCCGACCACCACCGACCTCGACCGGGCCATCGACGTGTTGGTGGAGATGAAAAACCTCTCCACCACCTGCGTCGGGCTGGCCTGGTCGGCGCTGGTGCTGCGCGACCTCGGCCTCGCCGCCGAGGTCAGCCACCTCGAGGACCGTCTCGACGAGATGAAGGAGCGGCTGGAGACCTGGGTGCTGCGCTCGGCGGCGGGGGCCGCCGATCCCTCGCCCCTGCGGGGCCTGCTCCACCTCTCCCAGGCCGCCGAGGACCTCGGCGACGCCGCCCAGCAGATGGTCTGGCTCATCGAGAAGCAGGAGGAGGTGCACCCGGTGCTGTCGCTCGCGCTGGGCGACGCCGACGAGGTGCTGGTCCGCCTGCCGGTGGGCGATGGCAGCCGGGTCGAGCACCGGAGCCTGGCCCAGCTGCACCTCGACATCGACCCCGGCTTCCACGTGCTGGCCATTCGCCGGGGGGGCCGCTACGTGTACCGACCAGGGGGTGCCGAGGTCCTCAGGGCTGGCGACGAGCTGATCGCCAGTGGTCCGGGCGAGGGCGAGCGGACCCTGGCGGAGCTGTGCGGGTGGGTGCTGGTCGACGACGACGAGACCGGCGAAGACCGCCTGGTGCCCGTGGGTCGCTCCGAGCGCTGACCTTTCTCGAGGCGGAGCTCAGAGCCAATCGCGGCGCTTGGAGAGCCTGTAGCCCACGGTGGTGACGACCACCATGAGCCCCAAGGCGAAGGGGTAGCCGAAGCGCCACTTCAGCTCGGGCATGTTCTCGAAGTTCATGCCGTAGATGCCGGCGATCAGCGTGGAGCCGAGGAGGATGGCGCCCCAGGACGTCACCCGCTTCATCGCCTGGTTCATCCGGTTCGACATCATGGCCAGGTGGGCGTCGACGGCGTTGCTGACCAGCTCTCGTTGGCTGTCGATCCCGTCGATCGCCCGCACGACGTGGTCGGAGACGTCCTGGAGGTGCAAGGCGGTGACCTCGTCGACCCAGGCCAGCTCGCCCCGCCGCAGCGTCACGACCACGTCCCGCAGTGGCATTACGACCCGGCGGAACTCCACCAGTCTTCGCCGGAGCTCGAGGAGCTCGCTTTGCACGGCCCGGTCGTTACCCGACTGCTCGGTGAGGATCGACGCCTCGAACGCTTCGACGCGATCCTCGAAGGCATCGTTGGCCTGGAAGTAGCCGTCGACCAGCTCGTCGAGCACGGTGTAGACGAGGTGGCCCAGGCTCACCTGGATACCGCTCCGGTCGATCCGTGCCCGCACGGCGTCGAGCTCCCAGGCTTGGCCGTCACCGTTGCGTTCCCGCACGCTGATCAGCCAGTTGGGCCCGACGAACAGGTCGACCTCGGCCAGGTCCTTGCTGTAGGCCACCAGGAAGGCGTGGGTGGGGTACTGCTCGAGCTTGGGCCGTTGCCCGTGCTTGCGGGCGTCCTCGATGGCCAACGGGTGGAGCTCGAACTCCTCCCGTAGGCATTCGAGCTCGTCGTCACTGGGGTCGATGAGGTCGACCCACACCACGGTGTCGTCGGCTTTGATCACCACCGAGATCTCCCCGGGGTCGTCGAGGCCCCTCGATCCGTCCCGGTCGTAGACGGAGACGGTGGTGGTCACCGCGGGACCGGCCCGCTGGCGCCCGTGGGGGTGCCACGAAGCCCGCCTGCGGAGTCGCCTGGAAGCCCGTCCTTGGCCAGCTCGAGCGCTCCGGCGAGGGTGCCCAGCAGCCCGCCGGCGTCGGCGGGGAGGAAGATCTTGGTGGCCTGCCCGGCGGCGACGTGGCGAAGCGCCTCGAAGTACTTGAGGGCCAGCACGTCCGGGGTGGCGCCACCCTCGTGGATGGCAAAGAACACGCTGCGGATGGCCTCGGCCTCACCTTCCGCCACGGTCAGCTGGCGGAACTTCTCGGCCTCGGCGACGGCCCGGGTGGCTTCGGCCTCGCCCTGGGCATCGAGGATGTTGCGCTGCTTGCGCCCCTCGGCCTCGAGGATCGACGCTGCCTTCTCGCCCTCGGCCCGGGTGATGGCCGCTTCGCGAGCGCCCTGGGCCTCGGTGACCACGGCCCGGCGGGTGCGTTCGGCCTTCATGACCTCGTGCATCGCCGACATGACGTCGGGTGGGGGATCCACGCGTTGGATCTCGACCCGAACCACCCGTACCCCCCAGTTGTCGGTGGCGTCGTCGAGGATGGTGCGCAGCGAGGAGTTGATCTTGTCGCGAGACGTCAGGGCCTCGTCGAGCTGGAGATCGCCCACCACATTGCGCAGGTTGGTCTGGGCCAGCTTGGTGATGGCGAGGATGAAGTTCCCGACGTTGTAGACCAGGCGCTTGGGGTCGGTGGCTTCGTAGAAGACCACGGCGTCGACCGAGGTCACCACGTTGTCCGAGGTGATGACCTCCTGAGGCGGGACATCGATCACCTGCTCTCGCATGTCGACGGGGGTGATCCGGTCGATGCCGGGGATGATGAGGCGCAATCCCGGGTCGACGGTCTGCTTGTACTTGCCCAACCGCTCGACCAGCGCCCGCTGGTAGGGCCGCACGATCTTGATGCCCGAGGCGACGAAGACCACCACGACCAGGGCGAGGACGGCGAGGACGATCACGACGGTGGGCATGAGGCTCCTAGTCCAGAGTGGCGTCGTCGGGGATGCTCGGGGCACTGGTGCCGGTCGGTCGGGGAAGCTGGCCGGCGGGCCAGACCACCAGGCGGGTGCCGACCACGTCGACCACCTTGACCGAGCTGCCCGGCCCGACGGCAGCGCCGTCGAGGCTCTCTGCCCGCCAACGCTGCCCGCCGAGACGAACCACGCCAGTCTCGTGCTCCCCGGCGGGGATCGCCTCGAGGACGGTCGCCGTCTGACCGATCCAGCGCCGGGCGCCGATGCCCTCCACCGGAGAGGCGGTGTCGAGGCGGCGCGCCAGTGGTCGGGTGGCGAGGACCCCGGCGACGGAGACGACGACGAACACGAGCCACTCGATGGCGACGCCGACGCCGGCGAAGGCCAGGATGGCC
>JADDRA010000033.1 GCA_016781105.1 Actinomycetota bacterium | reverse complement strand
CATCGAGCGCCTGGCCGCCGGCCTCGAGGTGGTGCTGACGCAGATGGCCAGGGACCCGGGGGTGCGGCTGTCGGGGCTGGCGGTGGAGTGGTAGGGGACCGAGGCGTGAACTCGCGATGGTCGCACCTGGCCTTTCCAGCTCCACCAGGCCCGTGGGCCCTGCAACGTCACATGACGGTGGCGAACTCCCGGACATGGGAGCAACCGGTGGCGACTCCGGTGAACCCGGCCTCCTCCGGCGGCAGAACCCGGAGACCTCCTAGCGCGCGGCCTCCTGCGCCTGGCCATCCTCCTCTGCTTCGAGGCCAGGGGCGGAGTCGAGATTCGGACGCTCTTGACAGTGAGGGCCCAGGCCGACCCAACCGGCTCTCCTCCCCCTACGCCTCGTCTCCTGCCGGAGCCAGGCCTCCGCCCCGGCCTCCCCTACGCCGGCGTTGATAGCGCAACCAGCGAGATCCATGCGCATCCCTCCATGATCGGTCTCGCGACAGCTGTCCCAAGCCGCTGAAGCCAGACACTGCCACCGCCACGACCGACGCAACGTGGCGTCGCCGCACCGGTGCTGGCTTCGCTCTCTCGATCGCCCCGCCGGCAGACCTCACGGGACGGGCTGTGGGATCGTTGACGGGGTGTGAGCCTGCGGCCGTTCGAGGAGATCGTGGCCGAGCACGGCCCGGTGGTGCTACGGGTGTGCAGGGCCCTGCTCAGCCCCCACGACGCCGAGGACGCCTGGTCCGAGACGTTCCTCTCCGCCCTGGGGGCCTACCCGGGCCTGCGCCCCGACAGCAACGTCCGGGGCTGGCTCGTCACCATCGTCCACCACAAGGCCGTCGACCAGCACCGCAGGAGGGCGCGCACGCCCCTGCCTCGGGCCGAGCTCCCCGAGCTGGCGTCGGACCAGGGAGTCACCGCTTCGGGTGACGACGGCCTGCGGGCAAACTCACCGCGCTGCCACCCAAGCAGCTTGGCGCCGTCGTCTACCGCTACCTCGCCGACCTGCCCTACGCCGAGGTGGCCGCCCTGCTGGACAGCAGCGAGGCCGCCGCCCGGCGCAGCGCGGCCGACGGCATCGCCAGCCTGCGCAGGACCTACCACAAGGGAGCCGAGCAGTGACCATCGACCGCCACACTGACCGCGAGCCCTTCGACCACCAGCCCTTCGACCCCGAGCCCGTCGACCGCGAGGTCCTCGACGAGCTGGACGGCCGGGCCACGCCGGCCGGGCCCGGCGTGGGTGCCGCGCTGCGGGACCGCCTGGCCGGTGAGGCCGCCCGGGCGGGCCTGCTCGACATCGCCTACTGGGTCCTCGACAGTCCCATCGGTCCGCTGCTGGTGGCCGTCAGCCCCGACGGGCTGGTCCGGGTGGCCTTCGAGCGTGAGGGACACGACGCCGTCCTGGCCCACCTGGCCGCGGTGCTCAGCCCCCGGATCCTGGCGTGGTCGCCGCCCACCGAGGAGGTGGCCCGCCAGCTCGAGCAGTACTTCGCCGGACAGCGGCGCCACTTCGAGCTGGCCCTGGACCTGCGACTGGCCCACGGCTTCGGGCGGACGGTGCTCTCCCACCTGGGCGACATCGGCTACGGCTCCACCGCGAGCTACGCCAGCGTGGCTCGGGCCGCGGGCAACCCCAACGCCGTGCGCGCCGTCGGCAGCGCCTGCTCCCACAACCCCATCCCGGTGGTGGTGCCCTGCCACCGGGTCGTGCGCAGCGACGGCAGCCTGGGCGGCTACCTGGGCGGCACCGAGGCCAAGCACACCCTGCTGGCCCTGGAGGGCGCGCCGAGCGCGCCTGGCCGGTTCCACTCGTAGGCTGGGCCCACAGCCGTCCCCCGCCCCCCCACCAGGACATCGTCGTGGAGCTCCTCATCCTGTTGCTGCTCGTGGGTGCCGGCGTGGCCGCGGTCGTCGCCTATGTGCGCAGGCGTCGGACCGAGGCGGCCGAGCAGCGCCGGACGGAGGCGGCGGCGCCCCGGGACCCCTTCGCCGAGGGCCACGGCAACGAGGACCTCCTCTACGGCCTGAAGGTCAGCGACGTCATCGGCTACGAGGCCCGGGACTGGGTGGTGCGGGGGACGTTGCGCTTCGACGACGGTGGCTACACCTGGGCCGAGCACCTCATCAGCGACGCCCGCGACCAGCGCTGGCTGTCCGTGGAGGACGACGAGGGGATCAGCGTCGCCCTGTGGCAACGGGTGCCCCCTGGTGAGGTCGACGGGCAGCCCGGCGATCCCCGCGTCACCCACGCCCAGGTCGACTACCAGCTCCACGAGGAGGGCCAGGCCCAGTTCCGGGCCGAGGGCACGACGGGCACGGCCACCTCGGGATCGTCCCGCTACGTCGACTACCACGGCCCGGGCGACCAGCGCCTCAGCTTCGAGCGCTTCGGCGAGCAGTGGGAGGTGTCGGTCGGCCACAGCGTGCTTCCCCGCTCGCTCGACGTCTTCCCCCGGTCCGGATGAACCCGGACATCCTGGAGCTGGCGGTCCCCTACCTCGACGCTCGTGCCGCCGACCTCGGCCTGTGCCTCGATCCCGCCAGCCGGCCGGCGCTGGTCACCCGCCGGGTCGTCCAGGGCGACTGCGTCGTCGAGCTGCGGATCCTCGGGGCCTCCCACCAGGTGGTGGTCGAGCGGGCGGGCGTCACCGTGTGCTCGGAGACGGTGGCCTGCCACACTGGCGCCCCGCCCGGCCGCCTGCCGAGCCGGCGGCAGCGACGCAGCGCCGGAGCCGAGCACCTCTTCCGGTCCTGGGTCGAGCGGCTGGATCCCACCTCCTTCCGTTGCCGCCTCGACGAGCTGCTCGACGGTCTGGCCGGCGCCGCCTCGGCCGTGTGCGCCCGGTTCCCCGGCGACGAGCTGGCCACCACGGGCCTGCGCCTCGAGGCGGGCGGCCTCGACGGGGACGGCCGCCAGGGCGAGCTCTCCTGGTCGGGATGGCACAGCTACCCCCGCAGCGGTGAGGTGGTGACCACGGCCTCCCACCTGGTGCTCCGCCCCCCGGCCGGCGGAGGGGGAAGGTGACGGCTCGTCGGGCCGGGTCCCGCCTGGCCCTGCTCCTGGCCGTGGCCCTGGTGGCCGTGGCCTGCGGGAGCTCGGGGCCGTCCCGGGAGGAGGTGCGCGCCTTCCTCGACGCCACCTACGAGGCCGATCCCAACCGGAGCGGAACCTGGCTCTCCAACGAGGCGGTCCGACCCACCGCCGACCGGATCGCGGCCCGCATCCGGCCTCGCGACCGCTTCACCGAGCAAGAGGCCGAGTTCATGCGCCAGGGCGACTACATCGTCGCCGTGTTCCCCGAGCCCACCGGCTCGCGCATCGAGTTCGACGACTACGCCGCGGTCCGCAACCGCTACCTGCCCATCATCGGCGGCTTCTGGGGGCCGAGCCCCTTCTCCTACGGGCCCCGGGGCGGATCGAGCACCGGAGGAGGCGTGGGAGGCGGCGGCTTCCGGGGAGGTGGCGTTGGATCGGGCAAGTAGGGACGGGATCGAAGCCGACCAGCACCGGCGGTCGCGCCGGAGGAGGGGAACGTCGCCATGAACACCATCGACCGCGGCATCGACGTCGGAGGCCTGTTGACCGATCTGGGCGAAGGGGTGGTCTGGGGAGCCATAGCCATCGCGCTGCTCGCTCTGGGCTACGTGGTGATCGACCGCCTGACCCCCGGAGAGCTGGGCCGGCTGATCTGCGTCGAGCGCAACGTCAACGCCGCGATCGTGCTGGCGTCGGGCCTGGTGGCCATCGGCACGGTCATCACCACCTCCATCCTCACCTCTCTCGACGGCTTCGTCCCCGGGGTGGTGAGCGCCTTCGCCTACGGGCTCCTCGGCATCGTGCTGCTGGCCGCCTCGTTCCTCGTCGCCGACCGGCTCACCCCCGGAGACCTCGGGGAGATCGTGACCGACGCCAGCCCCTCCCCGGCCGCCTGGGTGGTGGCCGCCAACCACCTGGCCCTGGGCGCCATCCTGGCCGCCGCCATCTCCTGAGCAGCGGGCGGGAAGCATGACCACCACCGTCGGGCGGCCCCCCGAGCGGCCCGAGCTCGCCCCGACCGAGCTCACCACACCCGCCGAAGCCCCCTCGGCGCCCGCCGGCGTCCCTCCGCCGCCGGTCCGAGCCCGGCGCCTGGTCCTGCTGGCCACCTTCGTGTGCGCTGCGTGCGGCCTGGTCTACGAGCTGGCCCTCATCACCCTGGGGGCCTACCTGACCGGCAGCTCGATCACCCAGACGTCGGTGGTCATCGGCGTGGTCATGGCCTCGATGGGCCTGGGCGCCCTGGCCGTCAAGCCGCTGCTGCGCTGGCCGGTCGCGGCCTTCGCCGCCGTCGAGATCAGCCTCGGGCTCCTGGGCGCGCTGTCGGTCCCGGCGCTCTACGCCGCCTTCGCCTGGCTCAACCTCTACACCCCGGTCATGCTGGTCGCGGCCGCGCTCGTGGGCGGGCTCATCGGCGCCGAGGTGCCCCTGCTGATGGCCCTGGTGCAGCGGGTACGGCGCCAGGAAGCGTCCGGAGCGGTGGCCGACCTGTCGGCGGCCGACTACGGCGGCGCCCTGGTGGGCGGCCTGGCCTTCCCCTTCCTCCTGCTGCCCAGCCTCGGCCTGCTCCAGGGCGCCCTGGTGGTGGGCGCCCTCAACCTGGCCACCGCCGGGCTGGTGGTGGGCTGGGTGTTCCGGCGCTCGCTGTCGGGCCGGGCCCACCTCGCCGTGATGGTGGCCTGCGCGAGCGGCCTCGCCCTCCTCGGGGCGGGGGCGGCCCTCGCCGGGACCTTCGAGGTGACGGCCCGCCAACGGCTCTACCGCTACCCCATCGTGCACGCCGAGCGCTCCCCCTACCAGGAGATCGTCCTCACCTCGGCGCCGGTGAACGGGTGGCGCGACCGGGACCTGCGCCTCTACCTCGACGGCGACCTGCAGTTCTCCAGCCTGGACGAGCACCGCTACCACGAGAGCCTGGTCCACCCGGCCCTGGCCGGGGACCGGAACCGGGTGCTGGTGCTGGGCGGAGGCGACGGCCTGGCCCTGCGGGAGGTGCTGCGCTACCCCGACGTCGAGCAGGTCACGCTGGTCGACCTCGACCCGGCCGTGGTCCAGCTGGCCCGGAAGCACCCGGCCCTGTCGGCGCTCAACGAGGGGGCCTTCTCCGATCCCCGGGTCGAGGTGGTGGCCGCCGACGCCTTCACCTGGGCCCGGGGCTACGAGGGCGCACCCTTCGACGCGGTGCTGGTCGACCTGCCCGACGCCGACACGACCGAGACGGCCAAGCTCTACACCGTGGAGTTCTACGGCCTGGTGGGCCGGCTCCTGGCCGACGGGGGCCGAGCCGCGGTCCAAGCCGGCTCCCCGTTCTTCGCCCCCACCTCGTACTGGTCGGTGGTCGCCGCCGTGGAGGAGGCCGGCCTCTCCTCCGTCCCCTACCACGTCGACGTGCCGTCCTTCGGCGACTGGGGCTTCGTCCTGGCCGGGCCGGGGCCGGCGCCCCCGAGCCTGGCCCTGGCCGGTGCCACCCCCGAGCTACGCTTCCTCACCCCCGAGGTGCTTCGGGCCGCCACCGTCTTCGCTCCCGACCGCATCCCCGGTCCGGTCGAGGCGTCGACCCTGCTCGACCCGGTCATCCTCGAGTACCAGCGCCGGGAGTGGATCGGCTACTGAGCCGCACCCCGGCCAGGCCGGCGGGCTCAAGTCGAGGGCCGGACGCGCCGATACCAACAGCAACGCCGTTTGCCCGCTCCGCCTTTGGAGCACATCCAGGTGACCGCAGCCCCGCCCCCCCACCTCGAGCTCCCGGAAAGGAACGCGCCCCGTGACCCTCGGATGGCTCGCACTCGCGTCCTTCGTCGCCACCGTCGTGGCCATCGTGGTCCGCATCGTCCAGGTCGCCCGCCAGCGGGCCGGCCGGGGCGAGAAGCTGGTCCTGGCCGCCGTGGCGCTGCCCACCGGGCTCCTGCTCGGCGCCTCCACCGTCACCGCCACCACCGTGTTCGGCAACCAGCGCCACTGGCACGAGGACAGCCGGGACCTGGTGGTCGTGGATCGCACGGGGGACCACGACTGGCAGCACGCCACCGAGGACGCGGTGGCGGCCTGGAACGAGGCCGGCGCCGACCTCCGCCTCACCTGGGAGGTGGGCAGCGGTGAGTGCGGCTTCGACGGCAACCGCATCGGCGTGTGCCTGGGTGACACCCGGGTCGACGGGCCCTTCGACGGCAAGAGCTACGACGTGGTCGACAACGGCCACATCCAGGGGGCCTACATCGAGGTGTGCGGGGACTGCGACCTCGACCAGGCCCGGCGCACCGAGGTGGCCATCCACGAGCTGGGCCACGCCCTGGGCCTCGAGCACAGCGACGACCCCGACTCGATCATGTGGTACGAGGGCGGCCTCGAGCTCGACGGGGAGTACGCCGTCCTGCGGGCCAGCCACGACCACAGCGAGCACCCGGGCTGGCAGTACGTCCTGTTCGACCTGCTCGGCGGCGACCAGGAGTTCAACAACCGGCACTGACCGACCGGGTGGCGAGCGCAGCGAGCTCGCCCGGTCGGAACCAGCAGGCAGCGCCGCCGAAGGGCGGCACCCAGCCCTTTGGCGAGCGAGCGCAGCGAGCGAACCTGTCAGGCGAGCAGGTGCTGGGCGAGGTAGTGGGCCTCGCCGATCTTCTCCAGCACGCCGAGCTGGGTCTCCAGGTAGTCGGTGTGCTCCTCCTCGGAGACGAGCATGCCGGCCAGCAGCTCCCTCGTGCCGTTGTCACCCACGTCCCGGGCCAGGGCGATGCCCCGGTTGAAGCGCTCGATGGCGTCGTACTCCACGGTGAGGTCGAGGCGGAACTGCTCGGGCACGGTCTCGCCCACCCGCACCGGGCCCAGGCGCTGGAGGTTGGGCAGACCTTCCAGGTACAGGATGCGCTCGGTCACGGCCTCGGCGTGCTTCATCTCGTCGATCGACTCGTCCCGGGTGTGCTCGGCCAGGCGCAGGTACCCCCAGTTCTGCTGCATCTTGGCGTGCACGAAGTACTGGTTGATGGCGGTCAGCTCGGCGGTGAGGACCTCGTTGAGGACCTCGATGATCTCGGGCCGTCCCTGCATGGGGGCGATGGTAGACCGCTCAGGCAGCCGAACGCCGAGCCAGGCCGACCGCGACCTCGCTCAGCCGGGCCGGGGTGGCCGAGAGGTCGGCCAGGAGCAGGGCGATGCTCGGGCGGCAGCCCCCGCAGACCGAGCCGGCGCCGCAGCGCTGGATGACGGTCTCCACGTCGAGCGCACCGTCGGCCACCGCGGCCCGCACCAGGCCGTCGGAAACCGCCCGGCAGTGGCAGATCACCATGCCGCCCCCTCTTCGGCGGTCGGGGCTTTCTGGGCAATCGGGCCCTCCTCGGAGGCCAGGCGCACCAGGGTGGGGACGTCGCCGGCCAGGGCCAGGGCCGCGCCGAGGGGCAGGCGGCAGCGGTGGGGCCGGCGGGCGAGGCCGGACACCTCACAGCGGACCGACCGGCTGGCGGTGTCGATCCTGACCCAGGCCAGGCGCCGGAACCCGGCGGTGAGGCGGCGAGCCAGACCGGGGTTGGGGATCCCGGGGAGGACCACCTCGCGGTCGTGGCCGCCGGCCCGGCGCACGGTCAGGACGCTGCGCCCGTCGACCACCTGCACCCGGACGAGACGACCGGTGGCGACCCTGGGACGACCATCCACGGCTGTTGCACGCTCGGACTGGAAGGTCGCCATGTTCCGCCGCTCCGCTGACCGGGCCTCGTCGGGCCGTTCCCCTTGGCCTGTGAAGCCTACCTATCAGCCTGAAGCTGGTCAACGGCTCCTCGGCACGACGGATCGCTTGCGCAAGGCGCGGGAGTCAGACGTCCAGGAACCTCGTCACGGCCACCCCCGCCCCGACCGCCCCGATGGCGGCGCCGAGCAGCAGGGTGAGGGTGCCGGTGGTGGCCACCTGGGAGGCGATGACGACGAAGCCGTCGAACAGCGGGACGTTGCGGATCGCCTCCTGGGCTGCGTTGCGGACCAGGTAGACGATGCCGAAGGCCACTGAGGCCCCCACCAATCCCTGGATCAGGCCCTCGAGCATGAACGGGACCCGGATGAACCAGTTGGTGGCCCCCACCAGCTTCATGACCTCGATCTCCCGCCGGCGGGCGAAGATGGCGGTGCGGATGGTGTTGAAGATCAACAGGGCGGCGGCGAAGAGCAGCACGGCGGCCACGGCGAAGATCACGCTCTGGGTGATCCCCGACACCCGCAGCAGGGTGCGCACCGTCTCCTCGGCGAAGACCACTTCCCGCACGCCGGGCTCGGCCCGGAACCGGTCGCCCAGGGCCTGGATGACGTCGGCGTCGGCGATGCTCGGCTCGACCCGGAACGACGGGGGCAGGACCTCGGGCGTCACCGTCTCCAGGTACTCGGGCTGCTCGGCAAAGAGCACCCGGAACAGCTCGTACTGCTCTTCCTGGGAGACGAACTGGCTGCGCTCGACGTCGGGGCTGGCCTCCAGCTCGCGCTGGATGCGGGCCTGCTGCTCGGGGGTGATGTTCTCATTGAGGAAGATCTCGAACTCGATGCCCCCCTGCCAGCGCTGGGTCACGTTGTCGACGCCGTAGCCGAGCAGGAACGCGGCGCCCACCAACGACAGCGAGACCGCCACGGTGAGCATGGAGGCGCCGGTGAGGACCATGTTGCGCCGCAGGTTCTGCAGCGTCTCGCGCAGGGCGTAGCCGAGCTTGCCACCCATCAGGCGTAGACGCCCCGGGTCTGGTCCCGCACGATGGTCCCCCGGTCGAGCTCGACCACCCGCCGGCGCATGGTGTCGACGATGCCCTGGTCGTGGGTTGCCATGACGACCGTGGTGCCGGTGCGGTTGATGCGGTCGAGCAGGCGCATGATGCCCACCGAGGTCGTGGGGTCGAGGTTCCCGGTGGGCTCGTCGGCCAGGAGGATCAGCGGCCGGTTGACGAAGGCCCGGGCGATGGACACCCGCTGCTGCTCCCCGCCCGAGAGCTCGTGGGGGAGGTTCTTGAACTTCTTGCCCAGTCCCACCAGCTCGAGGATGGCCGGCACCTGGGAGTGGATGACGTGGCGGGGGCGGCCGATCACCTCCAGGGCGAAGGCCACGTTCTCGTAGACGGTGCGGGTGGGCAGGAGCTTGAAGTCCTGGAAGATGCAGCCGATGTTGCGGCGCAGGAAGGGCACCTTCCACGGATTGAGCTGGGCGATGTCCTTGCCTGCCACCCAGATGCGGCCCCCGTCGGGTTCCTCCTCCTTGTTGAGCAGGCGGATGAAGGTGGACTTGCCCGATCCCGACGGCCCGACCAGGAACACGAACTCGCCCTTGTGGATGTCGGCCGAGGCGTCGCGCAGGGCGACCACGTCGCTCTTGTAGAGCTTGGTCACGTTGTCGAGCTTGATCACGGGCACCTCGGCGTGGGCAGAGGGACGACCGGCACCGGCGCGACCGATCCGGTGGCAACCCTGGCGGTGGGAACCGGGCCAGGGTACCAAAGGCCGCTCGGGCGCCGGGCGACCACCAGGTGGTGGGGCCAGGGGTAGCCCCGGTCGATGGCGCGGTGCTCGGCGCCGAGGTGCTCGTCCTCCAGCCAGGCGGCCATGGTGGCGGGGGGGCACGAAGTGCAGGCCGGCGCCGGCGGTGAGGCCCAGCACCCGGGTCGAGAGGGTCTCCTGGAGCCGGTTCCAGCGGAACTTCCAGCTCGGCTCGGTCGCCACCTCCTTGACCACCAGCACCGCCGGGCCTTTGCCCGCTACCGTCGGACGGTGCCCGAGCGCCTGGTCCTCTGGGACATCGACGGGACCCTGGTCCGGGCCGGCAACGTGGCCAAGAACGTCTTCGCCGTGGCCGTGGAGCACGTGGTGGGGACCCATCCCGGCGAGCACGGCGTGGTCATGGGAGGCAAGACCGATCCCCAGATCGCCCTGGAGATCCTGGCCGGTATGGGGATCGACGCCCGCACCGGCGAAGGCCACCTACCCGTGGTGGTCGAGCGCCTGGAGGCGGAGCTGGCCTGCGCCGTCGAGCTGATCCTGGAGCGAGGCCGCGTGCTGCCGGGCGCGGCCGAGGTGCTGGCCGCCCTCCACTCCGACCCTTCGGTGCTCCAGTCGGTCCTCACCGGCAACACCGCGGCCAACGCCGCCACCAAGCTGGCCGCCTTCGGCCTCGAGCGTTGGCTCGACGTGGAGATCGGCGCCTTTGGCAGCGACGACCGGGAGCGCCGCGCCCTGGTGCCGGTGGCGCTGCGCCGGGCGAGCGAGCAGCGGGGGTGGGAGGGCACCACCGACGACGTGTGGGTGGTGGGCGACACGCCCAACGACCTCGCCTGCGCCCGGGCCGGTGGGGTGCGCTGCGCCCTCGTCGGCACCGGGCACACCCCCGTCGACGAGCTGGCCCGCCTCGGGCCCGACGCCGTGCTCGACGACCTGTCCGACGTCGAGACGGTGGTCAAGCTCCTGACCGCCTGAGCTGGGGACGGGCGACGCGGTGCGCCACTACGGCAGGGCGGCGTAGGCCCGAGGGAGCGCCGCCTCGACCTCCTCGGGAAAGGACGTGAACGGGATCGCGGCCACGGTCCGCTTGGCGCCCCGGCCGACCGGCTTCCACGTGCCCACCACCTGGCCGCGGTGGACCACCGTGGGCCGGAACACACCGTTGGCGCCGGGGACGATGCGAGCGGCGAACTCGGCCGGCAGCACCGCCCGGCGGTCCTGGTAGCCCAGGATGAGCTCGTCGAAGCCGGGCAGCAGCAACAGGCCGCCGGCCTGGTCCCGGCACTCGTCGAGCAGCTCGGGGGTCCCGGGGTCCATGAGGTGCTCGACCCCGTCCACCTCGATGCGAGCGAGCCGATCACGAGCGAGGGCGACGCCGGCCCGGGCGTCGGCGGCGACCAGGTTGGTCCAGCGGGTGAAGTCCTTGATGGTGGCCGGGCCGTGGCTGCGGAAGTAGCGAAGGGCCAGCTCGCCCAGCGCCTCGTCGCGCTCGAGGCGCCGAGGGTTCGGGATCCACTCCTCCACGAGCACGACCAGCTGGTCCCCGTCGCCGGTCGGGCCGAAGCACAGCGTCGCCGTCTGGGCCAGGTACCCGAGCAGGTGGGAGCCCCGTTGTGGCACCGTCAGCAGGCCGGCCCGGTCCCACACCCCGAGGAGCTCGTCACGCCGCAGGCGGCGTCCGCCGCTCATCGCCTCCACCGCCAGCTCCCGCGCCCGCTCGAGCACGGGTGGGGCCAGGCCGAGCCGCGCCCGCCGAGCGGCGGCACCGGCCAGCGCCCGAGGCGCCATGAGGTCGAGCATCCAGGGCAGGTCCTCGGCTGCGACCAGGTGAAGCGTGCCGCGCATGGGCCACGACCGGACCACCTCCCCTGCGTCGAGCGCCGCTTTGACCGCCTGAACGGACCCCGATGCGGTCCGCAACGCCACCGAGTGAGGGCACCCGACCGGTCCTGGGCCTGGACTGCGGTCAGCCACCGGACGACTGCGGCGGCGCTGGCCAGGCCGGGACCGGCGAGGCGCTGGGCGACGAGCCTGAGCAGGCCGATCTCCTGGGGCGCCGTGACTGGGTCGACGCTAGGGCGCGCCGGGGAAACGCGAGGCTACCCTCTCGTCCCATGGCGACCGTCGTCTTCGCCGACCCGCCTCCCGTCGTCGAGGACTGGCTCGAGCAGCGCCGAGCCCTCGGCCAGGACCGCTTCGACGAGGTGTGGGAAGGTGTGTACCACGTGGTCCCCGGTCCCGACGGTGCGCACGGACGCGTCGATCATCAGCTGCACCTGCTCCTTGGTCCCCGCGCCCGGGCGGCCGGCCTGTACGGCAGCGGCCAGCTCAACATCGGGGTGGCCGACGACTACCGGGTCCCCGACGGGGCCTTCCTGCGCAGCGCTCGTGCAGCCCGGTACAACCCCACCGCGGCCATCGTGGTGGAGATCGTCTCCCCCGACGACGAGACCCGGCGCAAGTTCGACTTCTACTTCAGGTCCGATGTCGAGGAGCTGTTGATCGTGGATCCCCGAGCCCGGACCGTCGAGTGGTTCGCGCGCGGCGACGAGGGCTTCGAGCCGGCAGCCGGCAGCGTCCTGCTCGGCGTCTCGGCCGAGGATCTCGCCGCCGAGCTGGACTGGCCGGACTGATCCTCCTCCTTCTTGCGTCGCTCACTCCCACATGCTGGGAGTCAGCGACGCAAGAAAAGGGAGCTCGCCGACGTGCCCCGGGTCAGCCCTCGTCGACCCGGCTGCGCTCCCAGCGCAGGAACGCCTCCATGAGCTCGTCGAGGTCGCCGTCGAGCACGGCGGCGACGTTGCCGGTCTCCTCCCCGGTGCGCAGGTCCTTGACGAGTTGGTAGGGGTGGAGCACGTAGGAGCGGATTTGGTTGCCCATAGCGGCCTGGGACGAGGAGCCGGAGATGGCCTGGAGCTCGGCCTGGTGGGCCGCGCGCTGGTGCTCGGCCAGCTTGGCCCCGAGGATCTGCAGGGCCCGGGCCTTGTTCTGGTGCTGGCTGCGCTGGTTCTGACAGGAGGTGATGATCCCCGTGGGCAGGTGGGTGATGCGCACCGCCGAGTCGGTCACGTTGACGTGCTGGCCCCCCGCCCCCGAGGAGCGGTAGGTGTCGATGCGCAGGTCCTTCTCGTCGATCTGCACCTCGGCCGAGGTGTCCTCCAGGAACGGCGTCACGTCGACCGAGGCGAAGCTGGTCTGGCGGCGGGCGGCGGCGTCGAAGGGCGACATCCTCACCAGCCGGTGCACCCCCTGCTCGCTGCGCAGGAGCCCGTAGGCGTAGCGCCCCTTGACGATGAGGGTGGCCGAGAGCAGCCCGGCCTCCCGGCCCGGTGACGCCTCGTCGACCTCGGTGCCCAGGCTTCGGCGTTCGGCCCAGCGCTGGTACATGAGCACCAGCTTCTCGGCCCAGTCCTGGGCGTCGGTGCCGCCCTCGCCGGCGTGGATCTCCACGATCGCGTCGCGCTCGTCGTGCTCGCCGGCAAAGAGCGACCGCAGCTCTAGCTCGTCGAGCCGGTGCCCGAGGTCGTCCACGGCAGCGGCGACCTCGGCCTCGACCGACTCGTCCCCTTCCTCGCGGCCGAGCTCGAAGAGGGTGCGGGCGTCGTCGAGGTCCCCCACCAGGCGGTCGTACAGCTCGAGGTCCCGACGGACGTGCTCGAGCTCGGTGGTCACCCGGCGGGCCTGCTCAGGGTCGTCCCACAGATCGGGCCGGGTCACCTCGCCTTCGAGCTCGGCGACCCGCCGGCGTCCGGTCTCGATGGTCAGGTAGGTCTCGGCCTCGGCCACCCGCTTGGCCAGCAGGGCCAACTCGTCGGAGAAGTCGCGCACGTCTGGGCCGATCCCGATCCAAAGCCCGGCCTAGCGGCCGTGGCAGTGCTTGAACTTCTTGCCGCTCCCGCAGTGGCAGGGCTCGTTGCGGCCCAGCTTCTCCTCGGCCGACTTGACCACCGGGGTCATCACCTCGGGCTCCTCGGGCTCGGGCGGGGCCTGGCCCTGGGCCCGGGCCTCGGCCACCGCGGCTGCCTGCATGCCCTTGGTGCCCTGGGCCGGGTCCTCGGGGGCGGAGTACTCGACGTTGCGCACCTCCTGGGCCTCGGGCGGCGGCTGGCGCACCACCTGGAGGTGCATGACGTACTTCACGAAGTCCTCGGCGATGGCGTCGACCATGGCCGAGAACATGGCGAAGCCCTCGCGCTGCCACTCCACCAGGGGGTCCTTCTGGCCCATGGCCCGCAGGTGGATGCCCTCCTGGAGGTAGTCCATCTCGTAGAGGTGCTCGCGCCAGCGGGTGTCGATCACCCGGAGCATGACCTGGCGCTCCACCTGGCGCATGGTGTCGGCACCGAACTCGGCCTCGCGTGCCTCGTAGTGGGCCACCCCCTCGGCCACCACCGCGTCGACGATCTCGTCGACCACCTCGGTTCGGGCCAGGTCGTCGGCGGTGAAGTTCGTCGGGTAGTACTCCCCGAGCTGGGCCACCAGCGCCTCGAGGTCCCACTCCTCGGGATCCTGGGAGAGGCAGGCGGTGCGCACGACCCCTTCGAGCGCCCGACGCAGGCTCTCGAGGGCATCGTCCCGCAGGTCGTGGCCCTCGAGGATCTGGTTGCGGCGCCGGTAGATCACCTTGCGCTGCTCGTTCATGACCTCGTCGTACTTGAGGACGTTCTTGCGGATCTCGGCGTTGCGGGCCTCGACGGTGGTCTGGGCCCGCTCGATGGCCTTGGTGACCATCTTGGCCTCGATGGGGACGTCGTCGGGCAGGGCCTTGCCCATCACCCAGTTCATGGCCCCGGTGGCGAACAGGCGCATGAGGTCGTCCTCCAGCGAGAGGTAGAAGCGGCTCTCACCGGGGTCGCCCTGGCGGCCCGAGCGGCCGCGCAGCTGGTTGTCGATGCGGCGGCTCTCGTGGCGCTCGGTGCCGAGCACGTACAGGCCACCGAGCTGGCGCACCTTGTCCCCCTCGGCCTCGCACTCGGCCTTGTGGCTCTCGAGCAGGGCCCGGTAGCGGGCCTTGCCCTCGTCGGACTCGGGGTCGAGGCCCTCGGCCCGCACCTGGCGGTTGGCCAGGCCCTCGGGGTTGCCCCCGAGGATGATGTCGACGCCCCGTCCGGCCATGTTGGTGGCCACCGTCACTGCGTGGAGGCGCCCGGCCTGGACCACGATCTCGGCCTCCCGGGCATGCTGCTTGGCGTTGAGGACCTCGTGGGGGATGCCCCGCCGGGTGAGCAGCCCGTCGAGTCGCTCCGACTTGGCCACCGACACCGTGCCCACCAGCACGGGCTGGCCGGTCTCGTAGCGCTCGGCGATGTCGTCGACCACCGCGTCGAACTTGGCCTCCTCGGTCTTGTAGATGAGGTCGCCTTGGTCCTGGCGCACGACGGGGACGTTGGTGGGGATGGGCACCACCGCCAGGTCGTAGGTGCTGGCGAACTCGGCCGCCTCGGTCACAGCCGTGCCCGTCATGCCGGCCAGCTTGTCGTAGAGGCGGAAGTAGTTCTGAAGGGTGATGGTGGCCAGCGTCTGGTTCTCCTCCTTGATCTTCACCCCCTCCTTGGCCTCCACCGCCTGGTGCAGGCCCTCGGACCAGCGGCGCCCCTCGAGGATGCGCCCGGTGAACTCGTCGACGATCTTCACCTCGCCCTGGGCGACGATGTAGTCCTTGTCCCGGTGGTAGAGCTCCTTGGCCTTGAGGGCCACCTGGAGCTGGTGGACCAGGTTCTGGGACAGCTCGTCGTAGAGGTTCTCCACGCCGAGCGCCGCCTCCACCTTCTCGATGCCCTCGTCGAAGGGGGCGACGTGGCGCTTCTCCTCGTCGACGTCGTAGTCGACGTCGCGCTTGAGACCCCGGGCGATGCTGGCGAACTTGTAGTAGAGCTGGGCGGCGTCGGCCACCCGCCCGCTGATGATGAGCGGGGTGCGGGCTTCGTCGATGAGGATGGAGTCGATCTCGTCGACGATGGCGTAGGGATGGCCCCGCTGGACCTTGGCCTCGGTCGAGAGTGCCATGTTGTCGCGCAGGTAGTCGAAGCCGAACTCGTTGTTGATGCCGTAGGTGACGTCGCGGCCGTAGTGGTCGCGCTTGTCGGCGCTGGCCCGGATCTGGGGGATGACCAGGCCGACGGACAGACCGAGGCGGTTGTAGATGCGCCCCATCCACTCGGCGTGGAAGCGGGCCAGGTAGTCATTGACGGTGATGACGTGGACGCCCTTGCCGGTCAGGCCGTTGAGGTAGACGGGCAGGGTCGAGACCAGGGTCTTGCCCTCACCGGTCTTCATCTCCGCCACCCAGCCGAAGTGCAGGGCCGCCCCGCCCATGAGCTGCACGTCGAAGTGGCGCTGACCGATGGTGCGCTTGGCCGCCTCCCGCACCACGGCGAAGGCCTCGATCAGCAGGTCGTCGAGATCCTCGCCGTTGTCGAGGCGCTGGCGGAACTCGGGCGTCTTGGCCGCCAGCTCGTCGTCGGACAGGGCTTCGATCTCGGGCTCGAGGGCGTTGATCTCGGGCACCAGCCCGGCCACGGCCTTGAGCTTGCGGCCCTCACCCGCCTTGAGGATGCGGTCGAACATGCCCACGCCGCGAGTGTACGAGGCGGCCGGACGGCTGCCCGCCGGGCCGGCACCGCGGCTGGCGGTGCCGCCGATGGCCCGGGGTGACGGCCGGGTCCTGCCCTACGGCGTCGATACCCGCTTGGAGCTCCTCCGGTGGGGGTAGACCAGCGGTCGCCTCGCGGCGGTCCACCAGCGAGGGTCTGCCAGCCGGTCCTGCCCGAGCGCATGCTGCCGAGCACGCCAACCAACGGGCGTAGAAGCTCAGGCCTCGGTGGGCTCGCCGAAGAGGGTGGAGGAACCGGTGGTGGCGTCTCTTGGTCCCCCAACCTCGTCGAGTTCAGGGCAGGGCGAGGGATCCGATGGCAGCGGCGGGCAGACCCGGCGGGTCCGGACCAACTGATGGGGCAGGCGTTCGTGTCCAACGCCGCTCGCCCGGTGGTCCGTCCAGGCGCCACCCCCGGTGGGTCTTGTCCAGGTGATGGCGCCGGCACAGCCAGACCAGGGAGTCCAACATGGTGCGCCAGGTCAGGTGCCAGTCCTCGATGTGGTCGATCTCCAGGCCTGGGCTCCCACCACAGCCGGGTACCTCGCAGCGGTAGCCGCGGGCCTCCAAGGCAGCGCGCTGATGGGCGTTCACCGAGCGGCCCAGATGAGCCACGGAGCACACATCGACGCCCTTGGTCACCACCGCCGCCCCAAGGCGTCGGCCATGAGCGAGCGGGCACTGGCAACCGAGATGGGGCCCACCCTGGCGATCTCGCAGGTCTCGCCCTCCTCGGCGTGTCCCCGGCGCAGAGCCTGGTGATCGATGAGCACGATGACCTTGGTGTCGGGACGCCGGGAACGGTTGGCCCACTCCGGCTCGGGCTCCGCCCCGGTGCCGGCCCCTCGTCTGGGGCCCTCACTGCAGATCCTCGCCACCACGGGCCTGCGCTCGGGCGTCGGCGCCCCCGCCCGCCGAGGCCCCCACGGCCAGGCGCACCAGCTCGTGCAGGGCGTCGGAGGCGTACGCCTCGATCGGCTCGGGCCCTGGAGGCGGGCGGCCTGGAACAGGGCTTCTCGGCGCGGCGCCAGGGCGGCGTGGAGCTCGGCCCCGGCCTCGGGCGTGGTGTGCAGGCCCAGGTTCCAGGAGCCGTCGGCGCCGGTCCACGTGGGCAGACCTCGCTGGCGACGGCCGCAGCAGGCGGGCTCCGGCGGAAGGGTCGGCCGCGGCGGCATCGGCGATGGCCTCGGCCTGGGGGCTCGACAGGGTCCCCCCGGCCAGGGCTTCGTCGGTTCGGGGGGAGGCGGGCCAGGCGCCTGGAGGCCTCCAGCGCCGCGAGCGCCCGCCCGGGCGTGGTGCCCGAAGTCCTGGCCATCCACTCGGCTGGGGACCGGTCGCCGTCCTGCTGCCAGG
>JADDRA010000108.1 GCA_016781105.1 Actinomycetota bacterium | reverse complement strand
GGTAGCCGTTGATCACCTTGCGATTGACCTCGAGCAGCTTGGCTGGCACCACGCGGAAGCTGGTGGCGGTGGGCACGGCGAGGCTGTCGGCCATCGTGGTGGCGATGCGGGCCGCCGCTCCACGCAGGGGCTCGGCAACGCCAGCGACGGCGGGACCGCTCGGCGTGGGAGCGGTTGGGATGACAGCCGGGGCCGACAAGGCGGGCGGCGGTGGCGAGGGTGAACCGGGGGTGGCGGGGTCGGCCCCGGGGTCGCGATGGCTGCGGTAGTCGGCGAAGAACTCCCGCCAGCTCTCCCCCACCGACGCCGGGTCGTCGAGGAAACGCTCGTGCATCTCGTCGACCAACCAGGCGTTGGGACCGAAGGTGGTGCTCGGGCCGGAGCTGTCCCCCACCACCCCAGGCTACCGGCGAGGTCCGAGGCTGCCCGGATGATGCGAGAAACACCTAGTGCCAACATGGTCAGGCCGTGCCAGAATGCCGGGAGGCGGGCTCGCCCCGCACCCGGCCCCCCCGACGCATGACCCGACCGGCACCCGGACCAGCACGGGTGCCGGTCGGCGATTGCTCCCCTCGGGAACGGCGAGACCGGTGGCGCCGGTACCGTCGGAGCGCATGGCCGCCCAGTTCATCTACACCACCCGCCACCTCGGCCGGTTCCACCCGCCCGACCGCCAGGTCCTCGACGACATCTCGCTGTCGTTCTATCCGGGGGCCAAGATCGGGGTCATCGGGGCGAACGGGTCGGGCAAGTCGTCCCTGCTGCGCATCATGGCGGGCGAGGATGACGGCTTCACCGGCGAAGCTCGTCTTACCCCGGGGTTCTCGGTGGGGCACCTCCACCAGGAGCCCCACCTCGACGAGACCAAGGACGTCCTCGGCAACGTCATGGACGGGGTGGCCTCGACACAGGCGGTGCTCGATCGCTACGAGGCGGTGTGCGCCGCCTTCGCCGAGCCCGACGCCGACATGGACGCCCTGTTGGCCGAGCAGGCCGAGCTCCAGGACCAGATCGACGCCGCCGGTGCCTGGGACCTCCAGCGCAACGTCGAGGTCGCCATGGACGCCCTCGGCGTGCCCCCCGGTGACGCCGCCGTCGCCACCCTGTCGGGCGGTGAGCGACGCCGGGTGGCGTTGTGCCGCCTGCTGTTGAGCCAGCCCGACCTGCTCCTGCTCGACGAGCCCACCAACCACCTCGACGCCGAGTCGGTGGCGTGGCTGGAGCGGTTCTTGCAGGAGTACCGAGGCACGGTGGTGGCGGTCACCCACGACCGCTACTTCCTCGACAAGGTGGCCGGATGGATCCTCGAGCTCGACCGCGGGCGGGGGTACCCCTTCGAGGGCAACTACTCGGGCTGGCTGGAGCGGAAGGCCGCTCGCCTGGCCACCGAGGAGAGCCAGGCGTCGGCACGGCGCCGGACGCTCGAGCGGGAGCTCGAGTGGGTGCGGATGTCTCCTCGGGCCCGCCAGGCCAAGGGCAAGGCCCGCCTGCGCAGCTACGACCAGCTGCTCGCCGAGTCCCAGTCGGCGGAGCGGGCCGGCGACAAGCTCGAGATCGCCATCCCTGCCGGCTCCCGTCTCGGCGACTTGGTGGTCGAGGCCGACCACGTCACCAAGAGCTACGGCGAGCGGGTGCTGATGGAGGACCTCCACTTCTCACTCCCGCCGGCGGGCATCGTCGGGGTCATCGGCCCCAACGGCGCCGGCAAGACGACGTTGTTCCGGATGATCGCCACCGCCGCCGGTGCCGCCACCGACGGTGCCGCCGAGAAGCCTGACGACGGCGAGCTCCGGGTCGGCTCCACCGTGGAGCTGGCGTACGTCGACCAGTCGCGGGCCTCGCTCGAACCCGAGCTGACCATCTACGAGCAGATCACCGGAGGGGTCGACGACCTCGAGGTGGGCGGGCGTGCCATCCACGGGCGGGCGTACGTCGCCAGCTTCGGGTTCAAGGGCTCGGACCAGCAGAAGCGGGTGGCGGTGCTCTCCGGGGGCGAGCGCAACCGGTTGCACCTCGCCCGCCAGCTCCTGGCCGGGGCCAACCTGCTCCTGCTCGACGAGCCCACCAACGACCTCGATGTCGACACCCTGCGAGCGCTCGAGGACGGTTTGCTCGCCTTTGCCGGCTGCGCCGTGGTGATCTCCCACGACCGCTGGTTCCTCGACCGGGTGGCCACTCACATCCTCGCCTTCGAGGGGGACGCCAGGGTCCATTGGACCGAGGGCAACTTCAGCGACTACGAGGCCGAACGTCGACGCCGCCTCGGCGATGACCACCGCCAGGTGCCCTCCCGCTACAAGCCCCTCGCCCGTAGCTGACGGCCGAACGCCCCACGACGGCTCCTCCGTCGGCTGGGGGCGCTGGGGCCACCGCAGCCACACCGCCGACAGGCCCGGCGCGGCGCAATCTTGACGGGGGACGAATCAGGTGGGAACCTGTCACTCGCTGGGCACGGGGGTGCTTCCGCCGTGCACCCCTGCCCAGCTCTCTTCCGCTCAAGCGGACTCCGGCGTCGGTCGATGCTCTGGCATGGCCTTCGTCCTGCCTTCTTCCCCAGTCACCGGCCGCAGCCGGGCCGTCCGCCGGCCGGTCCCGGCCGGCAGCGCCATCCTCTGCCCGAGGTGTGGGACCGTCGTGAAGTTCGTCGCGCGCGCCGGCAAGCACCAGGTCATCGCCAACGTCTACGTGGACGGCCGGTGGGACCGGGTGGAGCACTTCCACCCCGACTGCTACGCCGACGCGGGCGAGCCTCATGGCCCGGTGACCGAGATGCCACCTCCGCTCCGCCGGCGCTGACCGGAGAGCCGGCCGGCCCTCCTACGGTGCTTCGAGCAGCGCCAGCACCCGTTCGGCGTGGTGGTGAACGTCGCCGTCGTCGGGTCGCAACACCAGCTCGGGGTGTTCCGGAGGTTCGTAGGGGCTGTCGATGCCGGTGAGCCCGGAAAGCGTTCCCGACCGGGCCCTGGCATAGAGGCCCTTCGGATCGCGTCGTTCGCACTCGTCGAGGGGCGTGGCCAGGCGCACCTCGAAGAACGGCAGGCCCACCTCGGCGTGGGCCGCCCGGGCCGCCTCTCGCCCCGCCCGGAACGGGCTGATGGCGGGCACGAGGGCCACCAGCCCGGCGTCAGCCATCAGCCGGGCCACCTCACCCAACCGGCGGACGTTCTCCGCCCGGTCGTCGTCGCCGAAGCCGAGGTCGGCGTTGAGCCCATGGCGGAGGTTGTCGCCGTCGAGGACGTACGCCGGGCGGCCCGACTCGACCAGCCGGCGTTCGACGGCGACGGCAACCGTGGACTTGCCCGACCCGGACAAGCCGGTGAACCAGAGCGTGCCCCCTCGGACACCGAGGGCGGACCAGCGCTGGTCGCGTTCGAGCTCGCCGGCGTGCCAGGTCAGGTTGCGCTCGGTGGCGGCGCTCACCCGACGTGGGCAGGGTCGAGGAGCATGCCGGCGGCGACGGTGGCGTTGGTGGCCTCGTCGATCAGGATGAAGCTGCCCGTGGCCCGGTTGCGGCGGTACTCGTCGTAGAACAGCGGGACGGTGGTCCGCAGGCTGAGCCGGCCGATCTGGTTGAGCCCAAGGCCGGTGGCCCCCTCGTCGCGGTGGAGGGTGTTGATGTCGAGGCGGTAGGCGAGCTCCTTGATTACGGCCCGGGCCGAGCGAGTGGTGTGCTGGATGGCGTACCGGCCTCCCGGCTGGAGGTGCTTCTCGTCGAGCCAGCACACCATGGCCTCGAGGTCCTGGCCCACGAGAGGACGGTTGTGGGGCCGGCAGAGCATGTCGCCCCGGCTCACGTCGAGGTCCTCGGCGAGGCGGACCAAAACCGACATGGGAGCGAAGGCCTCCTCGATCGGCCCGTCGGCGGTGTCGATCGACTCGACCACGCTGGACCACCCCGAGGGGAGCACGATGACCTCGTCGCCACGGCGCAGGACCCCGCCGGCCACCTGTCCGGCATAGCCACGGAAGTCGTGGTACTCGTCGCTGCGAGGCCGGATGACGTACTGCACCGGGAAGCGCACGTCGATGAGGTTGCGGTCGGAGGCGATGTGGACCTGCTCGAGGTGGTGGATGAGCGAGGAGCCCTCGTACCACGGCATCGACGCCGACCGGTGCACCACGTTGTCACCGTGGAGGGCGGACACCGGCACGAAGCTGAGGTCGGTGACCTCCATGCGCATGGCGAAGGCCCGGAAGTCGGCCTTGATGGCCTCGAACACGTCCTGGTCGTAGCCGACGAGGTCCATCTTGTTGACGCACACCACCAGGTGGGGCACCCGCAGCAGCGAGGCCAGGAAGGCGTGCCGGCGACTCTGCTCCAGAATGCCCTTGCGGGCATCGACGAGGATGAGAGCGACGTCGGCGGTGGATGCCCCGGTCACCATGTTGCGGGTGTACTGGACGTGCCCCGGGGTGTCGGCGATGACGAAGGTCCGGGCCGGGGTGGCGAAGTAGCGGTAGGCGACGTCGATGGTGATGCCCTGCTCGCGCTCGGCCCGCAGCCCGTCGACCAACAGGGCGAGGTTGGTCTCCTCCCCCCGCTGCAGCGACGCTCGCTCGACCGCCTCCAACTGGTCCTCGAAGATGGCCTTGGAGTCGTAGAGCAGCCGCCCGATCAGCGTCGACTTGCCGTCGTCGACCGACCCCGCCGTGGCAAACCGCAACAGTTCCATCTCGCCCCTTCCAACGCTGGCACTGGCGCCGGCGTGCTTCGCGCCCGGCCCCGCATCGGCGCCAAAAGGCCCTCGATCCGGCGGTCGAGCCAACAGGTGTTGGCGCCACGTCCGACCGGCTTGCCGGTCGGCCGAGCGCCTTCAACTCGCCTCGGAACCTCTGGTTCCGAGGCGACTAAAAGTATCACTCCTTCTTGCGGTCCTCAATCGCCGCTTCCGAGAAGCGGTCGTCGGCCCGCGTGGCTCCCCGCTCGGTCACGCGGGTGGCGGCGATCTCGGCGATGACCTCCTCGGGCGTGGCCGCGGCCGACTCGACGGCGGCGGTGCAGGTGGCATCACCGACTGTGCGGTAGCGCACCGTCACCTCCATGGCCTCTTCGCCCTCGCCGGGCTGGACCCACTCGCACAGGCCCATCAGCATCCCGTCACGCCGGACCACCTGCCGTCGGTGGGCGTAGTACATCGAGGGGATCTCGATGCCCTCTTCGGCGAT
>JADDRA010000003.1:4692-5292 GCA_016781105.1 Actinomycetota bacterium | reverse complement strand
CGGGAGCTCGACGACCACGTTGGTCGACTTGACCGACGCCACGGCGAGGACGCCGGGTTCCAAGGCCAGCTCCTCGGCCGCCTCCCGGGTCATGAGCGAGACGAGGCGGTGCGGCCCGACCCGCATCTCGACCTGGGCCATCACCGTGTCGGTGGTCACCCGGGTGACGATGCCCGGGAGCCGGTTGCGGGCCGAGGCGGGAACCCGCTGGTGCTCCCGGTCGTGCCCGTGCTCGGTTGCCAGCTCCTCAGCCAGGCGAGCCAGGTCGCGGCCGTCGATCAGTCGCTGCCCACCCTCGGTGCGGCGGGTGTGCAGCCGGCCGGCATCGGCCCAACGGCGCACGGTGTCGACACCGACCTCGAGCAACGCCGCTGCCTGTCCGATGCGGTACACCGGACGGGACGCGGAAGGGTTTCCGGCCAATTCTCCCGTAGGGGCAACGCTAGACGAGAGAAAACCTCGCGCGCTACCGGCGCCGGCCCTTCTTGCGAGGTCGGGGCGCGATCGGGCCAGACGCCGGGGGCGCGGCCTTGGGCGGGGTGGGTGGCGTGGGTGGCGTGGGTGCCGCCGGCGTCGGTGCCTTCCCGTTGCTTCCGACCG
>JADDRA010000003.1:2365-4633 GCA_016781105.1 Actinomycetota bacterium | reverse complement strand
CCGGTGGGGATCAGCGGCGTGGTCCGTCCCTCGAGACGATGACGCAGGGACAGGTAGCGGGGCTCGCTCTCCTTGAGCACGGCCAGGAGAGGCGAGGCGATGAAGATCGAGGAGTAGGCGCTGGCCCCGAGACCGATGAGCAGCGCCAGGGCGAACTGCTGGAGGGTGGCGGCACCGAGCACGAACGAGCCGATCACCAAAAGCGAGGCGATCGGCAGCAAGGCGGTGATGGACGTGTTGAGGGTGCGCATGAGCACCTGGTTCAAGGAGTCGTTCACCATCTGGCTGTAGGTGGTGCGGCCGGTGGTGGCGAGGACCTGGGCATTCTCGTCGACCTTGTCGAACACCACGATGCCGTCGTAGATCGAGTAGCCGAGGACGGTCAGGATGGCGATGACCGTGGCCGGCGTGACCTCGAACCCGGTGAGGGCGTAGACCCCGACGGTGACGAGGATGTCGTGCACCAGGGCGGCGAGGGTGGCCAGGGCCATCTTCCACTCGAAGCGCACGGTGATGTACAAGGTGATGGCCACGAGGAAGAACGCCAGCGCCCGCTGTGCCTTGCTGGTGATCTCCGAGCCCCAAGAAGGGCTCACCTCCGAGACCTGCACGTCGGTGACGTCCAACCCGGCGAGCTCGGCCAGGGCGCGGCTCACCTCGTCGCGGTCGGCGGCGTTGCCCGGCTCCGCTTGGACCCGCAGCCGCTGGCCCTGGTCCTCACCAAGCGTCTGGATCTCGACATCGGGCAGACCGACCGACGCCAGGGCCTGGCGGGCCTCACCGACCGACACGTCGGTGGGCACCACCCACGAGCTGCCGCCCTGGAAGTCGATACCGAGGTTGAGCCCCCGGGTGGCCAGCCCCCCCAGGCCGACGAGGATGACCAGCCCGGAGACGGCGAACCACAGCTTCTTGCGACCGACGAAGTTGATGTGGGTCTCGCCGTGGTAGAGGCGGCCGAGACGGCTCCGGCGGTGGCCGTTGACCGCGGGCGTGAGCTTCCCCCGTCGGCGGCTCACGACACCCCCACCGGAGCTCGGGTGCGACGGGCGGGCCCGGACACGCCGAGGAACCGACCCGAGGTGAACTTCCGCCGGCGAGCGAGTAGGGCGACGAGGGGACGGGTGAAGAAGTAGGCCACGATGACGTCGAGGACGGTGGACAGGCCGAGGAAGAACGCGAAGCCCCGCACCGCGCCCACGGTGAGCCAGTAGAGGAGCGCGGCGCCGAGGAACGCCGAGAAGTCGGCGGCCAGGATCGTGCGGAACGCTCGCTTGAAGCCACGGTCGACCGACGAGCGCAAGCTCCGCCCGGCACGCATCTCGTCCTTGAGCCGCTCGAAGTAGACGATGTAGGAGTCGACGGTGACGCCCACCGAGACGATGATGCCGGTGGCGCCGGCCAGGCTGAGCGCCAGACCCTGGGCCGCTCCCAGGTAGCTGATGACCGACCACTGCAGCGCCGCCCACACCAACAGCCCGAGGACCACCACCAGGCCCAGGGTCCGGTAGTACAAGATCAGGTACAGCAGCACCAGGCCGGTGCCGATGGCCCCGGCGAGCAGCCCGGCGCGCAGCGAGTCGGCCCCGAGGGTGGGCGACACCGTCGACACCGACTCCTGCTCGAGCTGCACGGGCAACGCACCGAAGCGCAGCACCGTGGCCAGGTCCTTGGCCGCCGCCTCGTCGAAGTCGCCGGTGATGTTCACCTCGTCGCGCTGGTACTCGGGGTTCTGCACGGAAGGGGCCGACACCACCTTGCCATCGAGCACGATGGCCACGCTGCGCTGGGCGCAGGTGGGCTGGCCGTTGAAGCACGCATCGGCGACCTGGTTGAAGCGGGCGATCCCCTCGTCGGTGAACTCGAGCAGCACCGCCCACTCCGCCGACGTCGGCTCGAACACCGCCTGGGCGCCGGCGATGTCGCGCCCGAGGGACCCGGCCGGGCCGAGCCGGTACAGGACCTCGGTCTTGTCGTCGGCGAGCGTGCCCCCCAGGATCACCTCGCTGTCGGGAACGTCTTCCGCTTGCGGGGTGGGCGTGGGCAACGTCGTGGGCGGAGCGTCGGGGGGCGCCTCGAGCGGGATGACCTCGAGCACCGGCCGGAACCGCAGCTCGGCGGTCTGGCCGACGGCTTCGAGGGCCCGGCGTTGGTCCTTCACCCCCGGGAGCTCGACCACGATGGCGTCACCCTGGCGGGTGATGTCGGCCTCGGCGACGCCGAGGGCGTCGACCCGGTCCCGGATCACCTCGATGGCCTGGTCGATGA
>JADDRA010000003.1:0-2353 GCA_016781105.1 Actinomycetota bacterium | reverse complement strand
CGACCCCCCCGGGTGGCTGGAGCACCACCGAGGCACCGCCCTGCAGGTCGAGGCCGAGCTCGGGGGCGTTGCCGACGGCGATGGTGGCGGCCAGCAGACCGAAGGCGACGATGCAGATGCCCAGCAGTGAGACGAGGAGGCGGCGACGCACTCAGCCCTCCTGGTCCGGAGATCCGGCGGCAGGCTCGGGGTCGAGACGGCGGCTGACCGCCATGCGCAACAGGCGGATCTCCACCCCGGGGCTCACCTCGAGTCGCAGCTCGTCGTCGGTCACCACCCGCACCGTGCCCACGATGCCCCCGGCGGTGACGACCTCGTCGCCGGCGGCGATCGACGCCACCAGCTCTCGCTGCTTGCGCAACCGCGCCTGCTGGGGCCGGATGAGTAGGAGCCACATGAGGGCCAGGAGCAAGACGAAGGGGATGAGTTCCATAGGCGAGGTGAAACCGGCCCGCCGAACACGGCGAGCAGCGGGTCACGACCCTAGCGCGGCGAGCAACGACCCGATCAGTCGCGCCGGGCACGGCAAGGACACGGGGCGCGCGCGAAATCGTCGGCAGGTCCGGTACCGTGGCCGGCCATGACCCGACTTCGCCTCGTGCTGGTGCTCGCAATCGCCCTCGCCACCGTCGGGCTGGCCACACCAGCGCGCGCCGGGCTGTTGGACTCGCTTCTTGGAGGGTCCTCCGGAGAAGGGACCAGCACCGCCAGCGAGGCGACCACCGCCGAGGCCTGCCGGCCCTTCGCGGTCCCCGTCCTCGATCTCGGGCTCGGTTCGTGCCCGGGGGTGCGCCCCGGCGCCCGAGTGCAGACCGACAACGGTTCGTGCACCCTCAACTTCCTCTTCAGGGGGAGCGACGGCGAGCGCTACATGGGCACCGCCGGCCACTGCATCCTCTCCACGCTGCCGATCAGCCAGAACATCGGCGAGCAGTCCTTCGCTGCCGGCGAGGGGCCCGAGGCCCGCGACGGCGACGGAAACCGCATCGGTGAGTTCACCTACGCCATCCAAGACAACGCCAGGGACTTCGGCCTCGTCCGCCTCGACGACAACGTCGTCGCCAGCCCCCAGGTGGCCCAGTTCGGCGGGCCCACCGGGGTGAACGACGAGCTCACCACCGGGCCGACGACGCTTTCGCTGTTCGGCAACCCCCTTGGCATCGGCGGTCCGCTGGCCAGCGGCAGAACCCTGTTGGCCCCCGGCGGCCTGCCCGACCCCGACACGGTGGGGGCGATCGGCGTCGCCTTGCCCGGCGACAGCGGGGGGCCGGTGCTCGACGAGCAGGGCCGGGCGGTGGGGGTGCTGGTCTCGGTGGGGGTCGGCCTCTCCCCGATCTCCAACCCCGGTCCCATCGGCATCACCCGGCTCACCCCCCAGGTGGACCAGGCCGAGCGGGTCATCGGCGTCGACCTCACGCTGCAGACCGCCCCGCAGCTGTAGAAGAACGAGTCAGTCGAACAGGCCGGGGGGTCCGCCCTGGGGCGCCGCAAGCCCCAGGCGGGACCACGCCGCCGGGGTGGCCACCCGTCCCCGAGGAGTCCGCATGAGCAGACCCTGGCGGATGAGGAAGGGCTCGTAGACGTCTTCCACTGTCTCGGTGGGCTCGCTGACGCTGATGGCCAGCGTCGACAGCCCCACCGGTCCGCCGGCGAAGCGCTGGCACAGGGCCTCGAGGATCGCCCGGTCGACCTTGTCGAGCCCGAGCTCGTCGACCCCGAACACGGCCAACCCCTCGGCAGCGACGGCAGCATCGACCACCCCCTTGCCCCGCACCTCGGCGAAGTCGCGCACCCGGCGCAGCAGCCGGTTGGCGATGCGGGGGGTGCCCCGGGCCCTCCCGGCGATCTCTGCGGCGCCGTCGGTGGTGACCGGGACCCCGAGGATGGCGGCGGCCCGCAACACGATGGTCTCGAGGTCGCCCGCCGGGTAGTGGTCGAGGCGCTCGACCTGGCCGAAGCGATCGCGCAACGGCCCGGTGATGAGCCCCGTCCGGGTGGTGGCACCCACCAGGGTGAAGCGGGGCAACTCGAGGCGGATCGAACGGGCCGAGGGGCCCTGGCCCAGCACGATGTCGAGCTGGAAGTCCTCCATCGCCGGGTAGAGCACCTCCTCCACGGCCCGCGGGAGGCGGTGGACCTCGTCGACGAAGAGGACCTCACCTTCCTCGAGGTTGGTGAGGATGGCGGCCAGGTCGCCGGGGCGGGAGAGCGCCGGCCCCGAGGTGACGCGCAGGCCTACCTCCATCTCCGCGGCGACGATGCCGGCGAGCGTCGTCTTGCCCAACCCCGGGGGCCCGGCGAAGAGGAGGTGGTCAGCAGCCTGGCCCCGGAGACGGGCGGCCTCGAGGACGAT
>JADDRA010000119.1:11347-17804 GCA_016781105.1 Actinomycetota bacterium | reverse complement strand
CGGGGTGCTCGAGGCGGCCCGAGCCGGGTCCAGCTCCGCCCTGGAGCGCACGCCCGAGCTGCTCGAGGTCCTGCGCCGGGCCGGGGTGGTCGACGCCGGCGGCAGCGGCTTCCTGCTCCTGCTCGACGCCGCCCTGTGCGTGGTGGCGGACCGGCCCGTGCCCGAGCCCCCGGCGCCGCCGGGCGAGGGCCCGGCGGGTGAGGCCCGGGCGGGGGGCGCATCGGGCGCGGCCGAGCCTGCGCCGGGCTCGCCCGAGGGGGCCGACCTGCGCTACGAGGTGATGTTCCTGCTCGAGGCCGACGACGAGGGGCTCGAGGGGTTCCGGCGGGCCTGGGACGAGGTCGGCGACTCGATCGTGGTCGTCGGGGGCGAGGGCACGTGGAACTGCCACATCCACACCGACGACGTGGGCGCGGCGATCGAGGCCGGCATCGAGGCCGGCCGTCCCCGCCGCATCCGGGTGACCGACCTGGCCGAGCAGGTCGAGGAGGAGCGCTGGGTGCGCGAGGCGAGCCCCGCACCCGAGCCCGAGGCCACGGGGACGGCCCCGGGAGAGGCCCCGGCCAGCGCGGTGGTGGCGGTGGCCAGTGGGAAGGGCCTGCATCGGCTCTTCACCGGCCTGGGAGCGGCGTCGGTCGTCGCCGGTGGCCAGTCGATGAACCCCTCCACGGCCGAGCTGCTCGACGCGGTCGAGCGCTGCCCGTCCCCCGAGGTCGTCCTGCTGCCCAACAACTCCAACATCGTCGCCGTGGCCCGACAGGTCGACGGCCTCACCAGCACCAAGGTGGTGCGCGTGGTGCCGACCTCGGCGGTCAACGGGGGCCTCGCCGCCCTGGTCGCCTTCGACCCCCGGCGTGACGCCGAGGAGAACGCCAAGGCCATGGCCGAGGCGGCCGAGGGCATCATCGCCGGGGAGGTCACCCGGGCCGTACGGCCCAGCAGCTCCGGCGTGGGTCCGATCGCCGAGGGGGACTGGATCGGCATCGGTCCCTCCGGCATCGAGGCTGTTGCGCCCGACGTCGTGGGAGCGACCACGGGCCTGCTCGAGGCCGTGGTGGGCGAGGGTCACGAGCTGGTCACCCTCATCGAGGGGGAGCAGGCGCAGGGCGACGACACGGCCGCCATCACCGGCTGGCTGGCCGAGCACCGCCCCGGCGTGGAGGTCGAGGTGCACCAGGGCGGCCAGCCCCTGTACCCCTACCTGCTCGGCATCGAGTGACGGCGTGACCCGGGGCGCGTGCGCCGGCTGAGCCAGCTCGCCCGCATCCCGGTCACCGAGCTGCACGGGGTGGGGCCCAAGAAGGCCGACGGGCTGGCCAGCCTGGGCATCGTCACGGTGGCCGACCTGCTCATGCACTACCCCCGGCGCTACCTCGACCGAACCAACCAGGCCCGCATCGCCGACCTGGCCCTCGGTGAGGAGGGCATGGTGCTCGCCACCGTGCGGCGGGTGCAGTCCCGGCGGACCCGCAACCGTCGCAGCCTGGTCGAGGTGGACGTCGGGGACGGCTCGGCCTACCTGCGCTGCACCTTCTTCAACCAGGCCTGGCGGGCCTCGCAGCTCTCGACCGGGACCAACGCGGTCTTCTTCGGCAGGCTCGAGCAGTTCCAGGGGCGGCGGCGCATGACCAACCCGGTCGTCGACCTGGTGGGCGACCGGACCGGGCGCATCGTGCCCGTCTACCCCCAGTCGGAGAAGGCGGGGCTGACCACCTGGGAGCTGGGGGGCTGGATCGAGGGGGCCCTGGAGCGGGCCGGGCCGTTCCTCGACCCCGTGCCCGCCGAGGTGCGCCGGCGCTTCGGCCTGGTCGAGCGCAGCGCCGCCATCAGGGGCATCCACCTTCCCGAGACGGCCGACGACCATCGCTCGGCCCGGACCCGCCTGGTCTTCGACGAGCTGCTGCGGATCCAGCTGGTGCTGGTGCGTCGCAAGCGGGAGCTGGAGCAGGCCGCCGTGGGCGTGGCCCACCACCTCGACGGCGTTCTGGTCCGCCGGTTCCACGAGCGGCTGCCCTTCGGCCTGACCACGGCCCAGCAGCGGGCCATCGCCGAGATCGGCCACGACCTGGCCGGCCCCGTCCCCATGCACCGCCTCCTCCAGGGCGACGTCGGCAGTGGCAAGACCCTCGTCGCCCTGAGTGCCCTGCTGGTGGCCGTGCAGGGCGGCCACCAGGGCGCCTTCATGGCCCCCACCGAGGTGCTGGCCGAGCAGCACCACCTCGGCATCCGCCGGCTGGTCGAGGGCCTCACGCTGGCCGCCGAGGGCGACAACCTCTTCGGCGAGCGACCAGTGCGGGTCGAGCTGGTGACCTCGCGCACCCCGGCGGCCGAGCGGGCCCGCGTCGCCGCCGCCCTGGCCGGCGGTGACGTCGACCTGGCCGTGGGGACCCACGCCCTCATCCAGGAGCAGGTGGCGTTCCGCTCCCTCGGGGCGGTGGTGATCGACGAGCAGCACCGCTTCGGCGTGGAGCAGCGAGCGGCCCTGCGAGGCAAGGGGACCGCCGTCCCCGACGTCCTGGTCATGACCGCCACCCCCATCCCCCGCACCGCGGCGATGACGGTGTACGGGGACCTCGACGTCAGCGTGCTCGACGAGCTCCCCCCGGGGCGCACGCCGGTGACCACCCGCTGGGCTCGCACCGAGGCGCAGGAGGGCGAGGCCTGGGCCGGGGTGCGGGCCGAGGTGGCCGCCGGGCACCAGGCCTTCGTGGTGTGCCCCCTGATCGAGGAGTCCGAGGCGATCGAGGCCCGCTCGGCCGAGGAGACCCTCCACCGCCTCGGCCAGGGGGAGCTGGCCGGGCTGCGCCTGGGGCTGTTGCACGGGAGGATCGGCGTCCGGGACAAGGACGTGGCCATGGAGGCGTTCCGGGCCGGCGACGTCGATGTGCTGGTGGCCACCACCGTGATCGAGGTCGGCGTCGACGTGCCCAACGCCACGGTGATGGTGGTGGTCGACGCCGACCGCTTCGGCCTGGCCCAGCTCCACCAGCTCCGGGGCCGGGTCGGCCGGGGCCGGGCGGTGTCGTGGTGTCACCTGCTGGCACCGGCCGAGGGGCTCACCCCTGAGGCCCAGGCCCGCCTGGAGGCCCTGGAGCGCACCAGCGACGGCTTCGAGCTGGCCGAGGTCGACCTCGACCTGCGGGGGGAGGGCACGCTCATGGGCGCTCAGCAGAAGGGTCGCAGCGACCTGCGCCTGGCCTCGCTGCGCCGGGACGAGGTGTGGGTGGGCCGGGCCCGGGAGGTGGCCTTCACCCTGGTCGACGGCCCCGGCGGGCTCGACGCCCACCCCGAGCTGGCCCAGGAGGTCGAGCTCCTCCTCGGGCCCGACGACGCCGGCCCGTCCGGCGACCGCACCGAGTACCTGTTCAAGAGCTGACTCACCGCCCCCCGGATCCGCCCGTGCTCGGCGAAGCCGTCGAGCTCGAGCCCCACCCTCGCCTCGGGGTAGGCGAAGTCCAGGATTCGCTCCCGTCCGCCGACGGTGACCCGGACCTGCTGGACCGGCATCGGGAGGCCAGCCCGCACGAGCATGCCGACGACTCCCAGCTCCCGTTCGTTCGCCCCCGGGTCGTACCGGGGAGTCGGTCGGCCAGCACGGCCCGCAGCGGGCGTGAGGGTGCGGCCTCCCGCCGTGGTCGAGCCGGCCGGCACACGCGGCCAGCTCGGCGAGGGTCAGGGACCTTGCGCCGCAGGGCGTCGTCGACCACGCGAGGCAGGCGGTGCCCGGTGAGCTGGGGCAGGCAATCGACCATGGTGCGGGCGACGCTCGTCGCCGGCACGAGGCGGCAGCGCCGCAGGTCGGCCCGGGGGAGGTGAAGGGACCGGTGGTGGACGACGCCGGCGAGGCGCACCCGTTGGGAGGGCAGGGTGAGCACCTCGATGCCCCGGTCCTCAGGTAGGCCCAGGCCCCAGAGCAGCGCCGCGGTGCCGTGGGAGGCCCAGCACGCCTCACCCCCGGCCAGGCAGGCGGCCTGCGCCGCCTGCTCGAAGGTCGGGCGGACGGCGGCCACGGCGTAGACGGAACGACCCAGGAGGAGCCAGTCGCCCCGGGCCAGCCGGGTGCGGATCCCGGCGGAGGACAAGCCGGCCTCCTGGGCCTGGCGCCGGGTGACAAGCCGTGCTGGCGCCGGGCCAGGTCGGCCAGGGCCACTTCCAGGTCCACGGCCGCCCTCATGCCGAGGGGGTGCGACAGCCCCCGCGGGCCCGGCCGAAGGGTGAGACCGGCTCCGGTACCGTCGGCCCGGTGCGGGTGGTGGCGGGGACGGCCGGAGGCCGTCACCTGGCCGGGCCGCCGGGACGGGGCACCCGGCCCACCGGCGACCGGGTCCGGGAGGCCACCTTCAACGCGCTCGACAGCCTCGGGGCGGTCGAGGGAGCGGCCGTGCTCGACCTGTTCGCCGGCTCGGGGGCCCTCGGCATCGAGGCCCTCTCCCGGGGTGCGGCCCGAGCCACCTTCGTCGATCACGACCCCCGGGTGCTGGCCGTCGTGCGGGCCAACCTGGCCGCCACCGGCCTGGCTCGGCTGGCCACGGTGATCCGCAGCGATGCCCTGCGCTTCCTCACCGACGAGCGGTCCGGGTCCTTCGATCTCGCCCTGCTCGACCCTCCCTACCGCTTCGACGACCGGGCCTGGCGCGACCTCCTCGCCCACGTCGACGCCCCGCTGGTGGTGGCCGAGTCCGACCGGGCCGTGGACCCGGGGCCGGGCTGGCGGCTCCTTCGCTCCCGTCGCTACGGGGCTACCGTGGTGGTCCTCGCCCGGCGGGACCAGCCACGGAGGGAGCAGGCGTGACCAAGGTGCTCTACCCCGGTTCCTTCGACCCGTTCCACCACGGGCACCTGGAGCTGGTCGAGACGGTGGCCCGCCTCTTCGAGGAGGTCGTGGTGGCGGTCTGGCACGATCCGGCCAAGGGAGAGCCCCTGCTCAGCCTGGAGGAGCGCACGGCGGTCATCGAGGAGTCGCTGGTGGCGTTCGACAACGTCTCGGTCACCCACTTCGCCAATCTGGTGGTCGACTTGGCTCGGACGGTGGGGGCCGACATGATCATCCGCGGGCTGCGAGCACCGTCGGACTTCGAGAGCGAGATGGCCCAGGCCCAGATGAACCGGGCCATCTCCGGGGTGCACACGCTCTTCGTGCCCTCGGCCTCGGCCAACTCCTACATCGCCTCCAAGTACATCCGGGAGATCGTCCGCCTCGGTGGTGACGTGGGTTCAATGGTTCCCGACGCGGTGGCCAAGCGGCTCCACGAGAGGTACCCGGACAGAGGGAGAGGGTGACGCCATGGGCAACGTCGAGCGGGAGTACGGCATGACCACCACGGCTGCCGCCGATGTGGAGACGCTGTTGGGCCGGGTGGCCGACCTGATCGGCAACGCCCGGCCCATGCCCCTGTCGGCCTCGGTCATGGTCAACCGGGACGAGGTGCTGGAGCTGGTGGAGGAGGCCGTGGCCCGCCTGCCCGAGGAGCTGCGGGCGGCGCGGTGGCTGCTGCGCGAGCGAGAGGAGTTCCTGGCCAAGGTCCAGCGCGAGGGCGACGACATCCTCGAGGCGGCTCGGGTCCGGGCCGAGCGCATGGTGCAGCGCACCGAGGTGGTGCGGGCCGCCCACCAGGAGGCGCGGCGCACGCTCGACGAGGCCGAGGCCGAGGCCCGGCGCCTGCGGCACGAGGCCGAGGACTTCTGCGACCAGCGGCTGGCCCAGTTCGAGATCGTCCTCGACCGCACCACCAAGATGGTCCAGGCCGGCCGCTCCCGGCTCCAGGCATCCATCCCCGAGAGCTCGATGGACGAGGTGCCCGACGACGGGGGGGCGGAGAACGACTTCTACGACCAGGACTCGTAGGGGGGAAGCGCTGATGCGAGCGACGCGCGGCATCTTGACCCTCGGGGTCGCCGATCTCCTGCGCACCCCTGGGCAGCGCCGGGACGAGTCCCTCGACGCCGTCCTCGACGATCTCCACGTGCTCGGCAGCGAGGTGCCGGCCGGGAGCCCGGTGCACCTCGAGCTCCACCTGGAGTCGGTGAACGAGGCGGTGGTGGTGCGGGGGACGGCGAGCGCGCCGTGGGTGGGGGAGTGCCGGCGGTGCCTGGGCCCGGTGCGGGGCACCCTGGCGGCGGGCATCCTCGAGATCTTCGAGGCCGACCCCAGCGAGGGCGAGACCCAGCCCCTGCACGGGGAGTCCATCGACCTCGAGCCCGTCGCCCGGGAGACAGTGCTGTTGGACCTGCCCCTGGCCCCGCTGTGCCGTGAGGACTGTGCCGGGCTGTGCCCGACCTGCGGCGCCGAGCGCAACGAGGTGGCCTGCGCCTGCAGCACCGAGGGGACCGACCCCCGCTGGTCGGCGCTGGCCGGCCTCGACCTCGCCGGCCTCGATCTCCCCGGCGTGGATCCGCCCGGCGTGGATCCGCCCGGCGTGGATCCGCCCGGCGTGGATCCGCCCGGTGTGGATCCGCC
>JADDRA010000119.1:5352-11222 GCA_016781105.1 Actinomycetota bacterium | reverse complement strand
GGAAGGGCCCGACGGCCGGGAGGCCGGCGCCTGACCCTCTCCACCGGAGGGCGGGTAGAGTCGCACCTGTGGCGGTGCCCAAGAAGAAGACCAGCAAGGCCAAGAGCCGGAGCCGGCGGGCGTCGGCGTGGCGCCTCGACGCTCCTGCCCGCAGCGTCTGCCCGCAGTGCTCGTCGGCCAAGCTGCCCCACGTCGTGTGCCCCACCTGTGGGTGGTACGGCGGCCGCCACGCCCTCGACGTCGAGTGACCGAGGTCGCCGCTCGCGCCGTCGGCCCCCGGTGACGCGGTGAAGCCCGTCGCCGTCGACGCCATGGGGGGCGACAAGGCGCCCGGGGAGATCGTGGCCGGTGCGCGCCAGGCGTCCGAGGCCCATGGTGTGCCGGTGGTGCTGTTCGGTGCCCCCGACGCCGTCGCCGCGGCCGAGCCCGGCGGGCTAGAGGTCGTGCCCTGCGCCGAGGTCATCGAGATGCACGACGACCCCGGTGTCTCGGTGCGGCGCAAGAAGGACGCCTCGGTGCTGCGGGCGGCAGAGGCGGTGCGCGACGGCCGGGCCTCGGCCATGGTCAGCGCCGGCAACACCGGCGGCGCCATGGCCAGCGCCCTGCTGCGCATCGGACGCATCCGGGGCGTGCACCGTCCCGCCATCGCCACCCCCATCCCGGTGCCCGGATCGCTTCCCACCGTCCTCCTCGACGCCGGGGCCAACGCCGAGTGCCAACCGGCCTGGCTGGTGCAGTTCGCCCAGCTCGGCGCGGTCTACGCCCGGGTCCGCTACGGCATCGAGGAGCCTCGGGTGGGCCTGCTGTCGGTGGGCGAGGAGGCCACCAAGGGCACCGGCCTGGTCAAGGAGGTCCACGCGCTGTTGGCCGAACCGGCGTGGAGGGAGCGGTCGGGGGGCAGCTTCGTGGGCAACGTCGAGGGCCGCGACGTCATGACGGGAGAGGTCGACGTCGTCGTCACCGACGGCTTCACCGGCAACATCGTGCTCAAGACCCTCGAGGGCGGCATGCGCTTCATCGAGCGGGCCCTGCTCGACGCCATGACCTCCACCGAGGAGCTGCGGGCCGCCTTCGAGGTGCTGTGGCCGGCGGTGCTGCCGCTGGTCACCGACCTCGATCCCGACAGCTACGGCGGGGCCATGCTGCTCGGGGTCGACGGGGTCTGCATCATCAGCCATGGCTCGTCCTCGGCCACTGCCATCGTCAACGCCCTCGACGTCGCCCGGGAGATGGTGGCGGGCGACCTGGTGGGAGCGCTCAGGAGCGCGGTGTCCGCCTGAGCGGGGCCGAGACCTCGAGGTCGGCGGCGACGTCAGCGCCGACGCCTCGATGCTGCCCCTTCCGGCCACACCGATCGCCGTTCCGGGCGATCGGTGTGGCTGCCCGGCGTGTACACTTCCGGCGCCGCGGGGGCCGCCCGGTCGCCGTCGTGCACGTCCGTCCCGCCGTTCGAGGAGCGCTCGATGCCCGCTGAAACCCATGTCGAGCAGAGTCCGATGGGACGTGACGAGGTGTACGAGATGATCCGCGACCGCCTGGCCGACATCCTGGAGATCGACGCCTCGGAGATCTCCGAGGCGGACTCCTTCACCGACGACCTCGAAGCCGACTCGCTGGCCCTCATCGAGCTGGTGGAGGCCATCGAGGAGGAGGTGGGCGAGCGCACGGTCGGCTTCCGCATCGAGGACGAGGACCTCGAGGACCTCAAGACGGTGCGCGACGCCGTCGACTACGTCTGCGCCCGTCTCGGGTAGCCCGCCAGCGATGATGGCGCCAGAGGTGGAGGCGCTGGCCGGACGGCTCCCCCGAGCCTTCGTCGACGAGTCGCTGCTCCTCGCCGCCCTGCGTCACCGGTCCTGGTGCGCCGAGACGCCGGGCCACGAGTCCAACGAGCGGCTCGAGTTCCTGGGCGACGCCGTCCTTGGGCTGGTGGTCACCGCCCACATCTTCCGCAGCTACCCCGAGCTCCCCGAGGGTGAGCTGGCCAAGGTGCGGGCCGGGGTGGTCAGCGCCGTCGTGCTGGCCGACGCGGCCCGCCGGCTCGGACTGGGGGCGGCCCTGTTCCTGGGCAGAGGTGAGGACGCCTCGGGTGGCCGGCACAAGGCGTCGATCCTGGCCGACGCCACCGAGGCGCTCATCGGGGCGATGTACCTCGACGGCGGCTGGGACGCCGCCGCCGAGCTGGTCCTCGAGCTGCTGGGCGAGCGCATCGCCGAGGCGGCCTCGGGGCCCGGGGGAGAGGACTACAAGACCCGCCTCCAGGAGCTCTCGGCCCGACGCTTCGAGGCCCTGCCCCGCTACCGGGTGGCCGACCGGGGACCCGACCACGCCAAGCACTTCGTGGCCACCGTCGAGGTGGGTGACGACGTGCGGGGCACCGGCGAGGGACGGTCCAAGAAGCAGGCCGAGCAGGCCGCCGCGGCCGTGGTCTGGAAGGTGCTCGAGGCCGCCGAGCGGGCCGACGCCGAGACCGAGGTGCGGGCCTGATGCCCGAGCTGCCCGAGGTCGAGACCCTGCGGCGCGACCTCGAGAAGGAGGTCGTGGGACGTCGGGTCAAGAGCGCCGAGGTGAACGGCATGCGGGCCATCCGCCGCCATCCCAACAAGAAGCACTTCATCGGCAAGGTCGAGGGCAGGAAGCTCGAGCGGGTGACCCGGAGGGGGAAGTACCTGCTGGTGGGCATGGGGGAGGAGACCCTCGTGATCCACCTCGGGATGAGCGGGCAGCTCCTCAAGGCCGGGGTCAAGGACCCGGTCGCCCCTCACACCCACGTCAGCTTCACCTTCACCCAGGGTGGCCAGCTCCGCTTCGTCGACCCCCGCACCTTCGGGGAGATGTTCGTGATCGCCACCGACGCCATCGGCACCGATCTGCCCGAGGTGAGCGAGCTGGGCTTCGACCCGGTCGAGGACGTCATGAGCTGGGATGCCTTCGGTGCCCGCCTGCGAGCCCGCAAGGTCAAGCTCAAGACCCTGCTCATGGACCAGCGCTTCGTCGCCGGCATCGGCAACATCTACAGCGACGAGGTCCTGTGGGCCGCTGGCCTGCGCCACGACCGCAGCTCCGACTCGCTCAGCACCCAGGAGGTGCGCCGCCTGTACCGGTCCCTGCTGGAGACGCTGAACGAGGCGATCAAGCTCCGGGGCTCGTCGTTGGCGGATCAGCAGTACCGGGACCTCTACGGGGCCATCGGCGCCTACCAGAGTGAGCACAAGGTCTACGCCCGGGAGGGTGAGGCCTGCCGGCGCTGCCGCCAGCCCATCGTGCGGGCCCGCTGGTCCCAGCGCTCGACGTTCTTCTGCGCGGCCTGCCAGGTCTAGGGCCGGGGACGTGGGCACCGGTCGCCCGGTCGTCCCCGACCACCTCCTGCGGCCCGCGGCGGAGGTGGCCCTGGCCGTGGCCCGCCGGCGCCGCTACGACGACCCTCCGGTCCCAGCCCCGCGCCGGCTCGAGCCCTTCCTCGGCTTCGCCCGCCTCCCCGAGCGGGCCCTGGCCCCGGTGTGCCGGGTGCTCGACGACGACGAGGACCTGCGCCAGGCCACACGCCAGGCGACGACCGAGGAGGCGGTGGGTCGGGCGTCGTGGCTGTTCCTCGAGCGCCCCGAGGGCTGGGAGGACGAGCTCGAGCACCTCGCCGGTGCGGCCGACGAGGTGGCGGGCGAAGCCCGGGAGCAACGGGCCGAAGCGGAGCTCCGCCGGCGACTCCAGGTCGAGGAGCAGGCACGCCGGCGGGCCGACGAGGAGGCCGCCGGGTTGCGCCGCCAGGTCGCCGAGGTCAGGGAGCAGTTGGCGTCTGAACGACGGTTGCGCCGGCGCGCCGAGTCCGACGCCGGCCGGTTGCGCCGGGAGGTGTCGGACCTGCACGCCGAGGTCGACGAGCGGCGCCGAGCCGAGATCGAGTTGCGCCGGGAGCTCGAGGAGGCGACGAGCACGCTCGTGCCCGAGGACGGGCCCGAACCGGCCGGGCGCACCGAGGAGGAGCACGACCGCGACACGCTGGACCGCCGTCACCTCGAGGAGGTGGTGGCACGGGCGGCTGCTGCGGGTGAGGTGGTGGCGGGCACGCTGGCTGAGTTGCGACGCCTGCTCGTCGATCGTCCCGAGGAGGAGGAGCGCCGGGGTGACGCGGTCACGGCGACGGTTCCGCCCGAGCCCCCGGCTCCTCCCCACGTCGCTCGCCGGCCGGCACCGCTGCCTCCGGGGACCTTCGACGACAGCGTGGGCGCCGCCGAGCACCTGGTGCGCCTCCCCGGCGTGCTCGTGCTCGTCGACGGCTACAACGTGACCAAGCTGGGCCGCCCCGAGCTGTCCCTCTCCGAGCAACGGAGCTGGTTGGTCGACGCGGCGCGGGAGTCGGCGGCGCGCACCGGCGCCCGGTTCGACCTCGTCTTTGACGGCGCCGGTGAGCGGGCGAGCTCCCCGGCCGACCTCGGCCGGCGCGTGGGCGTGCAGCTCCGGTTCTCCCCCGAGGGGACCGACGCCGACGACCTCCTGCTCGACCTCGCTGCGGCCACCAGTGCCAGCCGGCCCCTGGTGGTGGCGTCCGACGACGGGCGCGTTCGCGCCGGGGCCCGAGCCCTGGGAGCCAACGTGATCACCAGCCCCCAGCTGCTGGCCGTCCTCGGCCGACCGCTCTAGCTCTCCGGGCGGGTGCCTCCGACCGCCGACGGTACGCCGGCGCCGGCCCGGGTAGTCCACTCCGTGGGGGAGCACTGGTGCTACGGTCGACAGCGGGCCGGCCCGACACGCGGGCCGCACCGCCGGGGGACAGTGTGCAGAAGCTCCACCTCGTCGGGTTCACAGCAGGGCTCGACGGCCTCATCTTCAGCGTGCGCAAGGGCTCGACGTCGGGCGGCTTCACCGTCGACCTCGACGACGCCCTGATCCAGTTGGTGGCCGACGCCGAGCGGGTGCGCGCCGGCGGCATGGTCGTTCAGGTTGGCGCGGAGCCACGTTCCCCCCGTCACTCCTGGCACGGCAGCGCGCTCAACCCGCGAGAGCTGCAGGACCGGTTGCGGGCCGGGTGGAGTGTCGAGGAGGTGGCCGAGGAGGCCGGCACCGACGTGGCCTGGGTCAATCGCTTCGCCGCCCCGGTACGGGCCGAGCAGGCGCGGGTGGTGGAGCGGGCCCGGGGCCTCACCTTCGACAAGCCTCGCCTCGGCCCCTCGGCGCTCGATCTGGGCGCGTCGGTTCGGCGCAACCTGGCCGAGCGCGGCCTGCGCGTGCCCGACGACGACGCCGACGACGGGTGGAGCGCGTTCCAGCTCGACGAGGGCCTGTGGGTCATCCGCTTCGACTACACCTCGCGCGGACGCTCGCAGCGGGCCGAGTGGTTGCTCGAGCTGGCCGACGGGCAGCTGACGGCCCGGGACCGTCTGGCGTCCCAGCTGGGCCACGTCGGCGGTCGAGCTCGCCGGGCTGGCACCACGTCGGCAGCAGGAAGCTTCGATGCCTCGGCCGCGACGGCGCCGAGCGGCGGAGGTCGTCGTCCGGCGAAGAAGCGGCCTCGACGCCCGGCGGCGGGTGCGACGGTCTCGCGAGCGAGGGCGTCCCGGGCCACGAGGGCTGCGGCCGGCGGCGGCGAGGCGCCGGGCGGGAACGTGATGGGGGCCGAGGGCGCCGACACGAGATCGGGAGCGGGGAGCTCGCCCGAGAACACGCGCGCCGCCGGCACGGCGGCGGTGAGAAAGGCGCAGCGGGCACCCTCGGCCGGGACCGCCGACGCGACCGCGGGAACGACGAGGAAGAGGGCGGCGTCTCCCACACGGGCGTCGGCGAAGAAGGCCGCGGCCACCAAGGCCGCCCCGGCGAAGAAGGCGCCCGCGAAGAAGGCACCGGCCAAGAAGGCGCCGGCCAAGAAGGCGCCGGCC
>JADDRA010000119.1:0-5178 GCA_016781105.1 Actinomycetota bacterium | reverse complement strand
GACGACGGCTCCGGCACGCCCCACCCAGCCGCGGGCCGTCCGGGCCGGGAGCGACGCAGCGCGCCGTGGCCGCGTGGCGGCCCAGGAGGCAACGCCGGCAAGCGCCTCGGGGAGCCAGGCCCCGGCCCGCCCCCAGGCGACGGAGCGATCGCCGCGGCCCGAGCCGGAGCGGGACGCGTGGCTCGAGGAAATCGCCGAGGAGTCACCCGCCGAGGAGGAGCGGGCGCAGGGGGCTGCGGACGGCGCACCGGGCGCCGGGACCTCACCTGGAGAGGGCGAGGGGCTGGATGCCCGGCCCGAGCGGGACGAGGCCACCCGGGTCATCGCCCTGGCGCCACCGGGGGGAGCGGCGCCGGGCGAGGGTGACGCGGACCCCGCCGAGGATCGACCCGAGGCGCCGGTGCGAGCCACGAGGAACGCCTCGGGCCAGGACCGCATCTTCCGGGCCTCCCGGTCGACGCCCCGGGTCTCGGCTGCGCCCGGCGCGGCTGCGACCGGCGCGGCTGCAAGCGGAGCGGCGAGCGCGGCCCGTCCGGCCGGGCCCGACGACGCACCGGAGCGGCCTGCGGTCCACGGCCCGCTCCCGGCACCGGCACCGGTGCCGGTCCCCGAGCGGGTGCGGGAGGCGACCGTCGAGCCGATCGGATCGCCACCCTCGCTCTCGGCGGAGGCGGTGGCGCCGGATGCCGACTCGGCGGCAGCCGAGGGCGACACGCCGGGCTCCCGCCGCCGGAGCACCCGGGCGGCCGGCGGTCGCACCAGCGGCGGTCGCACCAGCGGCGGTCGCAGAGGTGACCAGCCGGTGTTCCGCCCCGAGCTCATCCGCTCGGCGGGCGACGAGCGACCGGCGGGCGACGGTGCGGACGACCGCTGGGCCGGAGGTGAGGGCGGCGACGAGCAGCCGGAGCCGTCGGCCATGGAGGCCCTGGCCTGCCTCTACCCCCCACCGGAGTCGGCCGAGTCGCCGAGCCCGGGCAAGGGCCGGCGGCGCCGGCTGCGACGGAGCTGAGCCCTCGCCGCCGCCCGGGCGGTGACCGACCTCACGGCGTCGCTGCGACCCGCCGGGACCGTTGAACCACCTCCTCGTCACCAACGACTTCCCTCCCAAGATCGGGGGCATCCAGAACTACCTCTGGGAGCTGTGGCGGCGCCTTCCACCTGACGAGGTGACCGTGCTGACCACGCCCCACGACGGCGCCGCGTCCTTCGACCGGGCCCAGGCCTTCCGGGTGGTGCGCGACCGCCAGGCGGTCCTCCTCCCCACCCCGGCCCTGGTCCGGCGGGTCGACACCCTGGCCGAGGAGGTGGGAGCGGAACTGGTCGTGCTCGATCCCGCCCTCCCGCTCGGCCTGGTCGGTCACCGGCTGCGGCGGCCCTACGTCGTGGTGATCCACGGGGCCGAGGTCTCGGTGCCCGCACGCCTCCCGGTGCTGCGGGCGGCGTTGCGACGGGTCCTCGCCGGGGCCGTCCACGTGGTCGTCGGTGGCGATTTCGTGCGGGACGAGGCCGAGCGGGTCGTGGGTCGCGCCCTGCCGGCCACGCGCGTCCCCCCCGGGGTCGACGCCGGGCGGTTCCGGCCCCTCACCGGGGCCGAGCGGACGTCGGCCCGGACCCGCTTCGGCGTGGCCGAAGACGCCCGGCTGGTGGTGGGGGTGGGTCGCCTGGTCCCACGCAAGGGCTTCGACGTGCTGGTGGCCGCGGCCGCCCGCCTGGCCCCGGACCGGCCCGACCTGGTGGTGGCCGTGGCCGGCACCGGCCGCCAGGGCCGCCTGCTCGAGCGCCGGGTCGCGTCCACCGGGGCCCCGGTTCGCCTGCTGGGACGGGTCTCGGAGGAGGCGTTGCCCCTCCTGCACGGTGCCGCCGACATCTTCGCCGGACCCTGCCGCAACCGCTGGGGTGGCCTGGAGCAGGAGGGCTTCGGCATCGTCTTCCTCGAGGCCGCGGCGTCCGGGGTTCCTGTCCTGGCCGGCGCCAGCGGTGGGTCGGTCGAGGCGGTGGTCGACGGCGAGACCGGGGTCGTCGTCGAGCGTCCCGGCGAGGTCGAGGCGGTGGCGGCCGGGCTGGCCCGGCTCCTCGACGACCCCGGGGCCCGCGCCCGGCTCGGGGGCCAGGCCCGGCGGCGGGTGGTGGCCGACTTCGGCTACGACGACCTCGCCGACCAGCTCCGGGCCGGTCTGGCCTCGTCGCTGCGGTGAGGCCCCCGCGGAGCGCGGGCGCGCCGCAGCACCTCGCCTAGCATCGGGCACCCAGCCCGATCCAGAGCCGGCCGGTCGCCGAGTCGATCGGCACGAGGAGGTGCCCATGGTCGCCATCACCGAGCAGGAGATCCGTACGCTGGCCGGCTTCAAGGGTGAGCAGGCCCCGGTCACGAGCTGTTACCTCAACGTGGACGGGGCGACCCACGTGCGCCACCAGGACGTGGTGCGTGAGCTCGACCGGGTGCTGCGCAGCGCCCGGGAGCGCAGCAACGGGAATCCGTCGGTGGCGGGCGACCTGGCTCGCATCGAGGCCCACGTCCGCGGTGGCTTCGACCGCTCCCGGACGCGGGGCTTGGCCATGTTCTCCTGCACGGCGCATGACTACTGGCGGGTCGTCGAGCTGCCAGTGGCGGTGCACAGCCAGGTCGTGGTGAACCACGCCCCCTGCGTGCGCCAGCTCGAGGTGGTGGTCGACCAGCACGAGCGCTTCGGCCTGCTCCTGGTCGATCGCCAGCGGGTGCGCATGCTCGTCTTCGAGCTGGGCGAGCTGGTGGAGTCGACCGCCGCGTTCGACCAGCTGCCCCGGGGTGACGACGAGGACCACAGCTACACCAAGGACCAGGTTCGAGACCACGCCGCCGCCCGTGTCCGCCAGCACCTGCACCACGCCGCCCAGGTCGCCTTCGAGGCGTACCAGGCCCAGGGCTTCGAGCGCCTGATCCTGGGCGCCCCCGACGACCTGGCGGGTGAGCTCGAGTCGGTGCTGCACCCCTACCTGCGCGAGCGGCTCGTGGCTCGCTGCGCCATCCCCCTGCACGCCTCCGACGACGAGGTCCGTCGGGCCGCGCTCGAGGTCGAGGCCGAGGTGGAGCGGTCCAAGGAGGCCGACGCGGTGGCCTCGCTGCGCGAGGGTGTCGGCGCCGGCCGAGCCGTGGCCGGGCTGGGGCCGACCCTGGCCGCCCTGGTCGAGCGGCGGGTGAAGACCCTGCTCGTGTCCTCGGGCTACGTGGAGGCCGGCTGGCGCTGCCGCGGGTGCGGCTGGATCGGCACGCTGGGCCGCTCCTGTCCGGTGTGCACCCAGGAGATGGACCAGCTCGACGACGTGGTCGAGCAGGCGGTGGAGGAGGCGCTGGCCCAGTCCTGCCGGGTCGAGATCTGCGTGGGGAACGCGGACCTCGACGTGGCGGGCCGCATCGGGGCGCTGGTCCGCTACTGAGCGCCGGAGGCGAGGCTTACCTCACCGTCGGGATCGACGTCGGGGGGACCAAGCTGCTCGGCCTGGCCCTCGACGGGCAGGACGGGCGGTGCTGCGAGCGACGGAGGCCGACGCCTCCTGGCGAGGAGCTGGTCGCCGGCCTGGTCGAGGTGGTCGCCCAGCTCCGAACCGAGCTCGAGGCCCGGGACGGGGAGGTGGTCGCGGTGGGGGTGGGGCTCCCCGGGCTCGTCGACCGGCGAGGCCGGCTGCGCCACGCCCCGCACCTCCCCGGCGTGGTCGACCTCGACGTGGCCGGCCCCCTGGCCGAGGCCACCGGCCTGCCCGTGGTGGCGGACAACGACGCCACCTGCGCCCTGGTGGCCGAGCACCGGCTGGGGGCGGCGCGGGGTGTCCACGACGCGGTCCTGGTCACGCTGGGCACCGGGATCGGTGCCGGGCTGCTGCTCGGGGGGCGCGTCCAGCGGGGCGCCTCCGGCTTCGCCGGGGAGGTCGGGCACATGGTGGTCGAGGTGGGGGGGCGAGCGTGCCCGTGCGGGCGGCGGGGCTGCTGGGAGCGCTACGCCTCGGGATCGGCGCTGGAGCACCTGGTCGCCGAGGCACCGAGCTCCCGCCCCGACGCCGAGGTCCTCGGCCAGCTCGCCGGCTGGGTGGCGCTGGGCCTGGCCAACCTCGTGCAGGTCCTCGACGTGGAGCGCGTGGTGGTCGGCGGCGGGCTGGCCGCCCTGGGCGAGGCCCTGCTCGCTCCGGTGCGGGCCGCATTGGCCGCCGCCGCGGAGGCGGCCGGAGGCCGGGTGCGCCCGCCGGTGACCGTCCTGGGCGCCGAGCTCGGAGAGCAGGCCGGAGCCGTGGGCGCCGCCCTGCTGGCGCGCGAGCGGCTCGGCCCCGGACCGAGTGGTGCCGGGGGCCTCGGGTAGCGTCGCACCGTGGAGTTCCGCCGCATCACCGCCCTGCCGCCCTACGCCCTCGGCATCATCGACGGCCTCAAGAAGCAGGCCCGCTGGGCCGGCGAGGACGTCGTCGATCTGGCCTTCGGCAACCCCGACATCCCCTCGCCCGAGCTCGCCGTCGACAAGCTGACCGAGGCCGCCCGCAACCCCCGCAACCACCGCTACTCCCTCAGCCGGGGCCTGCCCAAGCTGCGTGAGGCGCTGGCCGCGCTCTACCAGCGCCAGTTCGGGGTGGCCCTCGATCCCGAGACCGAGGTCATCAACACCATCGGGGCCAAGGAGGGGTTCAGCCACCTCATGTGGACCCTGCTCCAACCCGGCGATGCCGCCCTGGTGCCCTCGCCGTCGTACCCCATCCACATCTACGGCCCCCTCTTCGCGGGGGCCGACGTGCGGGAGATGCCGCTCGGCGACAGCGAGGCCGACTTCTTCGAGGTGCTGGTCGAGAGCTACGAGTACTCCTGGCCCAAGCCCCGGGTGATCGTGTTGTCGTTCCCCCACAACCCCACAACCACCTGCGTCGACCTCGATTTCATGCAGAAGGTGGTCGACTTCGCCCGGGAGCACGAGGTGGTGGTGGTGCACGACTTCGCCTACGCCGACCTCGGCTTCGACGGCTACCAGCCGCCGTCGATCCTCCAGGCCGAGGGGGCCAAGGAGGTGGCCGTCGAGCTGTACTCGCTGACCAAGTCGTTCTCCATGGCCGGATGGCGGGTGGCGTTCATGGCCGGCAACGCCGAGGTGATCGCCGCCCTGGCCAAGCTCAAGAGCTACCTCGACTACGGCACGTTCCAGCCCATCCAGATCGCGGCCACGG
>JADDRA010000053.1 GCA_016781105.1 Actinomycetota bacterium | reverse complement strand
GCACCAGGGCGCTCCCGCCGGCGAGGAGCGCCAGCCCGCAGGCCAGCCCGCCCAGCACCGCCGTGCGCCGGGTGCGGTCGCCGGTGACCACCCGGGCGCCGAGGAGGAACACGACGGCGGCCAGGGCCAGCACCAGGGCGTCGTCGCCCACCACCGAGCCCACGTGGGTGAGCTGGGGGACGGCCATGACGGCCACGGCCGCGGTCAGCGAGGCCCGAGGTGGGCACCCGAAGCGCCGCGCGGTGGCCCAGGCCAGGATCGGAAGGGTGGCCACCACGGCCACGTCGACCAGGCGGAGGAGGGCGACGGTGCGGTCGAAGGACCACGGCCAGCCCGGGAGGACCGCGCCGGCGGCTGTCAGGACGGCGGCGCCCAGCCAGGTGGCCAGGGGGGGCCGGTCGGCGACGGTGCTGACCGTCGCCCCGGCGGGCAGGGCCTCGGCGGGGAGTGCCTCGGCGGGCAGGGCGTCGCCTGGGAGGGCGTCGGCCAGGTCCTCGAAGCTGGGCCGCTCGGCGGGGGGCAGGGCCTCGGCGATGCCGACGGGCGGGGCTCCCGCGGTGTAGGCGGGTGAGGAGGTGGCCGCGCCGAGCACGGCGGCGGCCACCGCCGGCCCCTCCCCGGCGGGATCCGCGAGGGGAGCGCCAGCCGGGCCATCGGCTGCCAGGCGGCGAATCCGTTCGACGTGGAGCAGCTCGTCGGGGGCCCGGAAGGCGGGCACGAGGACGCTGTAGACGGCCAGCAGGAGGACGTGCACGCCGGTCACCAGCCAGACCGCCCGGGGGATCGGGGTCCGCCGGCGGGTCGAGCGGGGCTCGGCGCCGGCGGGAACCACGAGCGGAGGCTACCCGTGACCCTCGCGGCCCCCCGCCACGACCAGGCCAAGGGCCGTCCCCAGCGCTGGGCGACCCGGCCGGGCATCATCGGCGGGTGGAGGGAGCGAGGGGTCTGCGAGCGGCGGTGCACGTCGGCCAGCTCCTCCAGCCCGTGCCCGGGGGGATCGGCCGCTACGTCGAGCACCTGGTGCGGGCCCTGCCCGGGGCCGGGGTCGAGGTCGTGGCCTTCGCCGCCGGGCCGCCACCGCCGGCGCTCGCCGCCGGCGGCACGGCCTACGTCGACCTGGGCCGGCCTCGAGGGCCGCTGCGCTACGAGGCCTGGCACCGGCTGCGCCGGCCTGCCCTGCCGGTCCCCGGCGACCTCGTGCACGCCACCAGCCTCGCCGTGGCCCCGGCCGGGAAGCGCCCCCTGGTGGTGACCGTCCACGACCTGGTGTTCCTGCGCCACCCCGAGCACCTCACGCCCCGGGGGGTGTCGTTCCACCGCCGGGGCCTCGAGCTGGCCCGCCAGGAGGCGGCGGCCGTCGTCGTGCCCACCGCTCACGGGCGCGACGAGTTGGTGGCCGAAGGCTTCCCCCCCGACCGGCTGCACGTCGCCCCCCACGGGGTCGGCGTCCCCACCCCGCCGGAGCCGCCCGAGCCCCGTCCGGCGTCATCGCCGGCCCCGGGTGTGCGTCCACCGTTCGTGTTGTTCGCCGGCACCCTGGAGCCCCGCAAGGGGGTGGCCGACCTGTTGGTCGCCCACGCCGCCCTGCGCCGGTCGCACCCCGAGCTGGGCCTGGTCCTGGCCGGTGCCCGGGGCTGGGGACCGCCGCTCGACCTCTCCGCCGAGGGGGTGGTGGCCCTCGGATCCGTCGATGACGTCACCCTCGACGCCCTGTACCGTGCCGCCGTGGCCCTCGCCCTGCCCAGCCGCTACGAGGGCTTCGGACTCCCGGTGGTCGAGGCCATGGCCCGGGGCTGCCCGGTGGTGACCAGCGACGCCGGGGCCCTCGTGGAGGTGGGTGGGGGGGCGGCGACGGTGGTGCCCGTGGGCGACGTCGACGCCCTGGCCGGCGCCCTCGACGCTCTGGTCACCGAGGCCGCCCACCGCCGGCGCCTGGTCGAGGCCGGCCGCCAGCGGGCGTCGTCGTTCACCTGGTCAGCCAGCGCCGCCGCCCACGCCCGCGCCTACCGGGCCGCCGGCGCGGCCGCGGGAGGCGCCCGGTGAGCAAGCGCCGGGCCCGGGTGGCGCTCGACGTGTCGGCCGTGCCCGCCCGGCCCGCGGGCGCCGGCATCTACGTGCTGCGCCTGGTGGAGGCCCTGGCCGGCGCCGACGAGGTCGACCTGGAGCTGGTGGCCGCGGTGGGTGACGGGCGGCGCTGGGAGGCGGCCGCCCCCGCTGCCCACGTCCACGCCGTCGCCCCCGGTCGTCGCCCGGCCCGGCTGGTCTGGGAGCAGGCCCAGGCGCCGGCGCTGGCCTCGCGCCTGGGGGACCTGTGGCACGGTCCCCACTACACGATGCCGCTGCGGGCCGGGGTCCCCGCGGTGGTGACGATCCATGACCTCACCTTCTTCGACCATCCCGAGTGGCACGAGCGGGCCAAGGTCGTCTACTTCCGCAAGATGATCCGGGCCAGCGCCGAGCGGGCCGACACCCTGGTGTGCGTGAGCCAGCACACCGCCGCCCGCCTGCACGACCTGCTCTCGCCCCGGGCCCCGGTGGAGGTCATCACTCACGGGGTCGACCACCGGCGCTTCGGACCCGAGGACGACGGCGACCTCGAGCGGCTGGCTGCCCTGGGCGTGCGCCCACCCTTCGTGGCCTTCACCGGCACCCTCGAGCCCCGCAAGAACGTGCCCGCCCTGGTGCGGGCCGTGGCCCGCCTGGCCCCGTCGCATCCCGACCTGCAGCTCGTGCTCGCCGGGCACCGGGGCTGGGGCGGCGCCGAGGTCGACGCCACCGTGGCCGCCAGCGCCCTGGGGGACCGGGTCGTCCAGCTCGGCTACGTCGACGACGAGGTGCTGCCCGCGCTGTACCGCCAGGCCGCGGCGGTGGCCTACCCCTCGCTGGAGGAGGGCTTCGGCCTGCCCGCGCTCGAGGCGCTGGCGTGCGGGGCGGCGGTGGTGACGAGCAGCGGCTCGGCCATGGAGGAGGTCGTGGGCGACGCCGCCCTGCTCGTGCGCCCCGGCGACGAGGCCGGTCTGGGCGAGGCCATCGAGACCCTGGTGCGGGGCGGGCCCGAGCTGGCCAAGCTGCGGGCCGGTGGCCCCGGCGTGGCCGGCGGGCACACCTGGGAGCGCTGCGCCCGCCGCCAGGTCGAGGTCTACGACCGGGTCCTGGCCGCCGCCTCGTGATAACCGTCCTGGCCGGGGGGGTGGGCGCGGCCCGCTACCTCGCCGGCCTGGTCCAGGTCGTCCCTCCCGACGACATTACCGCCGTGGTCAACACCGCCGACGACGTCTGGCTGCACGGCCTGCGGATCTGCCCCGACCTCGACACGGTCACCTACACCCTGGCCGGCGCCGTCGACGCCGAGCGGGGGTGGGGCCTGGCCGGGGAGACGTGGCGGGCCGTCGAGGCCCTGGCGCGTTACACGCCCGTCGCCCCCGCCGGATCGGTGGCGGGTACCACCTGGTTCCGCCTGGGCGACGCCGACCTGGCCACGCACCTCTACCGCACCGCCCGCCTGGCCGAGGGCGCCGGGCTGGCCCGGGTGACCGCCGAGGTGACCCGGGCGTGGGGCGTGGGCCCCCGGCTCCTGCCCATGACCGAGGACCCGGTCGAGACCCGGTTGACGGTGGCCGAGGAGGGCGAGATCGGCTTCCAGGAGTACTTCGTGCACCGGCGCCACGACGAGGCCGTGTCGGCCGTGCGCTTCGCCGGAGCGGATCGCTCCCACCCCGGCCCCGGGGTGCTCGACGCCCTGGCCGAGGCCGAGCGGGTGGTGATCGCCCCGTCCAACCCCATCGTGTCCATCGGCCCGGTGGTGGCCGTGCCCGGCGTGTCCGAGGCCCTGGCGGCCCGGCGGGCCGACGTGGTGGCCGTGTCCCCGATCGTCGCCGGCGCCGCCCTGCGGGGACCGGCCGACCGACTGCTGCGGGGCCTGGGCCACGAGGCGTCGGTGGTGGGCGTGGCCCGCCTCTACACCGCGGTGGCCGGCACCCTGGTGCTCGACCAGGCCGATGCCGCCCTCGCCGGCGACGTGGAGGCGGCCGGCGTGCGCCCCGTCGTCGCCCCCACGGTCATGTCCGGGCCGGCGGAGGCCGCCGCCCTGGCCCGCACCACCCTGGTCGCCTGAGCACGAAGTGGGGGCGCTGGCGATCCACCCGGTGGTGGGGTTGCCCGAGGTGCGCCCCGGCGACGTCCTGGCCGCCCTCATCACCGCCGCGTGTGGGCACGAGGGAGGGCCGGGACTGGCCGACGGGGACGTGGTGGTCGTCACCCAGAAGGTGGTGTCCAAGGCCGAGTGCCGCGTGGTCGACCTCGACCCCGGTGACGCCGCCTCCCGGCGCCGGCTGGTCGAGTCCGAGGCCGTGCGGGTGCTGCGGCGACGGGGCGAGCTGCTCATCACCGAGACCGCGCACGGCTTCGTGTGCGCCAACGCCGGGGTCGACCTGTCCAACGTGGCTCGGGGACGGGCCGCCCTCCTGCCCCTCGACGCCGACCGCTCGGCCCGGCGCATCCGCGACGGCCTGCGGGCCCGGGCCGGCGTCGAGGCCGGCGTGGTGGTGTCCGACACCTTCGGCCGACCGTGGCGGCGGGGGGCCGTCGACGTGGCCCTGGGCTGCGCCGGCGTCGCCGCCCTGGTCGACCTGCGGGGCTGCGCCGACGCCCTGGGCCGCACCCTGGAGGTGACCGAGGTGGCCCTGGCCGACGAGCTGGCGGCGGCCGCCGAGCTGGTCATGGGCAAGGCCGCCGGGGTGCCCGTGGCCGTGATCCGGGGCGTCGACCCGGCGTGGCTGCGGGAGGCGTCGGTGCGGGCCGAGCTGGTGCGCCCTCCCGCCGAGGACCTGTTCCGCTGAGGTTTCGACGCCGGCGCCCGAGTGCCCGCTCAGGTGTGCCCGCTCAGGTGCGGTCGGCGAACCAGCGCAGGACGGCCCGAGCCCCGTCCTCGAGGGTCGTCCAGGGAGCCCAGCCCAGGTGCAGGCGGGCCCGGGCCGGGTCCAGGGCGGAGCGGGCCAGCTCTCCGGGGCGGGCCGGGGCGAGGACCGGGGCGAGCTCCTCGCGCCCGGCGGCGGCGGCCATGACCCGGTAGAGGTCGAGCACCGAGGTCTCGGTCGCGGTGCCGATGTTGCACAGCACGCCGCTGCCCCGGGACGCCGCCCGTACAAAGGCGTCGACCACGTCGTCGACGTACACGAAGTCACGCGTCTGGCTGCCGTCGCCGAAGATGGTGCAGGGTCCGCCGGCGAGCAGCTTGCCGGCGAAGATGGCGACCACGCCGGCCTCGCCGTGGGGGTCCTGGCGGGGGCCGTACACGTTGGCCAGGGCCAGCGCGGTGAACTCCAGGTCGTGGAGCACCCGGTAGGCGTGGAGGTAGTCGCCCACCACCTTCTTGGCCACGCCGTAGGGCGAGATGGGTTGTTGCGGGTGGGACTCGGTGACGGGGAGGTCGGCGGGGTCGGGGTCGCCGTAGATGGTGCCCCCGCTCGAGGCGAAGACCACCTTGCGGGCGCCGGCGGCCCGGGCCCCTTCGAGCACGTTGATGCTGCCGAGCACGTTGACCTCGGCGTCGAAGGCGGGGCGGGCCACCGACACGCGCACGTCGGCCTGGGCGGCCAGGTGGAACACCACCTCGGGGCGGCGGCGGGCCAGGAGGTCGACCACCTCGGGGGAGCGGATGTCGAGCTGGTGGACGCTCAGCTCGTGGCCGCGGTCGGCCCGGGCGTCGGCCAGGTTGGCCAACGACCCGGTCGAGAGGTCGTCGACCACGTCGACGGCGTGACCCTCGGCCAGCAACCGGTCGACCAGCGTCGAGCCGATGAACCCGGCGCCACCGGTCACCACCGCCCTCACGGGTGCACCCTCAGGCCGGCCAGGTCCCGGGATCGGGCAGCACCGCCGCCTCCAGCGTGGCCCCGCCGTCGACCTCCACCTCGTTGCCGAGCACCGACAGCCCCGAGACGCTGGCCGCGTCGCCCACCACCGCGCTGGCACCCACGATCGACCCGCTGATCGTGGCCCCGTTGCCCACCACGGCCCGGGAGAACACCACCGAGTCGCGCACCCGGGCGTTACGCCCGATGCGACAGCCCGGTCCGAGGACCGAGCGGGTGACGACGGCGCTGGAGGCGACCACGGCGCTGTGATCGACGAGCCCGGCCTCACCCTGGCCGGCACCCTTGTCGAGCAGCTCGAGCGAGGCCTGGAGGTAGCGCTCGGGGGTGCCCACGTCGACCCACCACCCGTGCTGGCTCAGGGCCCACAGCCGGCCCTCGGCCACCAGCGCAGGGAAGGTCTCCCGCTCGATGTTGACCCGCCCCGTGCCGGGGATGCGGTCCAGCACCTCGGGCTCGAGCACGTAGCAGCCGGCGTTGATGTCGTGGGAGGCAGCCTCGCCCGGGGCCGGCTTCTCCACGAAGGCCTGCACCTTCCCCTCTCCGTCGGTGGTGACCACGCCGTAGGCCGAGGGGTCCTCGACAGGGACGAGGCCGATGGTGGCCAGGGCGCCGGCCTGCTCGTGGGCGTCGGCGTGGAAGGCCAGCAGGGCGGACACGTCGAGGTCGCTCAGGATGTCGCCGTTGACGACGAGGAAGCGCTCGTCGATCCCGGCCGCCCCGGCGGCGAAGCGGATGGCGCCGGCGGTGTCGAGCGGCTCGTCCTCCACCGCGTAGACCAGCCGGACGCCGGCGCAGGTGGCATCGGGGTAGGCCCGCCGGAACGCGTCGGGCCGGTAGCCGAGGGACAGCACGACCTCGTCGACACCGTGGCCGGCCAGGTGCTCGACCACCCACTCGATCATGGGCCGGCCGGCGACGGGCAGCATCTGCTTGGGGGTGCGCAGGGTGAGGGGGCGCAGGCGGGTGCCCAGCCCGCCGACGAGGACGACGGCCCTCACGGAGCGCCGGTCGTGCTGGGAGCGCTGGTCGTGCTGGGAGCGCTAGGAGGCGGGTCCTGGGGAGGGGTCGTCGTGGTGGACCCGGCCTCGGCCTCCGGCTCGGCGCGGGGGCGACCCTGGCCCCCAACCGGCGCGGCGCCGGGCAGGTCCTGGGGGACGGTGCCGGCCGAGAGGGGCAGGGGCAGGTCGGCACCCACCGGAGCGAAGGCGATGGTCACCAGGCTGCCGTTGGGCAGGGCGTAGTCGGCGAAGTCCGACTCGAGCAGCCGGCCCTCGTCGCCGACCCCCTGCCACACCTTGACCTGGACCACGGCCGGCTTCCCGTCGCACTGACCATTGTCGTTGGCGTGCACCTCGCCACCGGGCAGCTGCAGGCGGTCGTCCTCGAGGTTCATGCCCACCTGCTCGGCGAAGGCCCCGAGGGTGGCACCGTCACCGGTGTAGCGGGTGGAGAACGGGTGGATGTGGATGAGGCCGTCCTGGTGGGTGTGGATGCCGCTGGTGTCCTCACCGGCGTCGGCCAGCGGGGGTTGGAACTCCCCGCAGACCGAGACGCCGTAGGCCGCGTGCCAGTGGTCGGTGAGCAGAGGGGCGGCGGCTTCGGCGCGCTCGCCCCGGGAGAGCAGGACCAGGGTCACGCCGAGGACGACGACGGCCGCCATGGCGACGGGCCAGGCGAGGTTCTTGCCCGCCCCCGCTCCGGCGCCCCGCCCGGCCGCTCGGGCCATCCTCGCCGCCCGCTTGGTCCGCTTGCTCGACGACGCCCGTCCCATCCGGGCCGCGATGCTACCGGCGCCCCCAAGGGCGACGACGCGGCTCGCTCGGGAACGGCTCAGGTGGCGGCGTGCGGGCGGCCCCGCACGGCCCGCTGGATCCACGCCAGCCCGGTGCGCACCACCAGGGCGACGGCGACCACGGGAAGGAGGAGCCGGTTGGTGCCCGTGGTGGTGCGCCGGGCGTAGCGCAGCAACGAGCGGTGGTGGGCGGCGATCATGCGGTAGGGGGTCTGGTCGGTGGAGCGACCGATGGCGTGGACGACCCGGGCCGCCGGCTCGTAACCGATGCGCCAGCCGGCCCGGCGCAGCCGCCAGCACAGGTCGACGTCCTCCATGTACATGAAGTAGCCCTCGTCGAAGCCGTCGACCTCGTCCCACGCCCGGCGCCGCACCAGGATGTGGTTGCCGGCCACCCAGTCGACGTCGGCCGGGCCGGCGTGGTCCCAGTCGAGCATGCGGTAGCGCCGGCTGAAGGGGTTGTCGGGCCACACGAAGTGGAAGAAGGCATGGCCGGCGGCGTCGACCAGGGCGGGGAAGGTGCGGGCCGAGGGGTAGAGCTGGCCCGCAGGCGTCTCCACCCTGGGCCCGACCAGGGCCAGGCCGGGGTCGGCCTCGAGCGCGCCGACCAGGGACTTGGTGGCGCCGGGCGCCACCACCACGTCGGGGTTCATCACCACCACGTAGGGGCTCGAGGTGTGGGCCACGCCCCGGTTGGCGGCGCTGCCGTAGCCCAGGTTGCGGGGCAGGGCCAGCACCTCGACCTCGGGTTCGGCCCGGCGCACGGCCTCGGCGGAGCCGTCGGCCGAGGCGTTGTCGACCACCACAACCTGGTCGACCCCGTCGGCCCGCAGGCTGGCGATGCACTCGAGCACCAGATCCCGGACGTTGTAGCTGACGATGACGGCCGCCGCCGGCCCGGCGCCCCCCGGCGCGCTCACCCGTCCAGGGCGGCGGCCAGCCACCTCGCCGTGCGGGTGAGGCCGTCGCGCAGCGCCACGGTGGGCTCCCAGCCCAGGAGCTGGCGGGCCAGGGTGATGTCGGGCCGGCGCTGGGAGGGATCGTCGACCGGGAGCGGCGCAAAGACCAGCGACGACGACGACCCCGTCACCTCGAGGACGATGCGGGCCAGCTCGGCCACCGTGTGCTCCTCGGGGTTGCCCACGTTGACCGGCCCCACGTGGTCGGCGTCGAGCAGGGTGAGCAGGCCCGCCACCTGGTCGGCCACGTAGCAGAAGCTGCGGGTCTGCTCACCCTCGCCGTAGACGGTCAGCGGCTCACCCCGCAGGGCCTGGACCAGGAAGTTCGACACCACCCGCCCGTCGCCCGGGCGCATCCGCTCGCCGAAGGTGTTGAAGATGCGGGCGATGCGCACCTCGATCCCGTGGGCCCGGTGGTAGGCCATGGCCATGGCCTCGGCGAAGCGCTTGGCCTCGTCGTAGACGCCCCGGGGCCCCACCGGGTTGACGTGGCCCCAGTAGGTCTCGGGTTGGGGGTGGACCTGGGGGTCGCCGTACACCTCGCTGGTGGAGGCGAGCAGGTAGCGGGCTCCCTTGTCCTTGGCCAGGCCCAGGGTGTTGTGGGTGCCCAGGCTGCCCACCTTGAGGGTGGGGATGGGCAGCTCGAGGTAGTCCCGGGGCGAGGCGGGGCTGGCGAAGTGGAGCACCACGTCGACCGGTCCGGGCACCCACACGTAGGTGCTGACGTCGTGGCGCACGAAGGTGAAGCCGTCGTGGCCGAAGAGGTGCTCGACGTTGCCCAGCTTGCCCGTCGACAGGTTGTCGATGGCCACCACCTCGTCACCGTCGGCCAGCAGGGCGTCGCAGAGGTGGGACCCGAGGAACCCGGCGGCCCCGGTGACGACCACCCGCCGGCCACTCACCCGTCGCGCCCGAGCCCGACGTAGGCGAAGCCCTGGCGGCGCAGGGCCGGGGCCTCCAGGAGGTTGCGGGTGTCGACGATGCGGGGCACGGCCATCAGCCCCGACACCTTGGCGAAGTCGAGCCAGCGCAGCTCGTCCCACTCGGTGAGCACCACGACGACGTCGGCGCCCTCGCACACCGCGTAGGGGTCGGCGCGCAGCTCGATGCCGGCCAGGCGCGGGTCCGACGTCGCCACCGGCGGGTCGACCGTCGGGTCGTAGGCCCGCACCCTCGCCCCCCGGGCCTGGAGCCGGCGGATGACCTCGATCGCGGGCGAGCTGCGCAGGTCGTCGGTGCGGGCCTTGAACGTGAGTCCCCACGCCCCCACCTCGCAGCCCTCCAGGGAGGTGCCCATCATCTGCTCGACCTTGTCGGCCATGCGCTCGTACTGCTCGTCGTTGACGGCGATCACGCCCCGCAACAGGTTGAAGTCGTAGCCGGCCTCCTCGGCGATGTGCACCATCGCCCTGGTGTCCTTGGGGAAGCAGGAACCTCCCCACCCGGGGCCCGGCTTGAGGAACTCGACGCCGATGCGGGGGTCGTGGCCCATGCCGAGGACCACCTCGCGCACGTCGGCACCCACCGCCTCGCACACGTTGGCCAGGGCGTTGACGAAGCTGACCTTGGTGGCCAAGAAGGCGTTGGAGGCGTACTTGATCATCTCGGCCGAGGCGGGGTCGGTGATGACCAGCGGTGCCCGCAGGGCCTCGAACAGCTCGGCCACGCGCATGGCCACGGCCTGGTCGCCGCTGCCGATGACGATGCGGTCGGGATGCAGGCAGTCGTGCACGGCCGAGCCCTCGCGCAGGAACTCGGGGTTGGAGACGACGAAGACGTCGTCCCGACCGAGCGCCTCCTCCACCACCCGGGCCGAGCCCACGGGCACCGTCGACTTGTTGATGACGACGCACTCCGGCTCCAGCTCGGGGGCGATCTCGGCCGCGGCCTGGCGCACGTAGCGCAGGTCGGCCGAGCCGTCCTCGCCCTGGGGCGTGGGCACGCACAGGAAGACGAACTCGGCGCCGGCCACGGCGCGGGCGGCACCGAGCACGAACGAGAGGCGCCCGGAGGCCAGGCCCTCGGTCACCAGGTCCTCGAGCCCGGCCTCGAGGATGGGCAGCTCGCCCCGGTTGAGCTGGTCGACCTTCTCGGGCACCACGTCGGCGCAGGTGACCTTGTGGCCCAGGTGGGCCAGGTAGGCACCGGTGGTCAGCCCCACGTAGCCGGTGCCGACGATGGCGATGGTGGCAGGCATCCGGGCGAGGGTAGCGCCGGGGCTCCGGGAGCTCCTACGCCCGCTTCTGGTAGACCAGGACGTAGATCGAGGTACTCGGCGTGCCCCGGGGCGACGGGGCCACCGGTCCGAGCACCAGCTCCAGGTCGGGGTCGTCGTCGAGGGCGTTGCGCCAGGACCGGCAGTGACGCTCCATGAGGCGGAACCACACGAGGGAGTCCTCGTCGGTGTCGGTGCGGGGACAGACCAGGAAGGCATGGCCACCCACGTCGAGGTCCTCGATCAGGGGAGCGAGGCCGGTGCCCACCGAGGCAGCCCGCAGGCGCTCGGTGGCGTCGCGCCAGTCGACCACGTTCGGATCTTCGACCGGTCCGGTGGGATCGGCGTAGCGCAGCGAGGGCCCCAGGTAGTAGCGCAGCAGGGGCACGTGCTCGAGCTGGGTGGAGATCACCAGGTCGCCGGGGCCGGCCAGGTCCTCGACGAGGGCGAGGGCCCGGCGGACGTTGCTCTTCTGGGGCAGCCCGGGCGGCCCCAGCCCGGGGAGCTGGGTCAGGGGCTGGGCCGCCAGCACGGCCACCACCACCAGGGCCAGCACCCCCCGCCGACCCTCGCGGGCCAGGCCGAGGGCCGCCAGCAGCAGGGCCGGGGGCAGGAACACCCCGAAGTAGCGTCCGGCCCAGGCCGGCTCCAGGAGCGACGACGACCAGGCGACCAGCATGGCGGTCACCAGCGCCACCGCCAGGGCCGCCACGGCCAGCGCCTCCCCGCCGGAGCGCCACCGCCGCCCGAGGGCCACCAGGGCGGGCAGGCCGACCAGGGCCAGGGCCACCATGACCCCGTTGCGCCCGAGGATGGACCCGAGCACACCGGCCAGGTCGCCCGGATCGGGTCGCGCGGACCAGGGTGCCCCGGTGTGGGCGGCCTGGTACACCAGCGTGGGCACCCACGGGGCGTAGAGGACGGCGAGGGCGGCGGCGGCGAGCGCACCGTCGCGCAGGAGCCGGCGCCGGTCGTCGGCCGCCACGGCGCACAGCCCGGCGGCGGCGGCCAACCCGGCGGCCAGGTACAGGCCCCAGTTGTGGGTGTAGAGCGTGGCTGCCAGCGCCAGGACGAACACCGGCAGCCATCGTCGTCGTCCGAAGACGAAGGCGTGGGTGAAGGCCGTGACGCACACGAGGGTGGTGAGCACCAACAGCGTGTACATGCGTGCCTCGCGGCTGTAGTACACGAGGTAGCCGTTGCTGGCGGCGAGCACGGCGGCGATCCAGCCCACCCAGCGGCCGAAGAGGCTCCTCCCGGCCCAGAAGGCGACGGGGATGGCGGCCAGGCCGAGCACCAGGGACAACCCCCGCACCGCCTCCTCGGAGGTGCCGAACAGCTGCATCCACGGGTGCAGCACGAGGTAGTAGAGCGGGGGCGAGCCGTCGAGGCGCAACAGGCCGGGGATCTCCGAGAGAGGATGCGAGGCGATGCCGACCGACAGGCCCTCGTCGAGCCAGAACGACATCCCCCGACCTTCGAGGCGCAGGACGACGGCGACGGCGGTCAGGCCCACCAGGCCGAGGACGACCCGGGGATTGCGCCTGGCGGGGGTGGGCGCGCGCAGCCGTGCGGGGACCGGCTGCTCGGCGGGACGGTTCTCGGGGGCGACCTCCTCGGGCGGTCCGCCCGGCAGGGTCGCCTGGCTCATCGGGCTGCTCCTATCCGCCCGGGGTGGCGCGGAGGCGTCCCGGGCACGCGCAGCACGGGCAGGACTGTAAAGCCTGCCCTCGGCCCCGGCGGGTCACCCCAGCCCCCGGCCCGAGGCCGTTCAGCAGGTGGGCTGGGTCGCCTCGACCTCTTGCCCGGGGGCGGGCCCCGGGGCCTCGGTGGCGGGCGGGGCGGGGGCGGCCTCGGGAGGCCGGGGCGAGGAGCGCACGCCGGCGTAGTCGAGTCCGGTGATCACCACCACGTCGACCGTGCGGATGCTCCGGTCCTCCTCCAGGACGGGGGCGACCTCGAGGTAGCCGGCCAGCAGCTCGGCCTTGGCCTGCTGGCCCTCGGCGTAGCGCACGGTCGTCCGGGCCACCCGGGCCTCGGCGTCGCTGGCGTCGGCCATGTTGAAGCCGGCCAGGGAGAGGTCGTTCTTGGCCGCGTTGGCCTCACCCGTGCGCCCCGAGCCGTTGAGCACGCGCGCGTGCACCGCCGAGGGGGCCACCACGTCCTGGCCGGGCACGATCCCCCGGAACACGTCGAGGATCTCGTCGGCTGCGTCCTCGTCGAGCACGACCACGTTGTTCTCGGCGCCGCCGAAGCTGGCCGGCTGGGTGGGGAGCTTGAGCGGGGTGAGCGTCCCGGGTTCGATCGACTGGAAGCGCTGGCCCAGCTTGAGCAGGTCACGGGGGTCGAGCTGGTCGTCGATCGCGACGTTGCGCTCGGCCACCCCGATGAGGTCGGTGAGCTTGCCCGGGTTGGTCAGTCCCTCGGAGACGGCCTGGCGCACGGCCGTGGCGATGAAGGCCTGCTGGCGCTCGATGCGGCCGAGGTCGGCGGTCAGGTCCCCCTGCCAGTCGCCGTCGACGAGCTCCTGGAAGTGGCGGCTGCGCACGTAGGCCAGCGCCGTGTCGCCGTCGAGGGTGACGCAGCCGGTCTGGTCGATGTCGAGGCCGCTGACGTTGTTGCCGTTGACGTCGCGGTCGCGCACCGGGTTCTCCAGGTAGAGCTCGACGCCGCCGATGGCGTCGACCAGGTCCCGGAAGCCCTCGAAGTCGACCTGCACGTAGTGGTGGACGGGAAGGTTGAAGTTGAGCTGGATCGTCTCGATCAGCTGCGAGGGACCCCCGGCCAGTGCGGTGTTGATCCGATCCCGCTCGTTCCGCCCGGCGACGGTGACGATGAGGTCGCGGGGGAACGAGACCATCGACGCGGTCTCGGTCCCGGGGTCGACGCGGACCAGGACGATGGTGTCGGCCTTCTGGGTGCCCGCGTCGGTGACGTCGCCGAAGGAGTCGAGGTCGTCACCACCCTGGACGAACTCCCGGGAGTCGCTGCCCACCAGCAGGTAGTTCTGCGGGCGCCCTGGGGGCTCGTCGGCCAGGAAGTCGCCCAGCGACACGCGGGGGATGTTGCCGAAGCGGTAGTAGGAGTAGCCGACGGCGCTGGCCCCCATCAGGCACATGACGATGAGGATGCAGTTGAAGGTGATCAGGAACCGCTGGGGCCAGGTGCGGCGCGCGCGGGCGACGGGGGCAGCGGTACCCATTCGGGGTACCAGGCTAGCGAGGCGCCGGAGCCGGTCGACGGTGGTCGTACGATCGCCGCATGGAGGCGATCGCCGTCGCCGCGTGGGTCGACGGTGCGCTCGTGCACCCTGAGCGCGCAGTGGTGTCGGCCTTCGACCACGGCGTCACCGTGGGCGACGGGGTGTTCGAGACCCTCCTCGTCCACCACGGGGTCCCCTTCGCCCTGCGCCGCCACCTGGAGCGCCTCGAACGCTCGGCGGCCACCCTGGGCCTCGAGGTCCCCGGGCGCGAGGTGCTGGCCCGAGCGGTGGCCGAGGTGGTGGGCGAGGTGGTGGCCGCGTCGGAGCTGGCCCAGGCCCGGCTGCGCCTCACCGTGACCGGTGGCCCGGCGCCCCTGGGATCGGGCCGGGGGGCGGCGGGCCCGACCGTCATCGTGGCCGCCGGTGCCCTGGAGCCCTTGCCTCCGACCGTTGACGTGGTGGTCGTGCCCTGGACCCGCAACGAGCGCAGCGCGCTGGCGGGAGCCAAGACCACCTCCTACGCCGAGAACGTGGTCGCCCTGGCCCACGCCCGGGGGCGGGGCGCCGGTGAGGCCGTCTTCGCCAACACCCGGGGGGAGCTGTGCGAGGGCACGGGCAGCAACGTCGTGGTCGGCGTCGATGGGCGCCTGGTGACGCCCCCGCTGTCGTCGGGGTGCCTGGCCGGGGTGACCCGGGCGCTCGTGCTGGAGCGGTGCCAGGTGGAGGAGGCGGTTCTGCCCGTGGGCGCCCTGGCCGCGGCCGAGGAGGCGTTCCTCACCTCCACCACCCGGGGTGTCCAGCCCATCGCCTCGGTCGACGGCCGCCCCCTGGCCCGCGCCCCCGGGCCCCTCACCGCGGCTGCTGCCGCCGGCTTCTCCGACCTGTTGGCCTCCGACCCCGATCCCTGACCAGGCGCCCGGTACGACGCCGATCTGCCAGAACGGGGATGGGGAGGGCGTCAGCGCAGGTGCACCACGTCACCGGCGGCGACGGTCCAGGGGCCGGTGGGCGCCTCCACCACCAGGTGGCCCTCGGGCGTGATGTCGACCGCCAGGCCCTCGACGCGCCCGGCGGCCAGCTCGACGCGCACCCACCGTCCCAGCGTCGTGCAGTGCCGCCGGTAGGCGCGGCCGACGGCGCGGTCGCCCCCGGGCGAGGACAGCGTCGTGCACCACCGATCGAGGTGGGCCAGCCAGGAGCCGAGGAGGTCGTCGCGAGCCACGGGCCGCCCGGCCAGGTCCTCCAGGTAGGCGGCGCCCGGCGGTGGCACAACGGGACCGGGCGCGAATGCCGGCTGGGGCCGGTGCCGGGCCGGCGCCCGGGTCAGGTTCAGGCCCATGCCCACCACCACGGCCGGCAGCTCGTCACCCTCGACCAGCGACTCGGCCAGCAGCCCGGCCAGCTTGCCCCCCGCAGCACCGTCCCCGCCGGTGCGCTCGACCACCACGTCGTTGGGCCACTTGAGGGCGGGGACCACGCCGGCGACCTCGGCACAGGCCTCGACCGCGGCCACGGCGGCTGCCAGCCCGGCCAGGGGGGCCTGGGCCGGACCGAGCCGGGGGCGCAGCAGCACCGAGGCGAGCAGGCCCGAGCCCGGTGGCGCCGTCCACGTCCGGCCCCGGCGGCCCCGTCCCGCCGACTGGAAGTCGGCCACCACCACCACACCTTCGGGCACCCCCGCCCGGGCCAGGGCCAGCACCTCGGCGTTGGTGGAGCCGGTCTCCTCCAGGTGGCGGATGTCGGCGAAGCGGCCGAACTCCCGCACCGGCGCCATCGTCTGGCAACGTTAGGCCCGCCATGTGCCCGGCCCCGGTCCACCGCCGCATCGGCAAGGTCCTCGTGGCCAACCGGGGCGAGATCGCCGTGCGGGTCCTGCGTACGTGCCGGGAGCTGGGCCTGGCCGGCGTAGCCGTCTACTCCGAGGCCGACCGGGACGCCCTGCACGTCCGCATGGCCGACGAGGCCCGGGCCCTGGGAGGCATGACCGCGGCCGAGAGCTACCTCGACGTCGACGCGGTCGTGGCCGCGGCCGTGGCCAGCGGGGCCGACGCCGTCCACCCCGGCTACGGCTTCCTGTCGGAGAACGCCGGCTTCGCCCGGGGTGTGGCCGAGGCCGGCCTGGTCTTCGTGGGCCCGCCGCCCGAGGCCATCGAGGTCATGGGTGACAAGCTCAGCGCCCGGGCCGCGGCGGCGCGCGCGGGGGTGGCCTCGGTGCCCGGCGGCGAGGGCGCGGTCACCTCGGTGGAGGAGGTGGTGGCCTTCGGCCAGGCCCACGGCTGGCCGGTGGCGGTCAAGGCGGCCCACGGCGGCGGGGGGCGGGGGCTCAAGGTCCTGAGTGGCCCCGACGAGGCGGCCGAGGCCATGGCGTCGGCCCGGCGGGAGGCCATGGCGTCCTTCGGGCGGGACGAGCTCTACGTGGAGCGCTACCTCAACTGGCCCCGCCACGTCGAGGTCCAGGTGATGGCCGACACCCACGGCGCGGTGGTGGCGGTGGGCGAACGCGACTGCTCGGTCCAGCGCCGCCACCAGAAGCTGGTGGAGGAGTGCCCGGCGCCGGGCCTGCCCGAGGCGGTGCGCGCCGCCATGGGCGAGGCCGCCGTGGCCGTGGCCCGATCCTGTGGCTACACCGGCGCCGGCACCGTCGAGCTGCTCTTCCAGGACGGCGACTTCTGGTTCCTGGAGATGAACACCCGGCTCCAGGTCGAGCACCCGGTGACCGAGGCCGTGTACGGGATCGACCTGGTGGCCGAGCAGCTCCGGGTGGCGGCCGGGGAGCCGTTGTCGTTCGGGGCCGACGACTTGGTGCCCCGGGGCCACGCCTTCGAGTGCCGCATCAACGCCGAGGACCCCGCTGGCGGACGCTTCGGCCCCTCGCCCGGGCGCATCACCCGGCTGGTGGCGCCGGACGGGCCCTTCTGCCGCTTCGACAGCGGCTACGGCGCGGGCGACGAGGTGAGCCAGTACTACGACAACCTCGTGGCCAAGCTGGTGGTCTGGGGGCGGGACCGGGAGGAGGCCCGGCGCCGCACGCTGCGGGCGCTCGAGGAGCTGGTGGTGGAGGGGGTGGCCACCACCACCCCGGCCCACCGCCTCATCCTGGAGGCCCCCGACTTCGTGGCCGGGACGCACGCCACGTCGTGGCTGGAGCAGCGCCTCGACCTGTCGGGCCTGACCCCGGCGGCACCCCCTCCCGAGGCCGGCGAGAACGGGGGCCCGGGCCGGGTGCGCCGCGACGTCGACGTGGAGGTCGACGGGCGGCGCTTCTCGGTGTCGCTGTGGGTGCCTGAGGGAGAGACGGGCGCCGGGGTGGGCCCCTCGGCCGCCCCCGGCCGTCCCCGGCCCCGGGCCGCTGGCCGGGCCGCCGCCGACGCCAGCGAGGGCGGCGCGGTCCGGGTGCCCATGCAGGGCACCATCGTGGCCGTGCTGGTGGCGGTGGGCGACGAGGTGGAGGCGGGCCAGACGGTGTGCGTGCTGGAGGCCATGAAGATGGAGAACCACATCGGCGCCGGCCAGCCGGGCACCGTGGCCACGGTGGCCGTGACCCCCGGGCAGGCCGTGGGCGCCGGCGACGTCGTCGTGGTCGTCGAGTAGGCGCGCCGGCCGTGCCCATCACGGGCGACCCCGAGTCGTCCTCGACGCCAGCGCGGGTGGAGGACCGGGCCGCCGACGGGGTCACCAACCGCCTCCTGCGCCTGTCCGAGGACGTGGTCTACGGCTTGATCTGCGTCATCCTCGCCGGTGGCGCCCTGGTCCTGCTGGTCAAGGCGGGCTACGACCTGGCCACGGGCCTGGGGGCCGACGACGGGGTCAAGGGCGTGATCAGCGGCATGCTCGACACCCTCCTGCTCGTGTTCATCCTCGTCGAGCTGCTCAGCGCCGTGCGCACCACCCTGATCGAGCGCCAGCTCCTGGCCGAGCCCTTCCTGCTGGTCGGCATCATCGCCTCGATCAAGGAGATCGTCGTCGGGAGCCTGGAGGCCAAGGACCTGGCCGGCAGCGACCGGGAGGCCTTCGTCGACGTGATGACCGAGATCGGTGTCCTCGGCGGGGTCCTGCTCGTGCTCGCCATCGCCTCGTACCTCCTGCGCCGCAAGGAGCGCGAGCCCGAGGAGGCCGACGAGGACGGCGACAGCTAGGCCGACGAGCTGTCTGCCCTACTCGGCCGCCTCGGCCAGGGCCTCGGCCAGGGAGGGGTGCACAAGCAGGCTCTCGACGATGTCGGTGACCCGCAGCCCGGCGGTGACGGCCAGGGCGATGACCGAGATCAGCTCCGAGGCGCTACGGCCCACGATGGAACCGCCGAGGACCACGCCGGTGGCCGGGTCGCTGACGATCTTGACGAAGCCGCGAGCGTCGCCGTCGATGAGGGCCCGGGCCGAGGCGGCGAAGGGCACCTTGGTGACGCGGATCTTGCGCCCCGCAGCGAAGGCGTCGGTCTCGGCCAGCCCCACATCGGCGATCTCGGGCTCGGTGAAGATGGCCGACGCCGCCTTCTCGTAGTCGAGGTGGCGATGGGCCCGGGTGTGGCCCCCCATCACGTGCTCGGCGATCTTTCGGCCCTGCATGGAGGCCACCGACGACAGGGGCAGCTTGCCCGAGACGTCGCCGGCGGCGTAGATGTGGCGCACGTTGGACTGGCCGTGGTGGTTGACGGGGATGAAGCCCCCGTCGGTCTCCACGCCGGCGGCGTCGAGCCCCAGCCCCTCGGTGTTGGGCACGAAGCCGATGCTGAGCAGAGCGTGGCTGCCGGCCACCCGTCGGCCGTCGTCACAGCGCACCACCACGCCGTCCTCGGTCCGGTCGATGCCCTCGGCCCGGGCCCCCTTCAGCAGCGACACGCCCCGGGACAGGAAGTCGGCCTCGAGGGCGGCGGCCACGTCGGCGTCCTTGTCGGGCAGGACCTGCTGGCGGCTGATGATGAGGCTGACCCGGGAGCCGAACGAGGCGAAGAGGTGGACGAACTCCACCCCGGTCACACCCGAGCCCACCACGACCAGGTGCTCGGGGATCTGGGGGGGCGGGTAGGCGTGGCGGGTGGTGAGGACGCGCTCGCCGTCGACCGGGGCCCAGGCCGGCACCCGGGGCCGACTCCCGGTGGCCACCAGCACGGCGTCGGCCTCCAGCTCGACGACCTCGTGCTCGGTCTCGGCCACGACCTGGTGGGGACCCTTGAGGCGGGCGGTGCCCCGTATGAGGCGCACGTCCTGGCTCTCGAGCAGGGTGCAGACGGAACGGCTGAGGTGCCCGGTGATGGCGGCGTTGCGGGGGCCGAGCTCCTCCAGGTCGATCCCGGCGTCGAGCGTCTCGAGGCCCATGCCCCGGGAGCGCCGGGCCGACGACATGGCCGCCCCGGTGGCGATCATGGCCTTGGAGGGGATGCAGTCCCACAGGTGGGCGGCACCCCCGACGATGTCGCGCTCGACGAGGGTGACCTGGGCCCCCAGGCGGGCGGCGTGGGTGGCGGCGGTGTTGCCCGCCGGCCCCCCGCCGAGGATCACGAACCGGACCGGTGCCGCCACCTTCCCACGCTACCCAGGGGCCGGCGCGGCCTCTCCCTCTCGCTTCTTTGGTGCGAGAGGGAGAGGCCGGTTCAAGCCGCCGAGAGCGCCTGCTACCCCGGGGGAGGGCCGAGTGCGCACGGCCTCGTCGTGCTGGCGCAGGTGAAGCTCGGTGCCGAGATCGCTCGCATCGCCGCCCTGCTGCGTGCCCTGCTGGATGCGTGTGCCCCGGTGACGCCGCCGCTCGAGAGCGCCCTCGAGCTCGCCCTGCTCCGGCGCTGCGTCGCCACGGCTTCCCCGAGCAGCGTTCGCCAGCACGTCGTGGCCCTGCCTCGGGACACACGCCCGTCTCGACTTCGCCTGGCCCGAGCTGCATCGGCATCGAGGCCGAGGGCCGGCGCTGGCACACGGGCTTCGCCTTGGAGCGCGATCTGGCCCGCCGCAACCCTCTCACACGGGAGGGGTGGCTGCTGTTGCGCCAGGCACCGCTCGGGGCCCGGAGGCGGCTCAGGCGGCGGACACCGGGTGGGGCATGCACAGCTCGTCGTACTCGGCGATCACCAGGTCGTCGGGGTCGACGCTGCACGCCGGGCACTGCGGGTCGCGCCGTGCGCGCAGGGTGCGGAAGGTCTCGTCCATGGCGTCGTAGGTGAGGAACCGCCCGGTCAGCGTGTCGCCCAGGCCCAGGATGATCTTGATCGCCTCCATGGCCTGGATGGAGCCGATGATGCCGGGCAGCACGCCGAGCACACCCGCCTCGGCGCACGAGGGAGCCAGCTCGGCGGGCGGGGGCTCGGGGAACAGGCACCGGTAGCACGGACCCACGTAGGGGTGGAAGACGGTGGCCTGGCCCTCGAAGCGGAAGATCGAGCCGTGCACCACGGGGACCCGCAGCTTGAGCGAGGCGTCGTTGACCAGGTAGCGGGTGGGGAAGTTGTCGGTGCCGTCGACGACCAGGTCGTAGCCGCCCAGCACCTCGAGGACGTTGTCGGCGCCCAGGCGCACGTCGTGGGGCACGACGTTCACGTCGGGGTTCATGGCCGAGAGGGTCTTCTTGGCCGAGTCGACCTTGCGCTCGCCGATGCGGTCGGTGTTGTGGAGGATCTGGCGCTGAAGGTTGGACTCGTCGACCACGTCCATGTCGATGATGCCGAGCGTCCCCACGCCGGCGGCGGCCAGGTAGAGGGCGGCGGGAGAGCCCAGGCCCCCGGCGCCCAGCAGCAGGACCCTGGCGTCGAGCAGTCGTTGCTGGCCCGCCTCGCCCACCTCGGGCAACAGCAGGTGGCGCTGGTAGCGGTTGCGCTGGTCGGCCGAGAGAACCCGGGGGGTCGACCAGGCCCGGCCCTCGTCCTTCCACTTGTTGAACCCGCCGGCCATGGAGACCACGTCGGTGTAGCCGAGCTGGCTCAGCGTCTCGGCGGCGAAGGCCGAGCGCGTGCCCCCGGCGCAGTGGACCACCAGCGGCGTGGCCCGGTCGACCACTCGGTTCTCGATCTGGCTCTCGAGGTGGCCCCGGGGGATGTGCACGGCGCCGGGCAGGGCGCCCTGCTCGTACTCGTCGGGCTCGCGCACGTCGAGGACGGTCGCGCCGGCGGCGATGGCCTGCTCGGCCTCGGCCGTGTCGACCTCCCGGATGCGGGACTTGGTGGCGCTGAGGAGCTCTCGGAAGCTGGCCATGCTGAAAGCCTACCTGCGGGGTCGGGTTTCACGGGGTTGGGCTGGGAGGCCCTTGACGGCGGGGAATCAGGCTGGCACTGTCGTGAGGAAGCACGAAAGATAATGGGATGTCTGGTACTTCCCCCGCCGCCGCCCTACCTTCGTCTGGAGGAGTCCATGCCCACCGCACTCATCCTGCCCGCCACCGGCTCGCTGCACGTCAAGCCCTGGCTCGACCCGGTGATCGACCGGGTCGGCCACGACCCTCGATCGGCCTACGTCGAGCAGTTCTGGCTCGGCGTCCTGGGACCCTCGACCACGTGGTTGCTACGGCGCCTGGCCGCCGGCCTGGAAGCGGCGCCCGGCGGCTTCGAGCTGCCCCTGGCCGACACCGCCCGGGCCCTGGGGATCGGCGGCGAGGGGAGCAGCTCCCCCTTCGTGCGGGCGCTGGGCCGGTGCTGCCAGTTCCAGCTCGCCACCACCGAGAACGAAGGGGTGCTGGCCGTGCGGCGAAAGTTGCCACCCCTCAACCGTCGCCAACTCGCCCGCCTGCCCGAGGCCATCCAGGCCGAGCACCAGCGGTGGCAGGACCAGGAGCTGGCCACGCCGCCCGTCGAGAAGCTCCGGCGCCGCTCCCGGCGCCTGGCTCTGTCGCTGCTCGAGCTCGGCGAGGATCTCGAGGCCACCGAGCGCCAGCTCCTGCGCTGGCGTTTCCACCCGGCCCTGTGCCGGGAGTCAGCCGCCTGGGCCTGGGAGCGCCACGCCCGGGCCCTGGCCGAGGCCACCCGCCCCGAGCCCCAGCCCACCCCGGACGATCACGCCAGCGTCACCGCGGGCAGCACCGCGGCGTGATCCGCCCCGCCCTGCCCTTCCCGCCCCAGGAGCTCGGCGGGAAGGGCCGGGCTGGGCCTACAGGCGGGAGCGGAAGCGGGAGCCCGTGACGGCGCCCACCACCAGGAGCACCAGGGCGATGATGAGGAGCCACTTGAGGCCCTCGATGAACAGCCCGAAGCCTCCGAGGAGCAGGGCCAGGACGAGCAGCACGACGACGAGTCCCATCGGCGTTCCTCCTTTAGGGGCGTGCACTTTACCCCTCGGGCGGGAGTGGCGATCCTCCTTGTGCGCCCGAGCGTTCCCTCGTCGGGGGCGACGACGGCCCGATCTTGGTCGAAGGACCCGTGGAGCTGGTCCTCGACGACGGCACCGTCGTGCGCTCGAGCCGCCCGGTCGTGGCGGTCTGCGCCTGCCGCCCCAGCGCCCGCTACCCCTTCTGCGACACCAGCCACCGCCGGCAGGCCCGGCGCGCCGATCAGGCCGAGATGGGGGCGACCGCCAGCGGCGCCAGCAACGAGGAACGGCCCGCGTCCCAGGCGCCCAGGAGCTGATCGGCCAGGCGGTCCTCGACCAGGGTGGCGGCGCGGAGCCCGAACACCACGTCGGCGGCCAGCTCCGGCTCCCGGGCCAGCAGATCGGCGACGATGCCCCGGCGCACGAGCTGCTCGTGGACGGCGTCGGCCTCGACGTGCTCCTCGTAGAACGCCACCCCAGCCTCACAGCCCAGCCGGGCCAGCGCCCGGGCCAGGCGACGGGACCCGGGCGACGAGGTGATCTCGACCATGGCGAACTGGCCGATCAGTGCCCCCCGCAGGGCCCGGTGCAGCCCAACATAACATCAGGTTCACCGTGGCCAGCGTGGCCGCTGGGCTCACCTCGAGGTACGCGCCGTAGCTCGCGTCGAGGCCCAGCTCGACCATCATGTCGGCGAAGAGCCGGGCGTGGAGCCGCTCGGCCCTCCCGGCCCTGTACTCGTCGTGAGCCACGCTGCCCGTCTCCCCGGCGAGCACGGCCCGCACCGCGGGGGACAGCGACCCCCGGGCTGGGACCAGGGGCGGGCCACTCTAGGTGGACGCGACCCCTGCCCGCGCGTCGCTCACGACGGGGTGGCCGGCCCTCGGCCCTCGCCGCTGGCCACGCCGCCCCCGCCGGCAGTGGCTCGGGCCGGCCGGGCTCGGGCGAGCGGCGTGTGCTCCGGGGGGACCACCTCGTTCGGCGGCGGCGGTCCGGGGGGCGTGCCCTCACCGAAGGGTCGTCCCCCCAGGGCCTCGCGCCCGTGGGGCTCGAGCCACCCCGCCAGCTCGGGGCCGGCGGGAACGATGCCGGTGGGGTTGATGTCGCGATGGACCTCGTAGTAGTGGCGCTTGATGTGGTCGAAGTCGGTCGTGTCGCCGAAGCCCGGGGTCTGGAACAGGTCCCGGGCGTAGGCCCACAGCACGGGCAGCTCGGACAGCTTGTGCCGGTTGCACTTGAAGTGGCCGTGGTAGACGGCATCGAAGCGGGCCAGGGTGGTGAACAGGCGGATGTCGGCCTCGGTGATGGTGTCGCCCACTAGGTAGCGCTGGCCCGCGAGGCGCTCGCAGAGCCAGTCGAGGCGGGCGAAGAGGCGCTGGTAGGCAGCCTCGTAGGCCCGCTGGGTGCCGGCGAAGCCGCAGCGGTAGACGCCGTTGTTGACGTCGTGGAAGACCAGCTCAGCCACCTCGTCGATCTCGTCGCGGCGGGACTCGGGGTAGAGGTCGGGAGCACCGGGGCGGTGGTAGGACCGCCACTCGCTCGACAGGTCGAGGGTCATCTGGGCGAAGTCGTTGGTCACCACCTGGCCGGTGGGGACGTCGACGATGGCAGGGACGGTGATACCGCGCTCGTAGCCGGGGAAGCGGGCGAAGAAGGCTTCCTGCAGGCGCTCGATGCCGAGCACCGGATCGCGCCCGCCGGGATCCAGGTCGAAGGTCCAGCTGCGCTCGTCGTGGGTCGGTCCGGTGATGCCCATCGACAGCACGCCCTCGAGGCCGAGCAGGCGGCGCACGATGACGGCCCGGTTGGCCCACGGGCAGGCCCGGCTCACGACCAGGCGGTAGCGCCCGGGCTCGACCGGGTAGCCGTCCGACCCGTCGGCGGTGATGCGGGTGGCGATGTAGTTGCGGTCGCGGGTGAACTCGCCGGTGGGTTCGACGTAGGTGCCGGCGCTGGCCATCGGGGCGAGGGTACCCAGACCGGTTCTCCCTCACCGGTCGAAGCGGCTGACCACCTCGGTGTGGAAGGTGTGGGGGAAGGCGTCGACCAGGGCGAGCGACACCAGCCGGTAGCCGGCGCCGTCCAGGAGCGCGGTGTCGCGAGCCAGCGAGGCGGGGTCGCAGCTCACCAGGACGATGCGAGGGGCGCCGGTGGCGGCCAGGGCTCGCACCCCGGGCCGGCCCAGCCCGGGGCGGGACGGGTCGGCCACCACCACGTCGGCCGGCGGGTCGCCCGGCCGGGGTCGCCAGCGGCCGACCTCGGTGGCCACGACCCGGGCGTCGAGCTGGCCCAGGTTCACCCGGGCGTCCGCCACCGCCGGCTGGTGTCGCTCCACGGCGGTCACCCGGGCGCGGCGGCGCTGCCCCAGGATCGAGGCGAACAGGCCCACGCCGGCGTAGGCGTCGACCAGGTGCCCGCCCGGGGCCAGGGCGCCACCCACGGCCTCGTCCACCGCCTCGGCCAGCGCCGTGGCCGCCACCCGGCCGGGCTGGAAGAACGACCCGGCCGAGACCCGCAAGCGCCGGCCGCCCACCTCCTCGTGCACCACGGCCGAGCCGTCGGCGCCGGGTCCCTCGTCGTCGGGCGCCACCACCGCCACGCCGGCGGGCACCACCACGGTGGCCCCCCGGGCGCGGGGCCGCACCAGGCGCTCACCCGAGGCCACCCCGACCCGCAGCAGCACCTCCTCGGCGCCGGGGTAGCGCCCGGCCACGACCAGCTCCTCGAGGAGGGGGTGGGCGACCAGGCAGGATGGGGTTTCGACAGCCGGGCCGGGCCCGCCGCCAGCCGGACGGCGGTGGCCGGCTCGCCCGGCTGGGGTGACGGCCAGGCGGGCGGTGGTGCGCAGGGCCGGTCCGGACAGGGCCACGGGCCGGGGCAGGGGTGGGTCGGCCAGCCGGGTGATCCGGCGCAGGGCGTCGACCACCAGGTCGACCTTGAAGCGGACCTGGGCCTCGGGTGCCACGTGCTGCCAGGTGCACCCGCCGCAGCCGGCGGCCAGGGCGGGGCACGGCGGCGCCTGGCGGTCGGGGGAGGCGTCGAGCACCTCGACGGTCACGGCCCGGGCGTAGTCACGCCGGGCCCGGGTGACCCGGGCCCGCACCCGCTCGCCCGGCAGGGCACCGGTCACGAAGACGACCCGCCCGTCGCCGTCCCGGGCCAGGGCGTCGCCTCCGGCGACCAGGGCGGTGGGGGCGAGGGACAGCACGTCGGCCACGTCCCAGCTTGCCCGGCCGTACTCCCGGGAGCTGCCCGCGAGGATGGACGGCGTGAGCGCCTTCCTCGTCAGCTTCGGGGTGATCTTCCTGGCCGAGATGGGTGACAAGAGCCAGCTCATGGCCCTCACCTTCGCCACCCGCTACCGGCCCCTGCCCGTGCTGGTCGGCATCACGGCGGCCACCGCCGCCGTCCACGCCGCCTCGGTGCTGGCCGGTTCGCTGCTGGCCGGCGCCCTGCCCACCCGGGCCGTCACCGTGGCCGCGGGGCTGGCCTTCCTCGGTTTCGCCCTGTGGACCCTGCGCGGCGACGTCCTCGACGAGGACGAGGCGGCCCGGGCCCGGCGCCAGATGCGCTCGGTGGTGGTGGCGGTCGGCGTGGCCTTCCTGCTGGCCGAGTTGGGCGACAAGACCATGCTGGCGACCGTCACCCTGGCCACCCGGGAGGCACCGTGGGGCACCTGGGCCGGCTCGACGGTGGGCATGGTGGCCGCCGACGCCCTGGCCATCCTCGTCGGGCGCCAGCTGGGCGCCCGCCTCAGCGACCGCAGCGTCCGGCTCGGCGCGGCGGTCGCCTTCGCCGCCTTCGGTGTCGTCCTCCTGGCCGAGGCCGCTCGGGGGTGACGTCAAGAATCCGAGGGGGGGCGAGGGTGGACGGTCAGGCCACGCGCTGGCGGGGGACGCTCGGTTGCCAGGGGGCTCCGGCCGAGCTGGGGCTGGGCGAGCCCGAGCCCGGAGGCGAGCCCGGTGGCACGGCCTGGATGCGGACCGCGCCCAGGGCGAAGAGCCCCAGCCAGCCGGCGAACATGAGGGCCAGCGAGGTGTAGGCCACCGCGGCGGGCCATCCCGGACCAGCGTGGGCCTCACGCAGGAGGACCTCGGTGTTGCGCAGGAAGGGCGTCTGGCGCTGGGGAAGGGCGGGCACGGCCGAGGCACCGATCTCGGCGTCGGCGGGCAGGTAGATCGGCGCCGCCATCACCTCGTCCCCCCGCTGGAGGCCCACCATGGTCTTCCACGTGCCCGCCACCGGCATCGGCCGGGAGCCGACGTAGCGACCGGGGGCCACCTCCTCGAGCTCGGCCAGGACCCGGCCGCCTCCCTGCCAGGAGACCAGGCCGAAGGCGTCGGCGCCGGCGGCGGCGTCGGCGGGGCTGAGCTCGACGGCCACGTCGGCCTGCTCCACCCCGTTGACCACGCCCGCGGGCCGGAGGCGGATGGTGGCGTCGACCTCGCCGACGTCGCGGGGCAGGGGGTAGGCCAGGGCGGCCAGCAGGACCACGAGACCGCCGCCCACCGCCGCAGCCGGGACTCGGCTCCCGCCCGCGACGACCCGGGCCAGGGCCACGGCCAGGACGGCGGCGGCGCCGGCGGCCAGGGGGGCGATCACGACCGCCTTGAGCAGGACCGAGGGGGAGATGTGGAACCAGTCGAGGCTGGCCACCCAGAGGGCTTCGCCGGCCAGGCCGAGCGTGCCCACCAGGGCGCCGCTGGCCACGGCGAAGCGCAGGCGGTGCTCGGTGCCGAGCCACCACCCGGCGGCCTCCACCGCCACCACGGCGCCCAGGTAGAGGGGGAAGCGGGGCACGGTGTGGTTGAGGGCGCCGCCCAGCAGGGCGGCCAGGCTGACCCGCAGGACGAGGAAGGCCACCAGGGCCTTGGCTGCCCCCCACGGGCCCAGCGCCACCCGGGCCAGGACCAGGGCGAAGCCGGCGGCCACCGCGGCCAGCACGGGAAGGTACAGCACCTGGAACTGGGGGACGCCGAAGTCGAACTCCCCCTGGACGGTGGTGAGCCCGGTGAGGACGGCCCCCAGGGCCAGGGCTTCGATGGCCCGGCCGAGGAGCGTGGGCCGGGCCTGGGACTTGGCCTCCACCAGCATCAGCCACAGGGAGATGGTGGCCAGGCTGCCGCCGCCCACCAGCATGAGGTGGGTGGGGCTCCAGAGGGTCACGTCGATGCCAAAGGCCCGGTGCCACAGCTCATCGAGGGGGAAGGCGATCAGCCCGCCCAGGCCCATGGCTCCGAGCGACAGGGCCGACCAGGGCACCTGCAGGCCCCAGATGCGGCGGCCGGCGTCGGCCTTGTCGAGGGTGGCGAAGAGCACCACCACGCCGGCGGTCACCAGCAGGCCCCCCAGGGCCAGCACGATCATCGTGTGCGACGGGGTGAACAGGTTCTCGTCCCGGCCGTTGTCGATGTGGAAGGCCACGTCCCAGTACAGGCCCACCAACCCGATGCCGAGGAGGAACAGCCCGGTGAGCACCCCGGCCATCGACCAGCCGGGGTAGCCGGTGAGGCGACGCAGGCTGGAGGAGATGGGGTGGCACAACACGCCCACGATGTCGGTCTTGGTCCCGGCCTCGCCGGCCAGCACCAGGCCCACCACGATGGCCAGGTAGGCCACGAAGGGCACGATCACGTACAGCCAGTGGTCCCAGGTGGTGAGGTCCATCACGATCCTCCTACTGCTTCGGGCAGCCCGACGGCGTGCTCGGCGCCGACCTGGGCTGCAGTGGAGCTGGCCGTCGCCTCCTCCATGGCTCGAGCGAGCGTGGCCTGCACGGCGATGGCGGCCAGCGGGCGCATCCGGCGCAGCGCGTCGGTGACCTCGCCCAGGCGCTCGGCCGGCATCCCCGCCTCGGCGAAGGGCTCCCAGACGTGACGCTCGAAGAGCGCCACGAAGCGGGCGGCGACCCGGGCCATGTCGGCCCGCAGGGCGGCCACCTCGTCCTGGGTCACCCCGAGGGGAACGCCTACGGCGACCAGCTCCATGCCCGCCCGCAGGAGGCTGGGGCTGGGCACCCGGAAGGCGTCGCCGTCGGGCTCGACCAGGCCCAGCTCCACGGCTCGAAGCGCCAGGGCGGGGTCGGCGGCGGCGTCGGGGAAGCGGGCCAGGAGCTCCTCGAGGCTCACCCGCTCGGGTTCCTCGTCGCTCCAGGGCTCGGTCAGGGCGGCCTCGAAGCCCAGCACCTCGCCCAGGCTGCGGCCCTCCTCCCAGGCCCGCAGCAGCCCGGCGATGCCGGCCAGGGAGTAGCCCTGGTCCTGGAGGCGGTCGACCAGGCGCAGGCGGGCCAGGTGGCCCTCGTCGTAGTGGCCGGTGCGGCCCACCAGCGCCGGGGGCGGGAGGATCCCCTGGGTCTGGTAGCTGCGGATGTTGCGGGTGGTCACCCCCGAGCGCCGGGCCAGCTCGTCGATGGTCATCGTCGTCCGCCGGCGGCCCACGGGAAGGACCCTATCTTACATCGATCCATGACACAAGGGCCCCTGGCAGATTTCTTCCCGGTCTCGCTGAAGCTCCCCTGCCCTCCTCGGGATCGGGCCGGTTCTGGCGTTAGTGTCGGCACCGATGCCCACGCGCCGTCGGCTCCTCGCTCGCTGCTCCGCCCTGGCGCTGGTCCTGGTCGCCGGGGCGTGCTCGAGCGGCTTCGACTTCGGCGCTCCCGATCCCACCACGACCCAGGGCGAGGAGGTGCTCGACCTCTGGCGGGGAGCGCACTGGGCCGCGGCCGCCGTGGGGGCGCTGATCTGGGCCCTGGTTATGTTCTGCATCCTGCGCTACCGGCGCCGCAACGACGAGCTGCCCAGCCAGAGCCCCGAGAACATCCCCGTCGAGGTCTTCTACACCCTCACCCCGCTGGTCGTCGTCGCCGTGCTCTTCGTGTTCACCGTGCTCACCCAGCAGCGGGTGGTGGCCCTGAGCGACGACCCCGATGTGGTGGTCGACGTGGTCGGGTTCCAGTGGTCGTGGCAGTTCGAGTACCCCGAGGAGGAGGTGACGGTCGTGAGCAACGGGTTCGACACTCCCCGCATGGTGCTGCCGGTGGGGGCGACGGTGCGCCTGCGCCTCGAGTCACCCGACGTCAACCACTCCTTCTGGGTCCCCCGCTTCCTCGTCAAGCGCGACCTCATCCCTGGCATCGACAACGAGATCGAGGTCGAGGTGACCCAGGCGGGCGAGTGGGAGGGCCGCTGCGCCGAGTTCTGCGGCCTCGACCACTACCGCATGAACTTCTCGGTGGCGGCCGTCCCCCCCGAGGAGTACCGGGCCTGGCTCGACGAGCGGCGGGCCGACCCGGTGACCACGCAGGCGGCTTCGGCCTCGACGGGGGGAGCGGGCGGGTGAGCGTGCTCGAGGCCCCCCCCGAGGCCCCCCCGGCGCCCGAGGAGCCCGCCCACGAGCCCGAGGCCACGGGGATCCTGGCCTGGCTCACCACCACCGACCACAAGCGCATCGGCATCAGCTACATGGTGACGTCCTTCGCCTTCTTTCTCCTCGCTGGTGCCTTGGCCATGGTCATGCGGGCCGAGCTGGCCGAACCGGGCCTGGAGGTGGTCGAGGCCGAGACCTACAACCAGCTCTTCACCATGCACGGCACCATCATGATGTTCCTGTTCATCGGCCCCTTCGCCTTTGGGCTGGCCAACTACCTGGTGCCGCTGCACATCGGCGCTCCCGACATGAGCTTCCCCCGGCTCAACGCCTTGAGCTACTGGCTGTTCCTCGGCGGCGGGCTCACCGTGGTCTCGGCCTTCCTCACCTCGGGCGGGGCGGCCGACTTCGGTTGGTTCGGCTACGCCCCGCTGTCGACCAGCGCCTACTCCCCCGAGGTGGGGGGCGACCTGTGGCTGGTGGGGCTCACCCTCACTGGCTTCTCGGGGATCCTCACCGCGGTCAACATCGTCACGACCGTCTTCACCATGCGGGCGCCCGGGATGACGCTGTTCCGCATGCCGGTGTTCACCTGGAACATGGTGGTGACGAGCGTGCTGGTCCTCATGGCCTTCCCCGTGCTCACCGCCGCCTCGGTGCTGCTCTTCGCCGACCGCCATTTCGGCGCCCACATCTTCGACGCGGCGGCGGGGGGCTCGCCCATCCTGTGGCAGCACCTGTTCTGGTTCTTCGGCCACCCCGAGGTCTACATCGTCGTCCTGCCCTACTTCGGGGTGTTCACCGAGCTCTTCGCCGTGTTCTCCTGGCGCCCCGTCTTCGGCTACAAGGGCATCGTCTTCGCCACCCTCGGCATCGCCGCCCTGTCCATGGGGGTGTGGGCCCACCACATGTTCGCCACCGGCGCCGTCCTGCTGCCGTTCTTCAGCGGCCTGTCGTTCCTCATCGCCGTGCCCACGGGGGTGAAGTTCTTCAACTGGATCGGGACCCTGTGGGGCGGCCGGCTGACGTTCCAGACCCCGATGCTGTTCGGCCTGGGCTTCCTGCTCACCTTCGTGTTCGGGGGCCTGAGCGGGGTGATCCTGGCCTCGCCCCCCCTCGACTTCCAGCTCACCGACTCCTACTACGTCGTGGCCCACATGCACTACGTGCTCTTCGGCGGCTCGGTCTTCGGCGTCTTCGCCTCCATCTACCTCTGGTTCCCCAAGTTCACGGGCAAGCTGCTTGACGAGCGGCTGGGCAAGCTGCACTTCGCCACCGTGTTCGTGGGCTTCCACCTGACCTTCGGGGTCCAGCACTACCTCGGGGTCCAGGGCATGCCCCGGCGGGTGGCCGACTACCTCGAGACCGACGGCTTCTCCACCCTCAACCTCATCTCCAGCGCCGGCGCCTTCCTCACCGGCGTCTCCACCCTGTTCCTGCTCTGGAACGTGTGGGTGACGCTGCGCCGAGGCCGGGCGGCAGGAGACGACCCTTGGGGGGGCCACACCCTGGAGTGGGCGACCTCGTCGCCCCCACCGCCCCACAACTTCGAAGGGCCGTTGCCGCCGATCCACTCCAACCGCCCGGTGTTCGACCAGCGCCACGGGCTGTACTCCTCCGACGTGGGCGAGTCCCGTCAGCAGGTGGGTGTCGACCCCAAGACCAGCGCGGGGGGCTGATGGAGACCGACGACGATCCGCAGCGGGCGGGGATGCGGGTCCAGGCCCGCATCTTCCTCGGCATCGCCGCCTTTTTGGTCGTGGCCACCGTGGTCTACGGGGTGAGCTCGGCCGAGGACGCAGGCACCACGATGCTGTTGCTCGCGGGCGGCATGGCGCTCATCGTGGGCGGCTACCTGGCCGTGCAGGCCCGTACCCAGGTCGACGCCGGCGACCCCGACCGCGCCGGCGAGGGTGGGGACGATGACCCCGCCGAACAGGGCGAGGCGTACCTCCCCCACGCCAGCATCTGGCCCTTCGGGGTGGGGATGGGCCTGGTCGTCATGGCCAACGGCCTCGCCCTCGGGCTGTGGGCCCTGATCCCCGGCACCCTGCTCAGCGCCTCGTGCCTGTGGGGCTACGCCCGCCAGTCGAGGCGCCGCGACTGATCCACCTGCAGCTCACCCCGCCTCCTGTTCGACGGGGTCAGCCGGGTCCGGCTCGGCCTGGTCGGCGGCGGCGTGGAGGGCGGCCAGGTCGATCTTCTTCATGCCCAGCATGGCCCGCATGGCCCGCTGTGAGCGTCCCTGGTCGGGGTCGTTCAACAGCTCGCCCATGCCGACCGGGCAGACCTGCCAGGACAGGCCGTAGCGGTCCCTCAGCCAGCCGCACTGGACCTCCTCGCCACCGTCGGTGAGCTTGGCCCAGTAGTAGTCGACCTCGTCCTGGTCGGCGCAGTTGATCAGCAGCGAGATCGCCTCGGTGAAGCGGAACTCGGGGCCGCCGTTGATGGCGGTGTACTCCTGGCCGTCGAGCACGAAGTCGACGGTCAGCACGGTGCCGGCTGGTCCCGGGCCCGCCTCGCCGTAGTAGGTGACGTTGGTGATCCGGGAGCTCGGGAACACCGAGACGTAGAACTGGGCGGCCTCCTCGCCTTGAGTGTCGAACCAGAGGTTGGGGGTGATCCGGGGCATGGCGCCTCCTGTCGTCGTCAGTGGTCGGGCTCTCGCTGGTACTGACGCTCGTACCGCCGGAGACTCATCGGTCGCGCCGCGGCCGGTGGCCGACGTGCCGGCAGCTCAGCCTCGGGGCACGCCGGCGGTGGAGGCGGGGTCACGCTCGGGCTCGTCCTCGGGTTCGATCGCTCGCCGGTGGGACGCCCCGTCCTCGGGCGCGGCGGGGGCGACGGCGGGCGCCTCGTCGGTGGCGCCCGGACGGTCGCGCCGGGCCAGCTCCCGGCAGAGGCGGTAGGCCACGAACCCGGCCACGGGCGGGAGCACCAGCAGGGCGGTGCGGAAGGCCCGGAACAAGGCGTTGACCGAGGTCTGGAACGTCACCGCCAGCACGTCGCTGGCCCCCCCGAAGAACAGCACCGTGTAGAAGGCCAGGGTGGCGACCCCGAGGGCGGTGCGCAGGGGCCGGTCGCGAGGCCGGTCGAGGAGGTGGTGCTCGCGACGGTCCTTGGTGATGCGGGCCTCCAGGAAGGGCCAGAGGGCGAGCAGGGCGAAGGTCACCCCCGGGAGCAGGACGGAGGGGTAGAACGGGGTGGGAAGCTCGAAGCCGAAGGCCCGGATCTCCCAGGACGGCCACAGGCGCAGCGCGCCGTCGAGCCAGCCCATGTACCAGTCGGGCTGGGAGGCGGCGCTGACCTCGGCCGGGCGGAAGGGGCCGTAGAGCCAGATGGGGTTGATCTGGGCCAGCCCGCCCAGGGCGCACAGCATGGCCGCGGTGAGGAAGAAGGCGGCCGTGCCCTTGGCCGCGAAGGTGGGCCACACCCGCTCGCCCACCACGTTGCGCTCGGTGCGGCCGGGGCCGCTGAACTGCGTGTGGCGCTGGCGGGCCACCAGGGCCAGGTGAGCGCCGAGCAGGGCGATGATCACCGCCGGCAGCAACAGGATGTGGATGACGTAGAGCCGCTCGATCAGGTCGGGGCCGGGGAACTCGCCGCCGAAGAACAGCGACGCCAGCCAGGTGCCCCCGACCGGGATCGAGATGGCGATGTTGTAGGCGATGCGAAGCCCCGTGCCCGAGAGCTGGTCGTCGAGCAGGGAGTAGCCCACGAAGCCGTTGACGATGGACAGGATGAGCATCCCCACCCCGAGGAGCCAGTTGAGCTCGCGGGGGCGGCGGAAGGCCCCGGTGAAGAAGATGCGCATGAGGTGGACCACGGTGGTGGCCAGGTAGACGTTGGCCGCCCAGTGGTGGACCTGGCGCATGACCAGGCCGGCCCGCACGTCGAAGCTGAGGTCGAGGGCGCTGGCGTAGGCCCGGGACATCTCCACCCCCTGGAGGGGGACGTAGCTGCCCTGGTAGACGATCTCCTCGACGCTGGCGTCGAAGAAGAAGGTCAGGTACACGCCGGTGGCGATGAGGATCACGAACGACCACAGGGCCAGCTCACCCAGCAGGAACGACCAGTGGTCGGGGAAGACCTTGTCGAGGGCCTTGCGGACGAAGCTGGCGGCGCCCAGACGGGCGTCGAGCCAGCGGGCCGTGCGCCGGCTCAGCGGTGTCGCCTTGGTGAGCGCGCCGGCCGCGGTCACGTCCGCCCCCGATCCCAGAAGCCCCCGGCGACGGGGGCGGAGAAGTCGCCGGTGGCGACGAGGAAGCCCTCCTCGTCGACGTCGAGGGGGAGCTGGGGCAGGGGCCGGGCGGCCGGGCCGAACACGGGCTCGGCCCCGTTGAGCACGTCGAAGGTCGACTGGTGGCACGGGCAGAGCAGCAGGTCGAGCTCGGTCTGGTAGAGCCCGACGGGACAGCCCGTGTGGGTGCACAGCTTCGAGTAGGCGACGATGTCGCCGACCACCCAGTCCTCCCGGCCGGGGAGGGGACGGAACCGCTCGCGGTCGACCTGCAGGAGCAGGGTCGAGGCATCGGCATCGTGCTCGTGGCCCTCGGGCCAGGCCGTGGTCAGCGAGGAGCGGGACAGGTCGGCGGGGCGTATGGGCACGCCGTCGGCGTCGACCAGGCGCAGCGGGCGGCCGCCGTCGCCATAGGCGGTGTTCTTGAGGCCTTGGCCCGGCCGGGGGCCCAGCGAGCGGATGGGGAACAGCGCGGCCAGGCCCAGGGCCCCGAGCGCTCCCAGGCCGAGCTTGGCTAGCAGGCCCCGTCGGGCCAGCGTCTGCTCGCCGGCCTCGAAGGCGGCGGTGAAGGCGGTCACCTCCTCCTCGGTCGACGCGAGCGCGTGGCGCTCCTCGACCACCTCGTCGGCCGCCATGAAGTACCGGGCCCACACCGCGATGCCCAACCCGATGCCGCCCAGGGCCAGGGCCAGGGCGACTCCCTCCAACTGGGCCTGGCCGCCGGCGATGTAGACCACGGCCAGGATCAGGGCGCCGACGATGCTGACGGTGAAGGCGGCCACCACCAGGCGCTCGGCCCGGTCGTCCCGCCGGGTCCGGCGCTCGCCCCCGCCAGGCCCGTTCGCGCCGGGCCTCCTTCCGTCGCCGTCGGTGCTCATCGCCCGGCTCCGGTCGACGCGTCGGCCGGTCGCACCGGCTCGCTGGGGGGCTCGGCCTCCCCGTGACGGCGCCGTCCGATGAGGAAGACGGTCAGCATCATCCCCCCCGTGCCGATCACCAGGGCGACGAAGCCTTCGGGGATGGGTCCGATGCGGCCCAGGGAGAACCCCCCGGGGTCCCCCAGGCCCTGCAGGGTCTCCACGTAGCGCACGATGCTGTTCAACTCCTCCTCGCTGAAGGCCTCGGGGCTGAAGACGGGCATCTGGCCCGGTCCGATGATCATGGCCTCGTAGATCTGGACCGGGGTGGCCACGTCGAGGCTCGGGGCGTGCTGCCCGTAGCTGAGGGCGCCACCGGCACCGGTGGCGCTGTGGCACGCGGCGCAGTTGCCCCGGAAGAGGTCGCCACCCTCCTGCAGGTCCCCCTCCTCGAGGTGGACGTCGGGGATCTCGGGGCCTTCGCCCAGCGAGGCCACGTAGGCGACCAGGTCCTCGATCTCCTCGTGGGTGTAGGCCGGGGGCTTGCGCCTGGCCTGCTCGTCGGGAGCGCCGGCGTGGGGCATCCGCCCGCTCGTCAGGTAGAAGTGGGCCGAGGCCGCGCCGGCGTCGGTGATGGCTGGCCCCCTCGGGCTGCCCACGCCGCCGGGACCGTGGCAGCTCACACAACCGATCCGGAACAGCTCGGCCCCCTCGGCCACGGTGGCCGGGTCGTCCAGGGCGGCCCGGTCGACCACGTAACCGAGGGGATCGTGCTCCTCCTCGACGGCGCCCGCCCGGGCCCCGAGGAGCGCGGCCAGGGCCACGGATGCCGCCGCGACCACGGGCACGAGGCGCAGGTGTCGGGCCCGGGACCCCATCAGCTCAGCACGTAGATGGTGGCGAACATCCCGATCCAGACCACGTCGACGAAGTGCCAGTAGTACTCGGTGACGGTCAGCCCCTCGGCCAGCGACGCCTTGGTCCGACCGGTGCCAACGCCCACCACGGCCAGCATGAGGGCTAGGCCGCCGACGACGTGTAGGCCGTGGAAGCCGGTCATGAGGTAGAAGATCGAGCCGTAGGCGTGGCTGGCCAGGTTGAAGTCGAAGCCGGCGTACTCGAGGCCCTGGTTGGCCACGAAGGCGCTGCCCATGGCCACGGTGACGAGCACCCAGCGGGTGGCCGAGCGGCGATTGCCGTGCTCGGCGGCCTTGGTGGCCAGGTGCATGGAGAACGACGAGGCCACGAGGACGACCGTGGCCAGGCCGGTGCGCAGCGGCTCGAGCTCGACCCCCTCGGGCGGCCAGTCGGTGTTGATGGCCCGCAGCGAGAACCAGGCCGCGAACAGGCCGCTGAAGAACATCAGCTCCGACGCCAGCCACACGACGGTGCCCACCGCCAGCATGCTCGGCCGGCCGGCTCCGGGGCCGGCGGCGATGGGCTGCGCCATGGCGCTCTGTCTAGCTCATGGCGGCCCGGCGCCGGGTACCGTCCCCGGCGTGGGACCGGTGCTGGCCTTCGACCCCGCCGCCGGCCTGCTCGTGGTGGTGGCGGCCGCCCTCTACGCCGGCGGGGTCCGGCGGCTGGCCTGCCGGGGCCGGCGCTGGCGCCGGCCCCGCAGCATCGCCTTCGCCGCCGGTCTGGTGACCGTGGCCCTGGCCACCCAGAGCGGGTTGGCCGGGGCCGAGGCCGAGCGCTTCAGCGCCCACATCGCCCAGCACGTCCTGCTCGGCATGGTGGCCCCCGCCCTCTTCGCCCTCGGCGCGCCGGTGACGCTCGCCCTCCAGGCGTCCTCACGCCCTACCCAGACCCTCCTCCTGGCCGTGCTCGAGCATCCGGTGGTCAGGGTGCTCACCCACCCGGTCAGCGCCTGGGTCCTCTTCGGCACCTCCCTCGTCGTGTTGTACTTCAGCCCCCTGCTCGAGCTGTCGCTGGGCGACGAGGCCGTGCACGCAGCCGTGCACCTCCAGTTCCTGGCCGCCGGCGGGCTGTTCTGCTGGACCGCGGTGGGCGTCGACCCCCTGCCCCGGCGCATGCCGCACGGGGCCCGCCTGCTCTTCGTCGTGCTGGCCGTGCCCGTGCACGCGATCGTCGGGCTCGCCCTGCTCGGGACCACCGAGCTCCTGGCCGGCGCCTTCTACGGCACCGGAGCCGCGGCGCTGGCCGACCAGCGGGTGGGCGCCGGACTCCTGTGGGCCACCGGCGACCTCTTCGGCGTCGTCCTCGCCGGCGTGGTGCTGGCCCAGTGGATGGGCCACGAGGAACGGGTGGCCCGCCGCCACGACCGTGCCGGCCTGGCCACCTCCCGGTGAGGGGCACCCCGGTGGTCGCCGTCGGCGCGGCGCGCACGCCCGTCGGTGCCCGCAACGGTGGGTTGGCCGGATGGCACGCGGCCGACCTCCTCGCCGAGGTGCTCGACGCCCTGGTCCGCCGTCCCGGCCTCGATCCGGCGACCGTCGACGAGGTCCTGGTGGGTTGCGCCTCACCCGTGGGCGACCAGGGTGCCAACGTCGCCCGCAACGCCGTGCTGGCCGCCGGGTGGCCCGAGTCGGTGCCGGCCACCACGCTCGACGCCCAAGGCGCCAGCTCGCTGCGGGCGCTGGCCCTGGCCGCCGGTGCCATCGGCTCGGGGGCGGCCGAGGTGGTGGTGGCCGCCGGGGTGGAGGTGTCGAGCACCACCCCGGCCGGGGCGTGGGTCCCGAGCGCCCGCCAGCCCTTCGGTCCCGGGATGGTGAGCCGCTACGCCGGGGTGGGCGGCCTGGTCCCCCCCGGTGTCGCGGCCGAGGCTCTGGCCGAGCGCCGGGGCCTGGATCGCGACAACCTCGACGCCTGGGTGGCCGAGAGCCGGCGCCGGGCCCGCTCCGCCGCTCGGGTCGGCCCCGACCCGGAGATGGTCGCCGTCCGGGCCAAGGGCTGGGACCGGGAGCGCCGGCAGGTGGTCGTCGACGACGGCTGCGTGCAGGCTGACGAGCTGGTGGGCGCCTCCCGGGACGGGGGCTCCCCTCCCGGAGCTGATGCGGTCGAGAGCCGCCCGATGTTCGTGCCCGGGGGGCGCCTCACCGCCGCCCACTGCGCCCCCGCCGCCGACGCCGCCGCCGCCGTCGTCCTGATGGGCGAGGAGCGGGCGCAGGGCCTGGGCCTGGACCCGCTGGCTCGGGTCGTGGCCACCGCCGCCGCGGCGGTCGATCCCGTGCGCATGCTCGGCGCGGTGGTGCCGGCGACGACCACGGCCCTGTCGCGCGCCGGCCTGGCCGCGACCGGCGTGGACCGCTTCGAGGTCGACGAGTGCTTCGCGCCGGTCGCGCTCGACTGGATGGCCGAGTTGGGGTTGGGCCCCCAGCGGGTCAACGTGGACGGGGGTGCTCTCGCCCGGGGCCTGGCTCCCGGCGCCGAGGGTGTCGCCATGGTCGCCCGCCTGGTCCACCGCCTGGCTGAGGGGCGGGGGCGCTACGGTGTGGCCGCGCTCGGGGGCCTGGGCGGGACGGGCGCGGCCGTGGTGGTGGAGGGCATGGGGGGCGGGCGCGCATGACCGAGGCAGCCGAGACAACCGAGGCAGCCGTCTCCCAGGTCTCCGTCGCCGGGGCAGCCGAGACAACCGAGGCAGCCGGCTCCGAGGCAGCCGAGACGTCCGAAGCGTCCGTCTCCGAGGCTTCGCAGGCGGGCGCCGATCATGTCTGCCCCGCCCGTCCGGCGTCGACGGCTCCTTCGGAGCTGGGTTTCGTGCGCCGGCCCATGGTGCGGTGGCTCGATCCCCACCAGCTCGTCGACACCGCCGCCCGGGTGGTGCTGTCGGGCATCTTCGGGTCCTATGCCGACAACCGAGAGCTCCAGGCCCTGGTGGAGGCCGAGGTCCTCGACCGCTCGGAGGGTCCCGAGCTGTGGTTCGACTACGTGGCCGACCTGGGCGACGGGTGGGACTCGACCTACACCGTGGCCCGGCTCCTGGCCGCCGAGCAGCTCGACCTGGACTGCGCCGGGCGGACCGTGACCACGGAGCGGGGACGGATCCTGGTCATGGGTGGCGACCAGGCGTACCCGGTGCCGACGCGCGACGAGTACGAGAACCGCACGCTCGGGCCCTACCGGGCGGCGCTGCCCTGCGTCCACGGCGAGAACCCCGAGCTGCTGGCCGTGCCCGGCAGCCACGACTGGTACGACGGGCTCCACAACTTCACCAGCATCTTCTGCCGGGGGCGCTGGATCGGGGGCTGGAAGACCCGCCAGCGCCGGAGCTACTTCGCCGTGCAGCTCCCCCACCGCTGGTGGCTGTGGGGCATCGACATCCAGTTCGGCGCCTACCTCGACGAGGCCCAGCTCCGCTACTTCCACGACGTGGCGTCCGAGCGGGTGGCGCCCGGCGACCGCATCGTGCTGTGCGTGGCCAAGGAGGTCGAGAGCGGTCGCAGCAAGGCCGAGTCGTACTCCGACCGCAACCTCGAGTACATCGAGCGCCAGGTCATCGAGCCCACCGGCGCGCGCGTGGTGCTCTACCTGCAGAGCGGCAAGCACCACTACTGCCGCTACGAGGAGGAGGAGGAGGGGATCCGCCACCACGTCACCTCGGGCGGGGGTGGTGCGTTCCTGCACCCCACCCACCACCTGCCCGAGCACATGGAGATGCCCGGCGAGGACTGCGAGGCCCGGTTCCGCCGGGTGGCCACCTACCCGTCGGCGGCCGTCTCCCGGGGGTTGCGCAAGCGGGTCTGGCTCCTGCCTCCCTACAACCTTCCTCTGGCCGCCCTCTTCGGCACCGTCCAGGTGCTGCTGGCGTTCATGCTGGGACTGCACCTCGGCGACGCCCATCGGGCCCTCGGGCTCGGTGACCTCTGGACCGCGGTCTGGGCCAGCCCCACCGCCTTCCTGTTGATCCTGCTCATGGTCCTCACGCTCGGGGCCATGGTCCGCTTCGCCCACGAGGCCAGTGGCTTCACCCGGGTGGCGCTGGGTGCCGTGCACGGGTCCCTGCAGCTGGCCAGCGTGGCCGGGATCATGATCGTCTCGTCCCGCCTGGCGTCGTCGCTCCAGCTGACCACCCTGCCCTCGGTGGCGGTCTTCCTCGGGCTGGTGGCGGTGCTGGGCGGTCTGGCGGGGACGCTCGGCATGTCGGGCTACCTGTGGGCCACCAACTGCCTGGGCTTCCACGGCAACGAGGCCTTTGCCCCCCTGCACCACGCCGACCTCAAGCACTTCGTGCGCCTGCACATCGGCGCCGACGGCGTCCTCACCCTGTACCCGGTGGGCATCGACCGCGTCGGTCGGCGCTGGAGGCTCTGCCCCGACGGCCTGCCCGAGGCACCCTGGTTCGAGCCCGACGGCCCTCTCGAGACCCACCTCATCGAGGAGCCCGTCCGCATCACCGGGGGATGATGGAGATCCCTCCCGAGCGCTCGAGGACGGCGAACTTCACTTGGTCGAGGCTCTCCAGGCCCTGCTTGGTGCGGGCTGCCTCCAGGATGTCGGACTCGTCGAGGCGGGCCCGGCGCATGTGCTGGCCCAGCGGGGCCCCGTCGGCGAAGATCACGACGGGTTTGCCCTCGACCGCCCGCTCCAGGCGGGGGACCCGTTGCTTGGCCAGGCCGAGGCCGATGTCGATGCCGACGAGGGTGGAGATGACGAGCAGGGCGTTGGTGACCGAGAAGTCCTCCCCCAGCAAGCCTTGCTGGGTGGCCTCCCCGATCACCAGAAAGAGGACGAACTCGAACGGGGTGACCTCCGCCAGGGTCCGCTTGCCGGCCACGCGGAAGACCACGAGGAGGAACAGGTAGATGCACCCCGCGCGCAGGACCGCGTCCACACCGGCCTCCTAGGGGTAGTAGAGCTGACCGAAGCTGAGCGGTTCGTCACCCACCAGCCCGACGGCTCCCTCTCGGAACCCGATGGCGTCGCCCGTGGCGTCGATGCGGGCACCGAGCCCGGCGCCGGGCTCCACCGAGAAGACGAGCACGACGCCCCCACCCGGACCGCCGGCGACCACCGTCTGGGAGTCGGGCTCGGGCGTGATCTGGCGCACCTCCAGGCTCTCCAGGAGCTCGTTGCTCACCCAGAGCTGGACCTGGCCGTCCTGGACCGCTTCGGGTGCGACCTGGAGGCCCAGGGCGACGGGGCCACCGGCGCGAGCGAACCGGGAGTAGTCGACCACGAGCCGGTCGTCGTCCCCGGTCACGCTCGACCAGCTCAACGGGCCCGGTCCGAACACCCCGGCCAGAGCGGCCAGGAGGACGCCGGCCAGCACGAGCCGACCCACCTGCTGGACCCGCCATTCCCGGTCCGAGGTGGCGGAGTCCTCACGTTCCTGTTCGTGCAGGGGGGCGGCGTCGGCCACGGCCTCGACGCTACGTCGCCGGAGGGCCCGCGCCGGGGACCCGTGACCCCGGGCCGGGGACCTCGTCGGCTAGCCGGCTCGGCGGTAGCGGCGGACGGCGAGGGGGGCGAAGACGGCCAGGATGCCCACGGTCCAGGCCAGGGCCTGGAGCACCACGCCGGCGGTGGGCCCCCCGAGCATGAGCGCCCGGGTGGCGTCGACGGTGACCGAGACCGGCTGGTTGGCGGCGAAGGCCTGCAACCAGCCCGGCATGGACTCGACGGGCACGAAGGCCGACGAGGCGAACACCAGGGGGAACAGCGTGGGGAAGGCCACCGCTTGGGCGGTCTCGGCGTTGGCCGCCCTCAACCCGACCAGGGCGAAGACCCACGACAGGGCGTAGCCGAAGGCCAGGATGACCAGGATCCCGGCCAGGAAGGCGATCGGGCCGGTGCCCACCCGGAAGCCCACGAGGAACCCCACCACGCACATGAGGAAGACGACGAAGACGTTGCGCACGAGGTCGGCGGCGGTGCGCCCGGCCAGCACCGAGGAGCGGGCCATGGGCAGCGAGCGGAAGCGCTCGATGAGCCCCTTGCCCAGGTCCTCGGCCAGGCCGACGCCGGTGCCCACCGCGCCAAAGGCGACGGTCTGCACGAAGATGCCGGGCATCAGGAAGTCGACGAAGGATCCGCCGGGGACCTGGATGGCACCGCCGAAGACGTAGCGGAAGATGAGCACGAACATGATCGGCTGGATGGTGGAGAAGACCACGAGCTGGGGCACGCGCACGTAGGCGAGCAGGTTCCGCCCGGTCACGGCGGCGGCGTCGGACACCGCCCAGCGCAGCCGGGTGCCCGGGCTCGGGGCCGGGTCGAGCTCGGGCGTCCCGCCGAGGCCGGCGGCGGTCGGGGCCGCGCTCATCGTGGCGTCCTCCCCCTCCCCGCCAGGGCAGCGTGGCGGTGGGCGTCGTCAGCGGGCGGGGCGCCGTCATCTGCGCGCCGGGAGGCGCCGCCCTCGCCCCCGCCGGCCCGCTCGGCCCGGCGCCCGGTCAGGGCCAGGAACACGTCGTCCAGGCTGGGCTCGCGCAGGGCCACCGAGGCCACCGCCAGGCCGGCCCGGTCGAGGGTGCGCAGGGCCTCGACGAGGGAGCGGGGACCGTCGTCCACGGGCACCTCGACCCCGCTGCCCTCGACCAGGGCCGGGGCCGTCGCCAGTGGTGCCACCAGCTCGGCGGCCCGCCCGGCCTGGTCGCGGTCGTGGAAGGCCAGCTCGATGACGGTGGTGGCCATCTGGGCCTTGAGCTCGGCCGAGGTGCCCTCGGCGATGACCCGGCCCCCGTCGATCACCGCCACCCGCCCGGCCAGGCGGTCGGCCTCCTCGAGGTACTGGGTGGTGAGCAGCAGGGTGGTCCCCTCCCGCACCAGCTCCTCGATGATGCCCCACAGCTCGCGCCGGCTGTGGGGGTCGAGCCCGGTGGTGGGCTCGTCGAGGAACAGCACGGGGGGACGGTGGACCAGGGCGGCGGCCAGGTCGAGACGCCGGCGCATGCCTCCCGAGTAGGTCCGGGTGGACCGGTCGGCGGCCCCGGTCAGCTCGAAGCGCTCCAGGAGCTCGTCGGCTCGGGCGGCCACCATGCGGCGGGGGAGGTGGGTCAGGCGCCCCATCAGGCGCAGGTTCTCCCGGCCGGTCAGGTTCTCGTCCACGGCGGCGTACTGGCCGGCCAGGCCGATGTGGGCCCGGACCGCTTCGGGCCGGGCGACCACGTCGAGGCCGAGCACCCGGGCGTGGCCGGCGTCGGGCCGGGTGAGCGTGGTCAGCACCCGCACGGCCGTGGTCTTGCCCGCCCCGTTGGGGCCCAGCAGGCCGTAGACGGTGCCGGGGGCCACGGCCAGATCGAGCCCGTCGAGGGCCCGCACCTCGCCGAAGCGCTTGACGACGTCCTCGAGGACGATGGCCGCGTCGCTCACCCGAGCGACCCTACGCTCAGCCTTGAGCGCGGTCATCGTTTACCCCTCTCACTGTTCGAGCGCCCTCTACCACGCCGGGGATGGAGCAGGACCCGGGGTCGGAGGCCTGGGTGTGCATCGTGCAGCTCTTCAAGAGCGCCGAGAAGCGCCGGCGCTTCGTGGAGATCGCCGACAGCCTGGCCCTCACCCCGGGGATGGTCGGTGGGGCCTGCTGTGCCTCGTGCCCGGTGAGGGCAAGCCCATGAGAGCCATGGTGGAGGAGTGGCACTGCGATCCCTCGTGGGTCACCGCCGTGGTCGACGACCTGGAGGAGCGGGGCCTGGCCGGCCGGCAGGTCGACACGGCCGATCGCCGGGCCAAGACGGTCCACCTCACCGGTCTGGGGCCAAGGTGCGGGAGCAGGCCCTGGAGCTGCTGTCGGTGCCCCCGCCCGGCATCGCCGCCGTCTCCCGGGCCGAGCAGCGCACCCTGCGCGACCTGCTCCGCAAGGCCACGGCCGACCTCCCACCGCTTCGCTGAGGGCGGGTCCGCCGCGGCGTGAGGAGGAGCAGAAGCGGGTAGCGCACCAGCGTGTCCCGGTTGCGCGTCCTGACCTGGCACGTCCACGGGAGCTACCTGGCCGCGCTGGCCCACGTGCCCGTCGACTGGTACCTGCCGGTCAAGCCCGGGCGACCGGAGGGCTACGGAGGGCGGGGCTCGCTCGGCGCGCCCAACCTCCACGAGGTGCCGGCCGAGGAGGTGGCCGGCCTCGAGGTCGACGTGGTCCTCACCCAGTCGGTGCGCAACTGGCAGGTCGACCGCCACGAGGTCCTCTCCCCCGACCAACGGGCCGGGCCCCGGGTCCACCTCGAGCACGACCCGCCCCAGGGCCATCCCACCGACACCCGCCACCCGGTCGACGACCCCGAGGCCCTGGTCGTGCACGTGACCCCCTTCAACCGGCTCATGTGGGACTGCGGGGCCACGCCGAGCCGGGTCATCGAGCACGGGGTGGTCGCCCCCGCGCTGCGGGCCACCGGTGAGCTGGCCCGAGGCCTGGTCGTGGTCAACCACCTCGCCCGGCGTGGGCGCCGCCTCGGCGCCGACGTGTTCGCCCGGGTGCGGGCCGAGGTGCCCCTCGACCTGGTGGGGATGGGCGCCGGGGAGCTGGGAGGCGTGGGCGAGGTCCCCGCCCCGGAGCTGGCCGCCTTCTCGGCCCCCTACCGGTTCTTCTTCCACCCCATCCGCTACACCAGCCTGGGCCTGGCCGTGTGCGAGGCCATGATGCTGGGCCTGCCCGTGGTGGGCCTGGCCACCACCGAGCTGGTGACGATGATCGACGACGGCCGCACCGGCTACGTGCACACCGATCCGGCGGTGCTCGTCGAGCGCATGCGCGCCCTGCTGGCCGACCCCGACCTGGCCCGGGCCCTGGGCGAGGCGGGCAGGCGGGAGGCCGAGCGCCGCTTCGGCATCGAGCGCTTCGCCACCGACTGGGACGAGACCCTGCACCAGGTGGCGAGCGGCCAGGTGGTGAGCCGGGCCATGGCCGACGTGGGGGCCGTGGAGGTCACGGTGTGAGGCAGACCCACGACCTGGTCACCCTGCTCGACCGCTTCGCCGGGTTGCGCGTCCTGGTGGTGGGGGAGGCCATGCTCGACGTCGACCTCGAGGGCCAGGCCCGGGGCCTGTGCCGGGAGGCGCCGGTCCCGGTGGTCGCCCTGCGCCGGCGCCGCCACGCCCCCGGGGGCGCGGCCAACACCGCCGCCAACCTGGCCGCCCTGGGCGCATCGGTGCAGCTCGTCTCGGCGGTGGGCGACGACGACGAGGCCGACCTCCTCGCTCGCGCCCTGGACGGCGCCGGCGTGGACACCTCGGTGCTGGCGCGACGACCTCGCTCGACCACCATCGCCAAGCAGCGGGTGGTGGCCGACGGCCAGATCGTGGCCCGCCTCGACCAGGGTGGCGACGAGCCTCCCGACGTCGACACCGAGGCAACCCTGGTGGCCGCGCTGGCGGACGGAGCGGCCGAGGCGCACGCCGTGGTGGTGTCCGACAACGGTGCCGGCCTCATGACCTCCCGCCTGCGCCGAGCCGTGGCCGAGACCCGTCCCGGCCTGCTCGTCGTCGACGCCCGAGAGCCCAGCGCCTACCGGGACGCCCGGCCGAGCGTGGTCAAGCCCAACTACGACGAGGCGGTGCGCCTGCTCGGGGCCCGCCACCTCGACCCGGGCCCGGCGCGGGGCGAGCAGATCCAGGCGGGCAGCGAGGAGCTGCTGGCCCGGACGGGCGCCCGGCTGGTGTGCGTCACGCTCGACGCCGACGGGGCCCTGCTCCTGGAGGCGGGCCAGCCGCCGTACCGGACCTACGCCCGGGCCGTCGCCCACCCGCGGGTCAGCGGGGCCGGCGACACCTTCGTGAGCGCCCTCACCCTGGCCCTGGCCGCCGGCGGCGCACCCCGGGCGGCGGTGGAGCTGGCCGAGGGGGCGGCCGAGCTGGTCGTGACCGAGGCGGGGACCACCACGTGCACCGCCACCGCCCTGCGCCAGCACGTGGCCGGAGCCGACAAGGCCCTGCCCCTCCCCGCCCTGGCCGAGCAGGTGTCGGCCCACCGCCGGTCGGGCAAGCGCATCGTCTTCACCAACGGCTGCTTCGACCTGCTGCACCGGGGCCACGTGGGCTACCTGAGCCGGGCCAAGGCGCTGGGCGACGTCCTCGTGGTCGGCGTCAACTCCGACGAGAGCGTCCGCCGGCTCAAGGGCGCCGACCGCCCGGTGTGCGCCGACAGCGCCCGGGTGCGGGTCCTTTCCGCCCTCAGCTGCATCGACCACGTCATCGTCTTCGACCAGGACACGCCTGGGGAGATCATCGAGGAGCTCCGTCCCGAGGTCTACGTCAAGGGCGGGGACTACTCCCGGGAGCGGCTGCCGGAGGCGGCCCAGGTCGAGCGGTTGGGGGGGACCCTGCACTTCCTGCCCTACGAGGACGAGTCGACCACGAGCATCATCGAGCGCATCCGCACCGGGGCCCGATGAGCACCCCCGAGGTCGAGGTCCTGGTCCCGACCTACCGCCGTCCCGCGGCGCTGGCCGTCACCCTCACCAGCCTGGTGGGCCAGACCTACACGAGCTTCGGCGTGGTCGTCTCCGACCAGAGCGAATCGCTCTCCGACCGGGGCGAGCTGGCCACCGTGGTCCGGGTGCTGGAGGCGCGAGGTCACCCCGTGACCGTGCACCATCACCTGCCCCGTCGGGGCATGGCCGAGCAGCGGGCCTTCCTGCTCGCCCAGGCCCGGGCCAGCCGGGTGCTGTTCCTCGACGACGATGTCGTCCTCGCCCCCGAGGTGCTGGAGCGCCTGGTCACGACCATGGACGAGCAGGCCTGCGGGTTCGTGGGCGTCCCGTTGGTCGGACTCAGCCACCGCCACGACGTGCGGCCCCACGAGCAGGACGTCGATGCCTGGGACGAGCCGGTGCGGCCCGAGGTGGTGACGCCCGACAGCCCGGCATGGTCCCGCCACCGCCTGCACAACGCCGCCAACGCGCTGCACGTCGAGGAGCGCCTCGGCTTGGGACGGCACGACCGCTTCGTCTACCGGGTGGCCTGGACCGGGGGCTGCGTGCTCTACGACAGCGCCAAGCTGCGGGCGGCGGGCGGGTTCGACTTCTGGACCGACCTCCCCCCTGACCATGTGGGCGAGGACGTGCTGGCCCAGCTTCGGGTCATGGGCCGCTTCGGCGGCTGTGGCGTCCTGCCCTCGGGGGCCTACCACCAGGAGCTGGAGACGACCCTGCCCGAGCGGCTGGTCGACGCGCCGCTCGTGTTGAGCTCCACCTCCGGCACCGGGCCGGGCGACGGCTGAGTGACGGCGCCGGCCGGCGCCTGGGCCGGGGCCGAGCGGGTCCTGGTCGTGCGCCTGGACAACCTGGGCGACATCGCCATGCTGACCCCGGCGCTGCGGTCCGTGCGGGCGGCCCTGCCCGGTGCCGAGGTGACGCTGCTGGCGTCGCCCACGGGGGCCCGGATGGCACCCCTGCTGCCGTGGGTCGACCGGGTGATGGCCGAGGAGGTGCTGTGGCAGGAGCTGGGTCCGGTCGGGCCGCCCGATCCGGGCCGGGAGCAGGCGCTGGTGGGCCGGCTCGCCGCCGGGCGCTTCGACCTGGCCCTGATCTTCACCAGCTTCTCCCAGTCAGCGTTGCCCGCCGGCTACGCCTGCGTGCTGGCCGGCGTGCCCGCGCGGGTGGGCCAGTCCAAGGAGTTCGGGGGCGGCGTGCTCAGCCACGAGCTGGCGTCGCCGCCCGACGAGTGCCACCAGGTCGAGCGCAACCTCGCCCTCCTGGAGGCGATCGGCATGCCCGTCGCGGGCCGTCACCTGGAGCTGGCCGTGCCCGCGGCCGTGGTCGGCCGGGCCGACGAGGCGCTGACCGGCGTGGGCGTGGCTCCGAGCGGGCCGTTCGTGGCCCTGGCTCCGGGGGCGAGCGCTCCGGCCCGGCGCTACGACCCCGGCCGCTTCGGTGCCGTGGCCCGGGGCCTGGTCGAGGCGACCGGTCTGCCCGTCGTGGTCGTCGGCTCGCCGGGCGACGTGCCCCTGGCCGAGGAGGTGGTGGCGGCCGCCGGGCCGGACGCGGCGCTGCGCTCGCTGTGCGGGGCGACGTCGGTCCCCGAGCTGGCCGCCGTGGTCGCCCGGGCGTGCCTGGTGGTGGGCAACGACTCGGGGGCCATGCACCTGGCCGACGCGTTCGCCCGGCCGGTGGTGGTCACCTTCGCGGGCACTGACCTGGAGTCCCAGTGGACGCCCCGCACCAGCCCGGCCCGCCTGCTGCGCCGTCCCACCTGGTGCGCCCCGTGCTACGAGATCCACTGCCCCTACGCCCGGGAGTGCCTCGACCTCGACCCCGCCGAGGTCGTCGCCGCCGCCCTCGAGCTGGTCCCCAGCGCGTCACGGACGTAGCCCCCTCTGTTCTTTGTCGCGTTCCGTACCGAGGCGGTACCGAACGCGACAAGGAACGAGGGACGGTCAGCTGCCGGCGATGAACTCCTCCACCATGCGCCGGGCCTGGTCGTCGTGGTACTGCACCGGCGGGGACTTCATGAAGTAGGCCGAGGGGCCGAGCAGGGGACCGCCCACTCCTCGGTCCAGGGCCAGCTTGGCGCAGCGCACGGCGTCGATGATGACGCCGGCCGAGTTGGGCGAGTCCCACACCTCCAGCTTGAGCTCGACGTTGAGGGGGGCGTCGCCGAAGTTGCGGCCCTCCATGCGGATGTAGGCCCACTTGCGGTCGTCGAGCCAGGGCACGTGGTCGGATGGGCCGATGTGCACATCGTCGGCGGCGATGCCGTGCTCGACCTGGCTGGTGACCGACTGGGTCTTGGACACCTTCTTGGACTCCAGCCGGTCGCGCTCGAGCATGTTCTTGAAGTCCATGTTGCCGCCCACGTTGAGCTGGTAGGTGCGGTCGAGCACCATGCCCCGGTCCTCGAAGAGCCGGGCCAGGATGCGGTGCACGATGGTGGCCCCGACCTGGCTCTTGATGTCGTCGCCCACGATGGGCACCCCGGCGGCGCGAAAGCGCTCGGCCCAGGCCGGGTCGCTGGCGATGAACACGGGGATGGCGTTGACGAAGGCCACGCCCGCCTCCAGGCAGGCTTCGGCGTAGTGCTGCTGGGCCTCTTCGGAGCCGACGGGGAGGTAGGAGACCAGCACATGGGCCCGGGCCTCCCGCAGCGCGGCGGCCACGTCGACCGGCTCGGCCGGGCTCTCCTCGCAGATCTCCCGGTAGTAGCGGCCGAAGCCGTCGAGCGTGGGCGCCCGCTGCACGGTCACCCCGAGCTCACCCACCGGGGCGAAGCGCAAGGTGTTGTTCTGGCTGGCGAAGATGGCTTTGCCGGCGTCGAGGCCCACCTTGGCCGCGTCGACGTCGAAGGCCGCCACCAGCGAGATGTCGCGGATGTGGTAGCCCCCCAGCTCGACGTGCATGAGCCCGGGCACGTCGTCGCTCGGATCGGCGTCGTGGTAGTAGGCCAGGCCCTGGAGCAGGGCGCTGGCGCAATTCCCCACGCCGGCGACGGCGAGGCGGATGGGTGCGGCTGGGGTGCTCATGGCTGACCTCCGGTGGGTTCGGTCGCTCGCTCCTCGCCGGCCTGTTCCTCGCTGGCGATGAGACGGTTGATCCAGGCGATGTCGTGCATGGTCGACTCGGTGTCGTGCTCCATCAGGGCCCGGACGTACGGGTCGTCGTTGCCCCGGGTGCCGACCGCCCGGCGGGTTTCCTCCAGGCGCGCGCGCAGGCTGGACCGGCGGCGCTCGAGCAGGTGGAGGCGGGTGGGCCGGTCGCACCAGCGGAAGAACGCGAGCTTCATGCCGAAGCTGCGCTCGTCCTCGGCCGGGTCGGCCATGAGCTCGGCCAGGCGGGCCTCGCCGGCGGCGGTGATGCCGTACACCTTCTTGTTGCGAGGCCCCCGGGTGACCAGCCGCCGGGCCCGGAAGGCGGCGGCCTCACCGGCGAACGAGCCGGTCATGGGCGGGACGGCCCGGGCGGCACCCTCGTCGACGGCCACCACGGCGACCGCGCCCTGGCGCTCCAGGCGGTTGAGGGCCGGGTAGAGCGAGCCGAAGGACACGTTCGACAGCGGCCCGAGCACCCGGCGGAGGTGCTTCTTGAGCTCGTAGCCGTGGAGTTCGGACTCCTTCAGGATCCCAAGGATGGCCAGCTCGATCACTCGACTCAATCTATCGGCCCGATATATCGCCGACAAGGCCGTCCGAGCGCAGCGAGCCTTGGCCTTGTCGGAACAGCAGCCAGCGCCGCCGGAGGCGGCCCGTCGCGGTTGTGGCGGGCGAAGCCCGCAGGGGCCGAGCGCAGCGAGCCTTGGCCTTGTCGGAACAGCCGGTCAGCGCGCCGGAGGCGGCCCGTCGCGGTTGTGGCGGGCGAAGCCCGCAGGGGCCGAGCGCAGCGAGCCTTGGCCTTGTCGGAACAGCCGGTCAGCGCGCCGGAGGCGGCTGATCGCCGTTCTGGCGGGCGAAGCCCGCCGGTAGCCTTCCGCGATGCCGTTCGGCCTGCCGACGCCCGGAGGTGACGGGGTCAGGGCTTCGGGCGAGGTCGACTACCGTCTCGCCCGCCAGGCCGTCGTGGCTGACTTCCGCAAAGGTCGCCTGGCTCGCCACGAGGTGTGTGACGCCCATCCCGAGTTGGTGCGGGCGGCCCGCAACGTCGGAGAGGAGTCGACCCAGCAGTGCCCCATCTGCGACGACGCAAAGCTCGTGCTCGTGACCTACGTGTTCGGGACGAGGATGCCGGCGAACGGTCGCTGCGTGACGAGCCCGAAGGAGCTGAAGCGCCTGTCGGGCGGAAGCGGCGAGCGCGCCGCCTACGTCGTCGAGGTCTGTCCGAGCTGCTGCTGGAACCACCTGCACCGGACCTTCCCCCTCGCAGCGGTTCGCTCGCCGCGCTCGGCCCCCTCCGGCTGAGCGCCGCCGGGGGCGTCGCCGTCCTCGCCCTCTCCTCCACCGGTCACGTCCTCGTCCTGGCCGCCCTGCTGGCGCTGCTGGTGGCCCGGCCCCTGGCCGTCGGGGCCGTCCTCCTGGCCGTCCTCGCCGTGCTGGAGCGCTGGGGGACCCCCTCGCTCGAGGCCATCGTCGGCGCCCAGTCGGTGCTGGGCGCGGGCGGGGTCGTCGGTCCCGGCAGCGCGGCCGCCTCGGCCTGGTTCGCGGCCGCCGCCCTGGTCCTGTCCTCACCCCGGGCCGCGGGCGACGACGACGCCGGCCCCGTTGAGCCGGTTCCTCGCCGGCGCCGACCCCGCCCCGCCGCCCTGGTCAGCGCCGTGGCCACCGGCTCGGCCGCGGCCGTGGCGGTCGCCGGTCCCGCCTTCGCCGTCGACCTGCCCGTGCGCCTGGGCGCCACCGTGGTGGCGGTCGTGGTGGCCGCCGCCGTGTCCTCCCTGCGCTGGCAACAGGCCACTGCCGGCCTGGCCCTAACTGCCGCCGTGGTGGCCGCTGCGCTCGGCGCCGCCGTCACCGCCGGTCGCGTGGGGCTCTAGCCCGCTCGGATGGGCGATCGGCCGTGAACGCCGCCGTGCTCGTGGCCGCCCTGCTGACCCCGCTGGTGGGCGCGCTGGTGGCCGTGCTCGTCCCCTCGGGGCGACGTGCTCCAGGGGAACCGAGGCGGCGCCGGCGCCCGACCCGGAGGTCGAAGCGGCGCAGCCAGGAGCAGACCGAACCGGGGACCCCGGGGGCCGAAGGGGCCGGACCGGCCTCGGGGCCGGCGAGCGGCCACGAGGAGCCGGCGCCTGCCCCCGATGCCGGCGCGCTCGAGCGGGCGGGGGCGATCGCCCGGGCCGTGGTGCGCGTCGCG
>JADDRA010000084.1 GCA_016781105.1 Actinomycetota bacterium | reverse complement strand
GCCGATACTGGGCACGTCAGGCCGCCGCCACCGAGGGCCAACACCGAGCTGAACCAGCTGCTCGGGCGGGCTGGGCGTGACGACCGTCATCGGCAGGTGTGCGATGGGGTGGTTGAGCGCGCGACGTCACACTCCCGCACCATGTCCCCGACCTCCCTCGGCCGGGCCCTGGTCTCCTCCTTGTCCGAACCCGGACACGCCCCGGGAAGGGGCTCAGCCCGGCGCCACCGAGATGGGTATGCCGGCGGCCAGGACCGACTCGAGTGACTCCTTGGGCCGACATCGAGCTGTTCACGGACGGTACGGTCGAGCAGGCCGGTGGCCGGTCCGGCGAGGAAGATCTCGGCGTCCAGTGACGCTTTGGCGGCGCGCTGGGCCAGGCGGAGGACCGCCCATGCCCCGGCCTCGTGGTCGGGACCACCGTCGAGGAGAAGATCAGCTTCCGGGACGTCTCCACGTCGGCGACCTCCGGTCGGTTCCATCCCACGGCGGCGACTCCTGCATCGTGCTGCCGGCCGCGAGGAGGGGTGAGCGCGGTCCCGGCCCCGCCGGCCCCGGGTTCGAAGAAGGCAGCAGGTCGTAGCTTCGCATCAGAGCACCTCGAGCGGCTCGGCGAAGGGCGCGACGCCCGGTGATCTCGCGCCGCCACCGGATCGAGGGGCGGCTCTTCCTGGCGACAGACCAGCTGGGCCTTGAAGCAGCGGGTGTGGAAGGGACCGGTGGGTTGGGCGTGTCACGGCCGGAGGCGCCAGGCCCTGGCTCGTCGAGCGCATCAGGGGAACGTCCCGCCGACCAGGACGTAGAGGGCGAAGACAAGGACGACCGCCCAGAAGGCGAACCACAGCCCCGTGGCGACGAGGGCAGAGACCAGGCAGCCCTGGGGCAGCTTCTCCAGCCGCTCGCTCCACACGGAGCTCCCGCCCTGGTCACGCTGCGGTCGTGCCCCCGGGGCCGGCCTCCAGGTCGCCGGCTGCCCGGCGGCGTGCGGGAAGGCCCAGGTGGTGCGGCCCCACTCGGCCGGGGCCGGCTGCCTGCCCTCGTGCCCCGGCCTGGTCGAGGGCATGCGGCCCGTGGCCGCGGTGGCGACTCCCTGCCTGCGCCCGTGGTCGGAGTGAGCCTGCGCCCGCTCCCAGGGGAGGATGCCGGCAACGGGCCGTCGGGGTGCGGTGACGGCGTCCCCGTCCTGGCTCCCCGGGTCGCCGGGCGCGCCGAGGATCCGCACCAGTCGGTCGCCGGCCAACCCGAGGCCGGCCAGGACCACCACCGCGACCATGGCCGCGGGACCGACCAGCCAGCCCAGCAGGCCGGCGATGAGGAGGGCGGGCACCGCCACCACCAGCCAGCCAGGCACCTCCGCCAGCGGGCCGGGGAGGACGAAGAGCCCCTCGTGCTGCGCCTCGCTGCGCCGGCCCGGGGGGCGGGCCGGCTGCGGCGCGGGCTGCGGGCGGCCCTGCCACTGCCAGGGCTCGGGGGGCGGCGGACCAGCCGAAGGGACCTGCTGGTGGTGGAGGGGCCGGGTGGCAGCGCCGGCGCCCACCGCCGGGGCGGGCGACGGGTGGGGACGCCGGTCGCCGGTCGGCTGGGGGTGGGCTGGCGGGTTCCACGACGGGGCAGGCGCCGTGTGGGAACGCTGGTCGCTGGTCGCCTGGGCACCGCCGTCAGCCCTGGCTGCCGGGGCCGGCGCCGGGTCGGTCTGGTGGTGGATAGGCCGGGTGTGGGCCCGCGGTGTCCACGCCTGGGCGGGCACCGTCGCCAAGCCGGGCCGGCCGCCAGTCGGCGCCGGCGGGGCCGGCGCCGTACGGGCATGCTGCTGCTCGGTCAGGCGGGACCATTGCTCGGCCCACTTCCGCTCCTCGGGCAGCTCGGAAGTCTCGACCCAGTGGTCCCGCTCGGGGGCACTGGCCCCGGCGGGACCGGGCCCGGTGGCGAGGGAGCGGAACAGCACTGATGGCGACCACGAGGGCTGGCGGCGAACAGGCTGGCTGCCCTCGGGACGGTCCCGGCGCCAGGTCAGCCGGCGGATGAGCGCATCCGCTTCGGGACGGTCCCGGCGCCAGGGCAGGTCCCGGCCGAGACGGGGCCCCGGGCCGGCGGCGGGGCGGTCGTCGCCCTCGACCGGCACGGTGAGGATGCGCACCAGCCGGTGGCCGGCGAAGCCCAGCCCCGCCAGCACGGCCACGACCAGCAGCGCCAGCGGTCCGAGCAGCCAGGCCACTAGCGCGGTCACCAGCACGGCGGCCACCGCCGCCGGCACCCACCCGGGCACGTCGGGCAGAACCCCGCCCGAGCCGAGGAGCCGCTCCCGAGCGTCTCCCAACCGCAGCAGCTCCGGCAGGCTGGGTCGCTCGGGCGCCGAGCGGCGGAGGTGCTGCCGGGCCTGGCCCAGGCGCCGCAGGTCCGAGAGGTCGCGCTGGTCGGGCACGGCCAGGCCTTGCGCCAGCCGGTACCCGCCGAAGCCCAGCCCTCCCAGCAGGGCCACGACAAGCAGGGCCAGCGGTCCGAGCAGCAAGGCCATCAGCCCGGCCAGGAGCACGGCGGGCACCGCCGCCATCAGCCATCCCGGCACCTCCCCGGGCTCCCCGACCCGGTCCAAGAGGCCTCTCTTCCCCGCCTCGAGGCGCTCGACCAGGGTGCGGCGGCGGTGGTCGGCTCCCTGAGGTCGCCCGTCCCACTGCCAGGGCTCGGGGCGCGGCGGAGCCGCAACCGACGTACGTGGGCCCTGGTCGCGGTCCGGCCGGGTGCCCGCACCGTCGACCACGGAGGGGCCGGGCGCCGGGTCGGGCCGGTGGGCCTGGATCGGCTGGGTGTGGGCCCTCGGTGTCCACGCCGGGACGCGCGCGGTGCCGGCCTGGCCGTTGGCCGACACGGAACCGGCACCCTTCCCTGGCACGGGGGCAGGCGCCGGCTCATCCTGGTGACCCTTGGTCGCTTGGGCGCCGTCGCCGGGCCGGGCCCGCGGGATGGGGACCGTGTCGGTCTGGCCGTTGGTCCCCTCACGGCGGTCGTCCACCGCCGGGGCGGGCGCCGGGTGGCCACACTGGCGGCCCGTCGCCTCTGGATGGTTTCCGTCACCTGCGGCCGGGATGGGCGCCGGGTCGGTCTGGTGGTGGATAGGCCGGGTGTGGGCCCGCGGTGTCCACGCCTGGGCGGGCACCGTCGCCAAGCCGGGCCGGCCGCCAGTCGGCGCCGGCGGGGCCGGCGCCGTACGGGCATGCTGCTGCTCGGTCAGGCGGGACCATTGCTCGGCCCACTTCCGCTCCTCGGGCAGCTCGGAAGTCTCGACCCAGTGGTCCCGCTCGGGGGCACTGGCCCCGGCGGGACCGGGCCCGGTGGCGAGGGAGCGGAACAGCACTGATGGCGACCACGAGGGCTGGCGGCGAACAGGCTGGCTGCCCTCGGGACGGTCCCGGCGCCAGGTCAGCCGGCGGATGAGCGCATCCGCTTCGGGACGGTCCCGGCGCCAGGGCAGGTCCCGGCCGAGACGGGGCCCCGGGCCGGCGGCGGGGCGGTCGTCGCCCTCGACCGGCACGGTGAGGATGCGCACCAGCCGGTGGCCGGCGAAGCCCAGCCCCGCCAGCACGGCCACGACCAGCAGCGCCAGCGGTCCGAGCAGCCAGGCCACTAGCGCGGTCACCAGCACGGCGGCCACCGCCGCCGGCACCCACCCGGGCACGTCGGGCAGAACCCCGCCCGAGCCGAGGAGCCGCTCCCGAGCGTCTCCCAACCGCAGCAGCTCCGGCAGGCTGGGTCGCTCGGGCGCCGAGCGGCGGAGGTGCTGCCGGGCCTGGCCCAGGCGCCGCAGGTCCGAGAGGTCGCGCTGGTCGGGCACGGCCAGGCCTTGCGCCAGCCGGTACCCGCCGAAGCCCAGCCCTCCCAGCAGGGCCACGACAAGCAGGGCCAGCGGTCCGAGCAGCAAGGCCATCAGCCCGGCCAGGAGCACGGCGGGCACCGCCGCCATCAGCCATCCCGGCACCTCCCCGGGCTCCCCGACCCGGTCCAAGAGGCCTCTCTTCCCCGCCTCGAGGCGCTCGACCAGGGTGCGGCGGCGGTGGTCGGCTCCCTGAGGTCGCCCGTCCCACTGCCATTGGGTGGGGGACGGGCGCGACCAGCCCCCCGGGGCGGAGCGCCGGTCGGCATCCCGCCGGACGCCGGCCCGATCAGCCACCGCGAGAGCAGGTTTGGTCGACGGCTGGTGGTCGGTGGCCTCGGCGTGATCGCCCTCACTCGGGGCTGGGTCGGCAACTGTAGAGCCCGGGCCGCCGGTCAGGTGGCCCCCGGCTCCCACCTCAGTCGTCGGGACCGACGCCGGGTCGCCCAGGTCGGGTTCGACCGGCTGGGTGGAAGCCCTCGACATCCACGCCGGGGCAGCCGGGTCGTGCTCCGGGTGGCTGCTCCCGGACGCCGATGGCGGGGCCGGCCGGTGGAAACGCTGGTGAAGCAACGGCTCGGTCCGGGCGGACCGCTGCCCATCCCATCGCCGTTGCCCCGGGTGCTCGGCTGCCTCGGTCCGGTCGTCCCTTTGCTGCGTGGCGGTGGCGCCGTCCGGGCCGCTGGACCCGGCCTGGGACGGCACGGGAACCCACCACGACGGCCCCCGGGCACCTACATGCTTCCCCTCCGGGCGATGCCGGCGCCAGGGGAGCTCGCCGGGGAAGCGGGGCGACGGTCGCGAGGTGGCGGGGCGATCCTGGTCTCCCTCGACGGGCACGGCGAGGTTGCGCACCAGCCGGTAGCCGGTGAGGCCCAACCCGGCGGCGACGACGAGGGCGACAACGGTAAAGGGGCCGAGCAACCAGCCCACCAGCCCGGCGACGGGCACAGCCGCCACCGCCACCAGGAGCCACCTGGGCACCTGCTCCAGAGCCTCGGCCAGGCCGGACCCGCCCGGATCTAGCGGCCAGCTGCCCACAAAGAGGCCACGCCCGCTGGAGGGGTCTCCACGCAGCGCGGACAGCGGCACCGACATGCCGAGGGCCCACGCCGTGCCCAGGCCCACGGCCACGGCCAGGGATGCCGCCAGCAGCCCCCGAGGCCCGAACATCCACACCACGGTGAGCGCGCTCAGCGCCACGGCCACCCCGGCCCGGGCCACGGGGGTGATCCGGGGTCGTCCCGAGCCTCGCTCTCGTTCTCGATGCTCAGTGGTCGCCATGGAGAACCTGCCAGCGAGCGTGGACGGGGATGTCGATCGGGCCCACCGTGCCGGCGCAGACCGCGGTCAAGCGAGTCCCGCTCCGGCCCAACGGCGAAGGTAGCCGTTAGGAGAAGTGGTCACTCACCGCTGGTACGGGCCGCCCTCGGACGGGAGAGCCGCGCACCAGGTCGTGGGCTCGCTGAGGCGGGTGCCGGGCTGGTCGGACCCCTCCAGGGGCTCGCGTGCGCGCCGAGCGGCTGAGCCATAAA